>CAZVRZ010000024.1:0-45283 GCA_964629965.1 uncultured Anaerolineaceae bacterium
AGCCCAGCGCGATCAACACGTCCATGTTGGCCGAGCGGTTGCGCAGCGCCTTGAACGCGCCGACGTAGTACTGCCAGCCGACGTAGAACTGAACCGGGGTCGCCAGGACCAGCAGCAACCAGTTGAACCATCCTTGGGCTTCCCGCATCCCACCCATGTGCGGCGCCTGTGGGAGGTAAACAAACGCCGGCAGCAGGCCCAGGTCTTTGCCCATCGAGAGCAGGAACAGGGGGATGGTGAACAGTAGGCCCAGCGTCAACATGCGCTTCTGGTAGTCGATCTCTTGCTGGCGCGCTTTGGCTTCGGCATCTTCGGCCTCACCGCCCAGCTCCAGGGCCTCGAAGCCCGCCTCGGCGACCGCACGGCGCAGCTCGGCCTGGCTGACGATGGTGGGGATATAGGCAATGCGGGCCTTTTCCGTGGCAAGCGAAACCTGGGCCGCCTGCACACCTTCCAATTTGCGCAGCGCCGCTTCCAGCCGCCGAGCGTCGTTATCGTCCGCCATGCGCCGGATCATCAGATCCGCCTCGCCCACAGCCACCCCATAACCGGCGCGCTCCACCCGAGCAACCAAGTCGTTCAAGCCCAGCCGGGTTGGGTCGAACTGGATCGTTGCCCGTTCCGAGGACAGGTTGACAGCCGCGGACTGCACGCCGTCCAGCTTCTTGAGGTTGCGCTCGATGGTCGCAACGCAGTTGGCACAGGTCATCCCGGTCACCGGGAGAGTGTATTGCTTGATGCCAGGCATACAGGTAACGCCCTCCTACTTCGTCTTTCCAAATACCAGGCAGCCGCTATCCGAGTGGGGCCGCGGGGTAATTGATCTCGGCCAGCAGCTTCTTGATCTGCTCTTCGGTCGCAGGGCTATCGAAAACGATCTCCACCATCTTGCTACTTGCATCAGCCTTGACCGAGTGCACGCCTTCTAGATCACTCAACTCACTCTGGATCGTGTGAACACAGTGCATACAAGATATATTGGGAATAGAATATTTTACAACAAACATGTAAACCTCTTTTCTATCTTATATTGAAAAGACAACCATATTATTCCTAATTATATCATATTTATCTAATATCAATCGTGGAATGTATCTGAGCGTACTACTTCGGACAAATAAGCCAGCAATTGCTCTATCGAGAATCATTTGCAGCCACTACCCGTGCAGCGATGGGCATTATTAGCAAATAGAAGGCAGCAATCTCATATATGTTTACAAAACCGATCTGGCATTGGAGGATAATCGGGTAACTCAAGCCCAGTAATGAGATCGGATATACGGATTAACTGACCCGTTTGGATAGAGCGATTGGCGGCAATACCTGTCAAAATCGAATAAGCGCCAGACCGGTGGTCCGCAGCCCGCATATATTTATCTGCTTGCTGAGAATCTGCAAATAGATCTCGGAGAAGGAAATAATCGCCTCCTCCGTGGCCTCCTTCACCTTGCCAAAGATCCACCTGGTAAGCCGGCGCGAAGTGAGGGTATATTGACGTGGTTGTACCATGTGCTTTCAGCGCTCCCTGCACAGAGCCATCCCCGCTAATATAAACTGTTTCTTCACAATGATGCTCAAGACGACCTCTCGTTCCATTGAAAGATATTGCATAACCCTCCCAGGGCATAAAAGCATTTAACGAATAGCTCATCTTCACCCCATTACGGTAGCCAACCACTAATTCCATCGAGTCTTCAATATCGATGTTCTCACTAAAAACACAACGGTCACGGTAATAGTCATCATATTGCTCATTCTGTAAGTACAACTTGTTCAGCTCATCATGCTTGCGTAAATCCAGGTAGAATGGACAACGAACGGCTGCAGTACATCCCAAGCAACGTTCCGCCCGATCAGTTAATCCATAAACATCTGCCTGCTGGGGTGTGTAAAAACCTCTTCTTCCACTGGCAAACACCGTCTCGGGCACACTGGACAACCACCAATTCACCAGGTCAAAATGATGAGTAGCTTTATGCACCAATAATCCTCCCGAATTATCTTTATTTCGGTGCCAACGGCGGAAATAATCTGCCCCATGATGAGTATCCAACAACCAGTGAAAATCTACAGACAAAACATCACCGATAATACCAGACATCAATAATTCTTTTATCTGCGTGCGAGGCGGAGCATAGCGATAGTTGAAAGTCACACGCAAAGATCGGCCTGTTTTCTTTATCGTGTCTATTATTCGTTGGCACTTTTCAGCCGTGGTGGTCATTGGCTTTTCCGTAATCACATCACAACCCAATTCCATCGCTCGGCAAATATACTCATCATGAAATTTGTCTTTTGTGGTCACAATCACAATATCGGGTAAACAATCCTTGATCATGGAGTCAAAATCACTGGCCAAGAATCCTTTCACCGAATAGCCTTTTTCGTTTGCCCACGTTTGGCACAACCGCACGCGCCCCTCATTGTTGTCGCACACAGCAAGCATTTCATGATTTTGAGGATAATGGTCAAGAATAGCTTCTTGAAACATGATCGATCTGGCGCCCAAGCCAACTTGCACATATTTTAATTTCGTTGCTATGGGTGGTTTTGTTATCTCAGACATGGTTAACTCTTTCTATATTATCAGAATCAAACATAGGCTGTCCAAACAAGAATCTTTTGGACAACCTATTACACAAACGCAGGGTTGTTACCATCAAGCAAACCAATATAAATTTTCAGGTCAGCTAGTAAGGTTATTCAGGATAACAATGACTTTGCCAATCCTACTGCCCGGCTGGCATCCGGGGCATAACCATCTGCTCCAATTTCTCGCGCAAAATCAGCCGTAAGCGGAGCACCTCCAACAATCACCTTGACACTATCCCTGACACCAGATGTCTTCAGAGCATCAATCGTGGCTCGCATAGCAGGCATTGTGGTAGTTAGCAAGGCTGACAAGGCAATAATCTGCACATTTTGTTCTTGAATGGCTCGTATGAATTTCTCGGGCGTAACATCAACGCCCAGGTCAACCACTTCAAATGCTGCGCCTTCGAGCATCATGGCAACCAGATTCTTACCAATATCGTGCAAATCTCCCTTGACCGTTCCGATAGCAACCCTACCCGCAGCCTTTATATTAGCCTTGGCCATATGAGGTTTCAGAATCCCCAGGCCGGTTTGCATGGAGCGAGCGGCAATCAACATCTCAGGAACGTAATATTCGCCATCTTCGAACAGCTTGCCAACTTCTGACATGGCAGACACCATACCATGATTTAAAATTGTTGCGGTCTCAATACCGGCGTCAAGAGCCGACTGAACTTTCTCGGCTATCTCAGAATTATTGCCTTCCAAAACACAATTATAGATCTCATTTATAATTGCTTCCATTTCATCCTCCATGAAAAAATCTAGCTATTATCATATCATCGTTTTTCAATTTCTAAGCAAGAATCGCGTCGATTCTTGCAAGTTCTTCCGATCCAAAAGACAGATTATTTAATGCAGCAACACAATCCTCTATCTGGCTTACACGACTTGCCCCAATCAAGGCCGAAGTCATAACTGGATGCCTGAGAACCCAGGCAATCACCATTTGCGCCAGAGTCTGGTTCCGTTCTCGCGCTAATTCATTTAGCCTATGAATTTTCTTCAGCTTGTCATCGGTAACATGCTCGGGACGTAGGAATCCATGCGGTTTCCCGGCACGCGAATCGTTGGGAATTCCATTTAGATACTTTCCAGTAAGCAGACCTTGCGCTAATGGAGAAAAAGCGATGCAACCCATTCCTTCCTTCATAAGCACATTAAGCAGCCCAGCCTCAATCCAACGTCCAAACATGTTGTAATAAGGCTGATGGATTAAGCAAGGTGTGCCTAGCGAGCGCAAGATTTTTACCGCATCAATTGTCTGGTCGAGATCGTAAGACGATATCCCCACATACAAGGCCCGGCCGCTTTGTACAGCATAATCTAGAGCCGCCATTGTTTCATCAAATGGTGTTTCCGGATCAGGACGGTGGCTGTAAAATATGTCAACATAATCCACTCCCATTCGTTTTAAGCTCTGATCGAGACTTGCTATTAAATATTTACGGGACCCCCATTCGCCATAGGGGCCAGGCCACATGCGATAGCCAGCTTTGGTAGAAATGATCACTTCGTCCCGATAAGTGCCCAGATCCTGCTTGAATATTTTGCCAAAGCTTTCTTCGGCCGAACCGGGCGGCGGACCATAGTTATTAGCCAGATCGAAATGGGTTATGCCCATATCAAAGGCGCGCAACACCATAGAACGGGCATTTTCAAAAGAATCAACCCCTCCAAAATTGTGCCATAATCCCAGCGAAACCGCAGGCAATAGCAATCCGCTATTGCCGCAACGGTTATAGATCATGTTGTTATAACGATTTTCGTTTGCTAAGAAAATCATATCTTCTCCATACTAATATCCAATACATTAATCAGGTCCTGGATACATAAACTTTTCTCCTGCTGGTAATTTTTGAACGAGTTTGACATTCAACAACCCAAAGTAACTGAGATTCCAGGCGATCTTAGTTTTGAGCGGTATTTTTCCAACTCGATATCCCATAAATTTAGGCACTACGCTCTTTTCAAAGAGATATTGGGGTTCTCCTGATCGGCTATAAGTTACCTTCTCTAATTCGGAGTTATTCCAAAACACTACCAGTTCATCAAGAATATTCGTGATATGTTCGCATCCTGCCCCAGTAAGTACCTCAAACAAAGCTCTTTGTTGGCTCGATGAAAGAGAAACAACATAAGCCGCCAACTTATCGGGGTTTTCAAGCAAGGGGTCAAGATTGCAACTCATAGCATACTTCACATTGCTATTCACACGAAAAGCCCTCAGCATTTTTTGCAGACAAGGTTTCTGGTAAGGAATACGAAAGTTAAAATCCAAATTAGACATCAACACTACCTTGAACGAATCGTTCGGTGTCAGAAGAATTCCTGTTATCGAAAAATTACCTTTTTGAGCATCGTAAGCAGTTGATGCAGAGCTTTCTCGATCGTTGATCTTTAACATGATCTGATCAGGACAGCATATGGTGTGAAAAATCAATTGAACTTCTCTTTGTTTTGGAAAATAGCTCCGGTCACTATTCGCTGGGCATACCGAAAATTTGACTTCTTTATCGGTCCAATCAAGTTTCATATGAGCAATGCTGTACAAGCCATCCAGATAAGAACTACTTTCCCCATCATCTTCGTAAAGGTTGAATTGGTTTGATCTTCCGGGGAAAATATGCACCACTAGCTTATCTGGGTTATCAATGCCTGCCCAGCCACTCATCTCGGCAAGCGGAACAATAGCTCCTTCGCGGGCAAACACTGGTATTTCATTAATCGCTCCGTAAAGGGCATGCCAGGAATCTCCAGAATAATAGTGGTTTTCAAAGAAACCATACCATGCGCCTTCTGGTAACCAGATTACCTGGCGGCTTAGGCAAGTATCCTTGTCTACCGGGGAGATGAATGGTGCAACAACAAGCTCGCTACCAAACGTATATTGATTGGGGCATAGATAGGCCCGATCATCTTCCGGACGCAAATAATACATAGGATGAACCAAAACTGTACCATCATCATGATTCTTCCACGCCATGCTATAAAGATATGGAATCAAAGAATGGCGAAGTTGCATAGCATAACGTGTAATCTGGAACGTTTCCGCGTCGTATCCCCATGGACGACGCTCGTGATAAGGATTCTTGGTGCTGTGGAGCCGCATAATTGGACTAAAAACCCCAAATTGAACCCAACGAGTAAACAGCTCTGCGTCTTCTATTCCCCGCATGTGGCCGCCGATATCATGACTCCACCAGCCATAACCCACATTGGCCGCGGTCGCTGTCATATAAGGCTGAAATGCTAATGAGGCCCAACTCACGATCGTATCTCCCGAAAATCCAATAGGATAACGATGACTACCTAAACCTCCCCAACGCGAGAATATGAACGAACGCTTACTGCCTGTACGGCTCAAATCCATAAAATGTAAATGGTTGATCCACCATAACAGATTCAAACCAGGCAGGTTTGTGGGATTGCCCTGTTGCCAATCCATCCACCAAAAATCAACTCCTGCCTCTTCTTGAGGATGATGGAGATATTTGAAATGGGCATTAACAAAAATAGGATCGACAGGATTATATTTTATCGGCTCCTCACTAGCCGGGTCAACACCCAGAGATGTGGCCATTTGCGAGTACATGGCTTCATGCGGGTGGATGCCTTCTGCTGGATGTAAATTAAGCGCAGTGTGTAAGTCCAGACTATGCAAGAAGGCAAGGAAACCCCTTGGATCTGGGAAAAGCTTGTTGTTCCAGGTGTAACCGGTCCAGCCACTACTTTGGTTATTTGTTTTCGTAACATGCCAATCCATATCAATGATACAGACCGATAGTGGAACCTGCCTTTGGCGGAATTCTAGCATCAGATCACTTAACTCTTGTTGGCTAAACTCCCAATAGCGACTCCACCAATTACCCAAAGCCCAGCGCGGTATAAGTGCAGCAGATCCAGAGATCTCACAGTAATCCTTGAGACAATTCTGATAATCGTGTCCGTATCCAAGAAAATATAGATCCTGGGTTCCCGAAGGCTTGTTTCGGAGTTCTAGCCAACCGGATTCGTTGAAAACCAGTCCCTGAGTATCATCGATTACAGACCATCCAGAGCGCGAAACCAATCCTGCATCCAATTCAATTGCACCATTCGCCTCATCCAATGTACGACCTGTACCTAGCAAATTGTCGGGGTCGATATCGCCATAATGCCAGGTGATATTAGATTGTAATAGCTTTATCGAAAGCCCATTTTGGATAAAGCCTAATACTGACTTGTAACGGAGGTGTAAATGTTCTGTATAAATATCTAAACCTTGACTGGTTCGCTTAGCTTTATACTCGGGAATTGGTTGCTCACGAAACCAAAATACCTGGCTAGCTCGATCCTCAAATTCATCGACTGGGCTATATTCCATGCGAATCATTCGAGAAGTCAAAATCGTAAAACGCGCATGGGGAGCTAAAACAATTGCTCCTTGATTAGTGATATGACGAGTATGTAATTGATAATAGTCGGGGATATAAGGCAGGGAATTCACAAATCTCTCTTTTATCTTTCTGACTATTTACAGGTCCCAGAAACAATACGTAAAATACTCTCCGTATATTTCCAGTTAACCTATTCCTACAGATTCAACGTTGAAGCCAATCGACGGGCTAATGGGTCCAGGTGTTTAGCCAGACTGACATCAATATCCAAGTATTGATCTGCCAACAACTCATTCCACATTTCAGCCATAACAATGATCAGACTATCTTCGATCAACCCCCACAAACGGGCTGTCGGATACGAGCGGCCAATTCGTAGCGATTGCACAAGCATAGATATAAATGGATCGCCCCGGCTAGCCAGGTCTTCTAATACATTAACTCGCGCCGGTAGTAATTGTGAATGAGGAGCTGCTGGGTACGAATTAGATTCCTCGCTTAAAAAATGGATCAGATCTAAAGCGGCGGAAGATTGACGTGAATGCTTCCAAATTACCAGGTTGGATCCGCCAACAAAAGGAATTCCCGGCAAGATCGCAGTTCCCCACAAATCCAAATCTCTCTCATTCCCAACTTTTGCATTCAAATAGGTCCAGGGGCCGCCGATCACAACAGCCGCCTGCCCGTGAGCAAACAATGTTGATGAGTTTATATTTATCTTGTGTAAGGAGCCTAAAAATCGTCTCAAATTAAAATAGGTTCGTAAACCCAGCTTCGCTTGGGGCTGATCGAATAAAATTTTCTTACTCTCCGGATCAAAGAATTCACCTCCAACGCTCCAGATCCAGGAAGCTGCCTCATGTAGTATATTCGCCGTTCGCTCAATAGTTAATGCCAGAGGAATTGGCGCACCACTATCGCGCAATCTATATAGTGTATCCCCCAATTTTCCGGGATTCGATAATGAATCGCGCGGATCAACAATTCCAAGACGCTCAAACCAATCCTTGCGATAAAAAAACAACCTCGTATCCGCCAACCACGGCATTGCCCAAACTTGATCATCGCCAGCCATCAGGCAGCTTTGCCAGCTTGAATGGAGAAATGCTTGTTCACCTCCAAACGATCGAACATCGGTACGATCAAACGGTTTTAGGGCATTCATTGAAGCAATGCTGCCCACCCAGGTTGACCCAATCTCTGATACATCTGGTCCATAACCATACATAGCCATTTTAACCAGATCAGCCCAACCAGTGACCCAGTCAAGGGTTTGCAACTTTACTTTGATACGGTAACGCGACTCAAACACCTGGATTAATGGCATCAATTGGGCTCGTGCACTTTCTGGCGCCATAACAGAAAAAATCAAATCATCCATACAGCATCTCCCTAAAGTACAATGTATTCGAACCAGTCAAAATCTGCTGGTTGAGCACAAGGCTTACCGTTGCCTGTCGCGTACATTCCCAAATAAACCCCCGTGAAACCTCCGGCAACTTCTGTAGATAAATAACGAGTTTCGCCTCGTGATAACACCATTTTCTGTCCGCCGTCTGTTGTAACAGAAAACTCATACCAATTTCGATCAGCCTGGATATGGAGTTCTACATCTCTCCCACTAATATCTTCCTCTGCCACAATTCTTTGCAGGCTGCCAATCTTTCTGCGAACGATCACCTTTCGTCTATTTGCGATGCTTGTCACAGCAATCTCATAATGGTGTCGCTCGTTCATAAAGGCAACCAAACCGGCCTCTTCTCCATCCTGCCGAGGGGAATAATCTAACCTCGCAGAAGCTCTACACTCAAAATGCTGCTGCCTGCGTCCGACAAATGTTGGTGACGATGGTTCGTCGAGGCTTACAGCAGAGCCTACCAATCGCAGCCAGCCGGGTCTTTCGGTAAGTGAATAATATTCCTCGACTGGATTACGTAAATAATTCCAAACCAACCCCATTTTTAACTGGTTAAAATCATCTCGGGCAGGCTCTGGTACCTGGGGATAAGATGGTAAGCAATCGGATTCCATTTCCAAGGCAACTCGTCCGTTCAATCCAACTCTAGGCCAACCATCCCGAGACCACTCAACAGGCGCCAAGAAAGTTTCTCTTCCAAGATGGTAAACAGGAGGATAGCCATTTGGGCGTACAGCCAAAAACACTAACCACCAGCCACCATCATGAGTCTCGACTAAATCAGCGTGACCAGTCACTTGGATCGGGTTATCCTGGCTACGATGGGTGAGAATAGGATTGTGCGGACAAAGCTCAAATGGCCCCCAAGGCGATGTGCTCCTACCAATCACCTCACAATGACCATATTCCGTGCCCCCCTCGGCCACCATCAAATAATACATATCCTTAATTTTATACAAATGCGCTCCCTCTGGCGATTTTCCACTAACTTGTTTCCAAATCGCTCGAGAAGGTTGCTGCAATCGCCCTGTTCGCAAATCTATCATGGATTGCATGATTTGTCCGCCAATATCATGTTGTCCGGTACTGCAAAAATAAACAATTCCATCATCATCGAACATGAAAGACGGATCGATACCCTCGTGATCTATCCAAATCGGTTCGGACCATTCTCCAGCAGGGTCTTCGGCTGTGACATAAAAATGCCCCCCCTGGGAAACATTCGTAGTAACCATGTAGAAAAGCCTATCATGGTACCGAAGAGTAGGGGCATAAACCCCTCCAGAACTCCAGGCTTTATCCAAAGGTAATTGGCTGGCACGTGTGAGACAATGTCCTATCTGTTTCCAGTTTATCAGGTCACGGCTGGAGAATATGGGCACTCCAGGAAAATACTCAAAAGAGCTGGTTACCAGGTAATAATTTTCACCCACGCGGCACACACTCGGATCCGGATAAAAACCTGGAATAACAGGGTTATGGTACTGCATTCTACTTCACCTCTGGGATGGAGACATTCAGGCAAGCCCCATTTGATGCTATCACTTCGCTGTACCAATATGCAGAATCTTTCAAAATCCTCTTTTGGGTAACGTAATCAACATAAACCAAACCGAATCGCTGTTTGTATCCCTCGGCCCACTCAAAATTATCCATAATAGACCAATGAAAATAACCGATCACTGGCACGCCATCCGATATTGCCTGATGCAAAGACAAGAGGTAACGATTTGTAAAATCAATCCGCTGAGGATCGTGTACTTTACCATCCAAAGAGACCCATTCGATATTAGCCATACCATTTTCGGCAAGCAGAAGAGGTTTTTGATACCGTTCGAAAAGGAATTTCGGCCCCCAGTAAAATCCTCCCGGAGTAACATTCCAGGTAAATGCAGTTATCGGATTGCCGTCTGGGAATGATACAAACTGTGGTTCTCCCTGCGCGTCTGCTTTTACGATCATTGCCGAATAATTGTTGTAAGCATAAAAATCCAAGGGCTGTCCGATGATATCCATATCATTTGGACCAATTGCTGGAACATTCTCACCAAATACAGCCAGGCCATCTTCTGGGTAGCGTTTAAAGAAAATAGGATCACTAAACCAGGTGTTATTCCAAAGATGATCGTTCTGGGTGATAGAAAACATTGCTTCACGAGCTGCAGCAACATCTTGTGGGTGGTCTGTTTCTGGGATCGCAATAGACGCGGCTGGGACTATTCCCACCTGACTTGGCAGCTTGCTGTACGAACGTATTGCCTGAACAGCTTTCCCATGAGACAACAATGCGTTATGTGTTGCCAGTAATACTTCTCTCATAGGTAATTGGATGCCGGGGGCATGTCTCCCTTGTTTGTGACCAGCAGTCAAAAATACCTGGGGTTCGTTTAGGGTGAACCAGTGTGCTACTCTGTCCGATAAAGCTTTCACAACTGTTGCTGAATATTCCGCGAACCAATCTGAACTATCTGGATTAAGCCATCCCCCTCTACAAAATAAGGCATAAGGATAATCCCAATGAAATAGAGATATATAAGGTGTTACGCCAGCCAACAATAGTGAATCAATCAGGCGATCGTAAAAATCGATACCTTTCGAATTGACATTGCCAACTCCGGCAGGGAGCACTCGCGGCCACGATATTGATAAACGATAGGCTTTTACGCCTATCTCGTGCATAATGGATACATCTCCATCCATATGATGATAGTGGTCGCATGCAACGTCTCCAGTATGCCCACGCCAGATCGCCTCAGGTTTGCGGGTAAACATATCCCAAACAGATAAACCCTTGCCATCTTCAAAAGCTGCGCCTTCGATCTGATAGGAAGCGGCAGCGACACCCCAAACAAAATCCTTAGGAAAAGTTGTATCGGTCATTTATCCTCTAAAATTAATATATTTGGTAAACGGTAAGTGGTAAGACACACGTAAAATGGTGAAACAATAAATCAGGGCAAGAGATTGCCGGAAGATAGAGACCCTGTGGGCCTACAAGTCACTCTCGCCCAGGCAGAAACCAAATTTCTTCCGACTTCTGTACTCGGCTTTAGAAAGCATATCTGCTTGTTTGTATGGAGAGGCAAAATCATTATATCTTCCGCTAGAATCAACGTCAAGCACTCAACAACTGATATCGCTATTCTATCAAATCTATTATGTTTTATCGTTCTCAAATGATCGAATTGTGAAAAGAGACCAAGATATTATGGCGAATCAATTTATAATTTAGAGGTAACGTTGGTGTAAATTATCAGACCTATTTCCAGGAGATGTATATGGCTTTTTTTGACATGCCGCTCGACCAGTTGAAAAATTACAAACCAGAGCGTAATGAGCCGCAAGATTTTGAACGCTTCTGGGCGACAACACTAGAACAAACTCATTCATATCCAATTAATACGCAATTTGAGAAAGTAGATTATGGTCTCAAAACGATAGAATCTTATGATATTACCTTCAACGGATATGGCGGGCAACCAATAAAAGGTTGGTTCTCAATCCCCAAAATTCGGCAAACTCCCTTACCTTGCATTGTGGAGTTCATAGGATATGGAGGTGGTCGTGGTTTTCCGACAAATTGGCTGGTATGGCCATCTGCAGGTTATGCCCACCTGGTAATGGACACACGAGGGCAAGGTTCTGCATGGTCTGTCGGAGAAACTCCGGATCTACAGCCAGACGGAGCTAGCCCACACCAACCCGGATTTATGACCTTGGGGATCCTCTCACCACTCACATATTATTACCGTCGATTATTTACAGATGGAGTGCGCGCTGTTGAAGCCGCCTGCTCTCACCCGGATGTTGATAAATCACGGATAGCCGTTACAGGCGGTAGCCAGGGAGGTGGTATTTCACTAGCAGTGGCCGGATTAGAACCAAAGGTATCTGTAGTTATGCCCGATGTACCGTTTTTGTGCCACTATAGAAGGGCTACCGAGATCACCGATGCATATCCATATCAAGAAATCTCACGATATTGCATGGTTCATCGAGATAAAGTAGAGATTGTTTTTAACACCTTAAGCTACTTTGATGGCTTAAATTTTGCCTCACGTTCCAAAGCAAAAGCACTTTTCTCGGTAGGTTTAATGGATGAGATTTGCCCACCATCGACAGTTTTTGCAGCGTACAACCACTTTACCGGCCCAAAGGATATTTGTATTTATACTTATAATCACCATGATGGAGGGGGCGTTTTTCAAGAGTTAAAGAAAATCAAGTTCATTGGGGAGTTATGGCCATAGAATGGATCGATCGGTAAAATGTTGAAACGAGATCGACCAGGAGGTTCACAGGATACTACAAAAAGATTTGAAATTTCACGAGATGCTTATCTATGTATCGCTATTTGATCTTCAATAAGCCATATGGCGTTCTTACAACCTTCACAGATCAAAAGAATCGCCAAAATCTTAAAAATTATATTAACATTCCCAATGTGTATGCTGCCGGTCGGCTCGACTTCGACTCTGAAGGGTTACTATTACTCACAGATAACGGGCGACTTATCCAATATATCATCGAGCCTCGATATCGCAAACCAAAAACTTATATTGTTCAGGTTGAGGGTGTAATCACGCCCGGAGGTGTACAAAAATTAGAACACGGGGTAACAATCCAAGACTATACTACGTTACCGTGCAGCGCGCACATAATCGCTGAGCCTGAGTTACCTGAACGCGCAAAGCCTGTGACCCCCCATTTGCCAACTAGTTGGATACAGATTACCATCTTCGAAGGTCGTAATCGACAGATAAGGCATATGACTGCTAAGATTGGATACCCCACCCTGAGATTGATAAGAATATCAATTGGCCCAATCCAGTTAGGAAATCTAGCTTCTGGCAAATGGCGATGGTTGACAACGGATGAAATTCAATTACTAACACAACCGGCCAAACGGTCTTCGATCAGGCGGTTGACAAAAAACAAACTAGGAGATGTATGAACGGTTCCAAATTAAAACAATCGCTTCACGATGGAAGAAGAGTATATGGAACATTAATCGTATCCGATTCGCCCCGCTGGCTACAACATATTCCGTCTATAGGTTTAGATTTTATATTTCTAGATACTGAACACCTGCCACTTGATAGACAGCGATTATCATGGATGTGCCACGCATACGCTGGTCTAGGTTTAACTCCTGTCGTTCGAATAAGCAGCCCCGACCCGCATCTGGCCACAATGGCAATCGATGGTGGAGCACAGGGAATTATTGTGCCCTATACAGAGTCCCCAGATCAAGTTCGCAAAATGGCAGGAGCAGTTCATTTACGCCCCCTAAAAGGAGAACTCTTAGCCAAAGCCAATTATGATTCAAATAACTTGCAGACGCCATTAAATAATTACCTCCAACGTTATAATGCTAACAACCTATTAATTGTGAACATCGAAAGCATTCCCGCCATGGAAAATTTGGATGATATCTTATCGATTCCAGGATTGGACGCAGTATTGATTGGTCCTCATGATTTATCCATTAGCCTTGGAATTCCAGAAGAATATAATAATCCTTACTTCTTGCAGGCAGTTGATACGATCATACAAAAGGCCCGTTCGCGTGGGATAGGAGCAGGGATACACGCCACATATCCAGATGCGCTACAACACGAGATTCGCTGGGCTCAAATGGGTGCAAACCTTATCATTCATCGTGCCGATTTTCTTGTTTTCCGTGATGCCATGCAACAGGATCTTAATACCCTTCGGAACATTCTTGGAGATAGTATCTCAACGGCAACATCAGAATCAACCGATATCTAGTTTTTGCTTAAAATTATGGATCGATTTCGAGCAGCTATCTTTTTAATAGAACGCCTGGAACGGTTATCAGCGGATTCCACCTATGCCCATCTGGCCAGTGGAATAAGAGGCTCATTATTGCGTTTTATCGATCAAACCGAGCAGAAACCCGATCCAGATTCGCCTGCTCACAGTAATACCCAAGAACACCCTATTGACTTTGTGATCCACTTGGGTTTTAAAATTTTGATTGAGGCTGCACGCGAAATACCCGACCCCCAAGAACACCTTCTTCTTGCAAAAGGTGAATTCTGAGATGAATGCCAGCATTGTAATTTTAGCTATTACATCTCTTATCGCTATCTGTATTTTGGTATTGGCCTGGAAGTACCGGAGTGTTAGAGGAGCTTATGCAATTGTCGGCTTGATGATCAGCGTTACGCTCTGGTCTATCTTTTATACCCTGGAATTGATCAGCAGAAATATTGAAATTCAAATCCTTTTCTCGAAAATTGAATACATTGGCATCGTCAGCATCCCTGCATTATGGTTGACTTTCATACTCTCTTACACGGGTAAAAACCAATGGCTGCACAAAAGAGGCTGGTTATTAATCATCGAACCTTTAGCAACCTTAGCACTTGTCTGGAGCAATGAATTTCATCGCACAGTATGGACATCAATTCGTCAAATACATGATCAAGGGGTAGTTTACTTAGATCTGGGATATGGCTGGGTATTTTGGACCAATGTGGTCTATTCATATTTTCTTCTTTTGGTGGGAATGGTTATTGTCTTTCGTTACGTACTTCTTTTTCGAGGAATCTATCGCCGGCAAGCTGTAATGATTTTGATTGGCGCAAGTTTCCCGTGGATCGGTAACCTACTCTATGTAAGCAAAATAACTCCATTTCCTCATTTGGATCTTTCCCCAATCGGTTTTACGATAACGGGGGTAGTTTCTATTTGGGCAATACTCTTTTATCACTTTTTTGATCTTGTACCTCTAGCTCGTGAAATCGTACTTGAGAATCTAGAAGATGTGATCCTGGTAATCAACAACAAGAATATACTAATCGATATCAATTATTCTGGGCGCCAAATCTTTTGGCCGGATAAAAAAGATCCCATCGGGCTCGAGGTTGACGAGTTTCTCAAGCCATACCCAGCGCTCTTATATATCATCAACAATTTTCAACGGGGTAGATCAGAAGTCTCCTTAAAAACCCCGAGCGAACCCGAAACATTCGAGGTTCAAATTACACCAGTTAATGATGAGAATCAAATAATTCTCGGGAAAGTAATACTTATACATGATATTACCAAGAGAAAGCAGATGGAATTAGATTTGATCAGAGCCAAGGAAACATCCGAAGTGGCCAACCGGATCAAGAGTGATTTCCTGGCCAATATAAGCCACGAATTGCGCACCCCCCTCTCAATCATTATCAATTACACGGAATTAGTTCAGATGCACCTGGGCAATAAACAAGATAAAGAAAATATACAACGCCTCGATCATGTATTAACGTCTGCCGAAGAACTCTTAAAGCTGATCACTAATATTTTAGATTTTTCCAAAGCTAAATCGGGGCAACTGGGACTTGAGACCAATTATTTCGAGGTTACTCCGCTTTTGGTAGAGCTAGAGGCGGAGATGCAATCGGTCATCCAACGGAATGAAAACTCTTTCTCGATGAACCTGCTTACCAACCTGGGAATTATGTATAGCGATCCCAATCGAATCAAGGAAATATTAACTCATTTGTTGGCTAATGCAGCAAAGTTTACTACCCATGGTCACATATATCTTGATGTGTCCCGACAGACTCAGGATGATGGAGATTGGCTAACATTCCATGTAAGAGATACTGGCATTGGAATGACACCCGAACAAGTAGCGGACCTATTCCAGGCATTTTACCAGGCCGATGCATCAAAAACAACGTTTACAGGTGGAGTAGGCTTAGGGCTAGTGATAAGTCGTCAACTAAGCCAACTGTTGGGAGGAGACATTACTGTAACCAGTTCACAAGGACAAGGATCTGTATTTACAGTGCGTCTACCAGCCCATCTTCCCCAGCAGTCAACTCACGAGATGTGAAAATAGTATAATCTATCCAGCTAGTGATAATGGATATCTTTTGGAGGTTTTTATGAAGCAAGAGAAATTGATCAGTCGGAAACATTTTTTGCATCTATCGGCTGCTGCGATTATTGCCGGGCTACTATCTGCCTGTGGAAATCAAAGTGAAACAAGCAAAAAGGAAAGCCCTTTAACCATGCCAACCCAGATAGTGCCTGAACCGGCAGTGGCATCTGATCCAGCTTATATGGCAGTTGCCAGAGGAGAAGGAGAAAATGAGCCTGTGCTTGTAGACGCGCTCGTCCGTCGAGCTATAGCAGAATTAGGGGGTATGCAAAGATTTATATCGAAGAACGATTCCGTGATCATCAAACCTAACATCTGTACTGCATATTATTCGTACGAGTATGCAGCGACAACCAATCCTTTTGTGGTGGGAACATTGGTAAAGTTGGCTTTTGAAGCCGGAGCAAAAAAAGTGCAGGTATTTGATTCTCCTTTTGGGGGCACAGCCAGTAAAGCATACAGCATATCGGGGATCGATAAACAGGTACAAGAAGCTGGAGGCGAGATGGTTGTAATGTCTGGACTTAAGTATGTGGATACCGAACTACCCAAAGGAATAGATATAAAAAAGTGGCAGATTTATGAAGATGTTCTAAACGCAGATGTATTCATCGATGTGCCCATCGCAAAACACCACAGTTTATCTCAGCTAACATTGGGGATGAAAAACCTAATGGGAGTCATTTTGGATCGCAACGGATTCCACAGAAATCTGGGACAACGCCTGGCGGACTTGACAAGCAAAATCATGCCTGCGCTAACAGTCATTGACGCCACACGAATGCTTATGGCAAATGGCCCAACTGGAGGAAATTTAAATGACGTTCGCCGTGCAAATACGATCATAGCTTGTCCAGATATTGTTGCTGCGGACAGTTATGGCGCCACCTTATTCGGCATGGAACCAGAGGATATATCGTATATCAAAGCAGCTACCGAAATGGGTCTAGGCCGAAGTGATCTGAAAAATATGGAGATTCGCGAGATCACAATCTAGAATGAAGATCAATACACCAAAAAGTCAAAGGGTCGGTTTTTCCAGGCATTTTTCCGGCACAAATGCCTGGTTGGCATTACGTCGGATAAGCCAGGTTTCGATACTAATATTATTTCTTGGCTCGGTCACCAAGGCTCGTCAATTGGGAGAAACACTAACAGAGTATTCAGCCACGAATGATCCATTAGAATCAAGAATCTTGTTCATCGATGTATTCTTTCGACTGGACCCTCTGGCAATGCTTGCCCAATCGCTAGCAGTCCACCGCATCGCCACTGGAGCCGCCCTGACAATAATTACCATAATTATAACTTTGCTGCTCGGAAGAGGCTGGTGTGGTTGGATCTGCCCTTTGGGCACTTGTATAGATCTTGTTTCACCCAAACAACAATTTCTGTCTATAAATCAACGTTTTGACTACCAACTTCGAAGGATTAAGCATTCTATCTTCCTGATCATTCTCTTCATGAGTTTATTTGGGGGATTAACGCTGATGATATTGGATCCCATTACTTTCCTTTATCGCAGCCTAACCCTGGCTATTTGGCCTGGTATAGAGAGAGTCGTCTTGTTGTCCGAGAAAGCACTCTATCCAGTAACTTTCTTATCAGAGGCAGTTGCCAGATTCGATAGTTGGGTACGGCCTCTATTTTTACCGAATAATTCTTCTATCGTACGAATGGCATGGATATTTGGTATCGCTTTTATTGGTGTTATTGCAATGAACTGGATTACTCCACGCTTCTGGTGCCGGTATCTCTGCCCGTTAGGCAGCCTGTTAGGATTACTCAGTAAATTCGCGTTGATACGCCGTCAGGTTGATGAGAATTGTAAAAACTGTGCACTCTGTGCATCGGCTTGTCCCATGAACACTATAAAGCCAGAGCGCGGTTTTGCTTCAGATCCGGCCGAATGTACGATGTGCCTGGAATGTATCCCAAAGTGCGCTCGAAGCGCCCAAAGTTTTAAACCCATTGTCAAACCAGCACCCTTGTTGGAATACGATCCCAATCGCAGACAAGCATTGAAAACATTTGGATTAGCGGCCGCGGCAAGCCTTATGTTTGTGAGCGATACACTAAAATCACATCCTGATGGAAAACTTTTAAGACCACCTGGGACACAAGAGGACGCCCTTCTTTCATCTTGCATTCGGTGCGGAATATGCATCCAAACTTGCCCTACTGGCGGTTTGCAGAGCTCATGGGGAGAAGCCGGGTTGGAAGGTTTATGGACTCCAATTCTGGTGCCAAGGATTGGTTATTGTGATTACTCATGCAATGCGTGTGGGCAAGCCTGTCCTACTCAAGCTATCCAATCTTTGTCGCTAGAAGAAAAACGCCGCCAAGAGATAGGCAAAGCTTATATTGACCAAGATCGGTGCCTGGCCTGGTCTGATCATATCGCATGTATCGTCTGCGAAGAAATGTGCCCTCTTCCAGATAAGGCTATATATTTAGAGACACATATATCCACAGACCCCAATGGGGATACTCGAAGCATCCAGGTGCCTATTGTTTTTCGCGATCGATGTATCGGTTGTGGTATATGTGAAACTCAATGTCCACTTATCGGGCCCGCAGCCATCCAGGTTTGGAACTCTTGAGCGAAGCAGGAAAATCGGTTATTAGCCCTTGTTCCCAGCATCAATCTTTGCCCAGGTATCCCGTAGAGAAATGGTCATATTAAAAACAAGTTGTTCGGGAGTAGAATCGGCATCGAGGCAGAAGAAGCCTTTGCGTTCAAATTGATAGCTTATACCTGGAAGCGCCTGGGACAAACTGACCTCGGCTTTGCATCCTGACAGTACTTTCAAAGATTCGGGATTTAAATCAGCCATAAAATCCTTATCTCCTTTGCCGGGATTGGGCGAGGAGAATAAACGATCGTATAGTCGTACTTCCACATCCAAGGCGTGCCTGGCTGAGACCCAATGAATAGTACCTTTTACTTTCCGATTGGCTGAAGGATCTTGTCCCCCCGTCAATGGATCATATGTGCAATGGATCTCTGTTATTTCACCGGTCTGTGAATCTTTGACATAATTCTCGCACTTGACAATGTAACCATATCGTAAACGAACCTCCTGACCGGGCGACAGACGGAAATATTTGGGCGGGGGTATTTCTCGGAAATCATCCTGCTCAATCCATATTTCACGACAAAATGCTACCTTCCGCGTCCCAGCAGAAGGATCCTCAGGATTATTGACTGCCTCCAAATACTCTACCTTATCAGCAGGATAATTGGTGATTACCAACTTTACTGGATTCAACACTCCCATCACGCGTAGAGCACGCCGATTGAGATCATCGCGAACAGCATGCTCAAGTAGGGCTACATCAATGATACTTTCCTTTTTTGCCACACCCACCAGATCAATGAAATTACGTATCGACTCGGTAGTGTACCCTCTACGGCGCATACCACACAAAGTAGGCATACGTGGATCATCCCAGCCGGCAACAAGTTTGTTAGCAACAAGTTGTTTCAAGAAGCGCTTGCTCAGGATCGTATAAGATAAATTCAGGCGCGCAAATTCAATTTGGCGACTATGAAAGATCCCCAATTCATTCAGGAACCAATCGTAAAGGGGCCGGTGATCTTCATAAGCGAGATCACATAAAGAATGGGTCACCTTCTCAATAGAATCCGATTGCCCATGAGCGAAATCATACATCGGATAGATGCACCAGCGCTCTCCCGTCCGATGGTGGCTGGTATGGAGGATACGATACATAACTGGATCACGCAGATTAATATTCCCCGATGACATGTCGATCTTCGCTCGCAAAACCCTGGCGCCATCAGGAAACTCCCCGTTGCGCATGCTCAGAAATAGATCCAAGTTTTCTTCAATCGATCGGTTGCGATACGGACTCTCGACGCCAGGCTCTGTTAAAGTACCACGATACTCGCGAATTTGATCAGCGCTGAGATCATCAACGTAAGCTTTACCCTTACGAATCAATTGCACTGCATACTCATATAACTGTTCGAAGTAGTCCGAGGCATAAAGCTCGCGATCACCCCAATCATAACCGAGCCAACGGATATCATTCTTGATCGCATCCACATATTCGACATCCTCTTTTACAGGATTGGTATCATCGAAGCGTAAATTCGTCTTACCGCCAAATGCCTCAGCAATGCCAAAATCGATACATATTGCCTTTGCATGACCAATATGCAAATAGCCATTCGGTTCGGGCGGAAAACGCGTGGTCACATGATCAAATTTACCATTGCGTAGATCTTCCTCAACCGCCTCGTATATAAAGTTACTGTTGATTAGAGCAGGATCATCTGTCATGTTCATCATCCTTTTATAGAGAAAACACCCTGTTTATTAGCAGGGTGCTTTACAGGAAGCTGAGGGCAGAGGATTCGAACCTCTGTAGGCAGATCCAGAGTCTGCAGTCCTACCATTGGACGAGCCCCCAACAAAGCGGACAAATTTTACCATGCAAAGAAGTTTGTGTCTATATTTTTCTAAGTCGATAACTTTCAATGCAAATAATAGTTGACTAGCAACGATCAACTGCTATACTAGATCTATAACTCCTATTAGGAAATTATAAAAAATCAGTCAAACAGAAGTTACTATTAAACACGATAGCCAGGCTGAAAGAACAGGAGACATAGTAAATGGATGGATTTACCCTTTCCACATTCCTTGTCTTTGTAGGTGTTGGATTTGTAGCCCAAATGATTGATGGCGCCTTGGGAATGGCGTATGGAGTCAGTTCAAATGCGTTTTTACTATCAATTGGTATTCCCCCATCGATCGCCAGCGCATGTGTGCATTTAGCCGAAGTAGTCACAACAGGTGTATCAGGAATTTCTCATTGGAAGTTGGGAAATATAGATATAGAAACCTTTAAAAAGTTGATCGTTCCTGGCATTCTGGGCGGAGTAGCGGGAGCCTATCTTTTAACATCTATTGATGGCGATGCAATCAAACCTTTTGTTTCGATATATCTATTGATAATGGGATTATCAATCTTATGGAAAGCATTCAGGAAGAAAGATAAAGAAGAACGGTCTATTTCCTGGATCATTCCCCTGGGCTTGGTCGGTGGTTTTTTTGACGCCATCGGTGGCGGCGGCTGGGGTCCCATTGTCACCACAACTCTGATAGCACGTGGAAATAATCCTCGCCTATCAATTGGATCAGTCAATTCCTCTGAATTTTTTGTAACTTTTGCTGAGTCGGTTACTTTCATCCTTACTATAGGAGGCCTTTTCACTCATTGGCCAATTATCGTTGGCCTGTTGCTAGGCGGGGTTGCTGCGGCTCCATTGGCAGCTATTGCAGCAAAACGCGTGCCAACGAAAATATTAATGATCTTGGTAGGTATTTTGATCATTGTTTTAAGCCTACGAACGATCATCGCATCCTGGATCTAAACAAAGAAATCCCGCTATCTTTCAGCGAGATTTCTAGAACAAATAGACACAGATTGTGTTATATATGGCTGGGGATCGTGGAGTCGAACCACGGCATACAGATCCAGAGTCTGCTGTCCTACCACTAGACGAATCCCCATTATAATTGATGGGGTATCATTTTACCACGCAGGATGACTCCCGTCTAGCCACCAATCTATATAAATTCCATGTCTTCGGTTTGCGAGGCACGTAGATGGACTCGAATCACGCCTGATCCTTTCGACCACCTTAGGGTTGGAAGGAGCAAGCTCCAGCTGATTGGCAACAGGGCTATGAGGTACGCCAATTTATTCAGCCTGTAATCGACTTATAACCCACTCTAGTCCGCTGATTGTTCTGATCTTAACCTACGCAACACATCACCAGCCGTACGCAGCCTGTGCAGGCATTTCTCGCGACCAATAATTTCCATACTCTCGAACAAAGGAGGGCTAACTCTTTGACCCGTGATGGCTATGCGCATTATACCGAAGAGCTGCCCTACACTTACTCCCAGTTCTTCCACCAATGCTCTTAATGGTGGCTCAATCGTAATTTCTTTTATATCAGGCAGAACCTCTAGCACTGACACAATGCGCTGCACAACGCTTTCACTCTCCGATATGCTCATATTCTTTGCGACCAAATCGCCCGGCGCAGGTGTAACCTGGTCTCGAAAGAAAAAACCTGCCATCTCGGGTGCATCATCTAAACCACTAATGCGTTCCTGAATGATGGGCGTAATTTTATACAATATGTCATCGTCCACCTCATATCCAGCCTGTTCGAAAAATGGCTTTATTCTATGGCACAAATCATCCACCGATAAACTGCGAATGTGCAGACCGTTGAAATGATCATATTTTGTGAAGTTGATCGCGGCGGGAGCAGGATTCAGTTTATCAAGGTTGAATTTCTCTAACAAATCCTTCATGGTAAAGAATTCAGTATGATCATCATAACTCCAACCCATCAGAGCGATCCAGTTCACTGTTGCTTCGGCCAAATACCCCAACTGATCTAGATCTGTCAAGAAAACCGAGAAACCATCCTGGACCATTTCGGCCGAATCGCGCTTACTCATCTTACCTTTACCACTGGGTTTCAAGAAAACTGAGAGATGAAGAAATTCCGGCTCAGACCAGCCTAAAGCCCGGATTATGTGGCCATGCAGAGGTAACGTAGGCAACCATTCCGATCCGCGTATCACATGAGTGATCTTCATGTCGTAATCGTCTGCCATGGCCGCCAAATGATAGACAGCCAATCCATCCGATTTTATTAGAATATAATCATCCAGGTTTTTGTTCTCAACTGTAATTGGACCCCGCAAACGATCATTCACCGTTATGGCGCCATCATCAGGCATCTTAAAGCGGATCACGTGTTTTTCTCCTCTTGCGACCCGCTTGGCAGCCTCGTCAGGATCTATTTGCTTACAAGTGCCATCGTAAAGTTGTGGTAATTTTAGCTTTTGCTGCTCCTGGCGGACATGCTCTAACCGTTCCGGTGAGCAAAAACAATAGTATGCATGACCCGAATCGATCAACCGCTTTGCGTAATTCTGATATACCTCACGGCGCTCGGATTGACGATATGGACCATAAGGACCACCTATATCGAAACCTTCTTCCCACTCTAAACCCAACCAGTGTAAGCCGTTTATTATTTCCTGTTCGGAAGAAGGGATATAACGTTTTTGATCCGTATCTTCCAGGCGAAGGATAAACTGGCCGCCAGTTTGGCGCGCCAGCAAGTAAGCATACAAAGCAGTTCGGCCACCACCAATATGCAACCGCCCAGTAGGGGAAGGGGCAAACCGAGTCCGAACAGGATGTTGCGTCCGAGTCATGATACTACTCCTCATTACCAATTGATGAGAACTTAGAAGCTTAAAATTCAAGAGCTTTATGTCGCAGTATGACGCTTTCCACCAGACCAATTCCAAACAGCAGCGAAAGCAGCGAACTGCCGCCATAACTGACAAATGGCAATGTCAATCCGGTGGCAGGCAATAACTTAAGATTCACGCCAATATTGACCATTGCTTGAAAAGCCAATAACATTGCCACGCCATAACATATTAACGCGCCAAAAGTATCCATAGCCAGGTGCGCCCCGCGTAAACAACGGTAGATCGCGAAGAAAAGAACCAACATCATAATGGCCGTGCCAATAAAACCAAACTCTTCTGCAATAACTGAAAATATAAAATCCGACCAGCGCACCTTTAGAAAGCGTAACTGCACTTGCGTCCCTTGTCCATATCCTTGGCCCAACAATCCACCCGAACCAATTGTTATTAATGCCTGATTTATATTATATGTTTCGCCATAACTTGCTTCTGGATCAGGAGCTATAAAATTAAGAATACGTCGCTGTTGATATTCTTCTAGGAATGGAAAGGCGATAAAAGGTATAACCATTCCAACAACAACAAAGATTGCAAGTGTCTTCCAAGGCAAGCCGCTCGCCCACAACAAAGCAAACCATATAGCCAGGATTACTAAAGATGTGCTCAGATTGGGTTGGATTAGAATCCAGAGCATGATTCCTAGAGCATAAATAAAACTTCGGACTACCCAATTCAGGCTGCCAGCCTGTTCCATGTTACGAGTAAAAAAATCGGATAGTGTTAAAACAACAACTATTTTGGCTATTTCCGATGGTTGAATAAGGATAAAACCGGTATCAAACCAACGAGCCGATCCATACAAGGCTTGACCAGCTATCGCTAAAGCGGCCAAAAAAAAAGCGGTCAACAGATACATCGGACGACTAATAGAAGCCCACAATCTGTAATCAATTGCAGCAATGATGAACACTAATACAAAACCAGCCACCGCAAAAATCAATTGGCGTTGGACCAGGTTCGTGTCGGTCGTTAGCTCGATGTTGCCTGCAACTGCAGAGCGTATCATCGTGATTCCAAAAATCGTCAACAGCGCTACAGCCCCTAACAACCAAAAGTCGAAATGCTTCCAGTTAACCTGGTGCATAAATCTCACAACCCGAATGATTTTTTCTCAACACCTATCGACTTCCTCGGCGGCGTACCGCTGGACGCAAGGGAATATCTGCTATTAGACGCTGCTCTCGTCCACTCTGCGTTATATCAATTTTTACAGATGTCGGGTCAATCTCGACATAACGAGATATTACCGTTATCAATTCATCCTTCAAATTATCTAAGGCACTAGCAGTGATATCCGTTCGGTCATGGATTAATACTAGCTTCAGGCGGTCTTTTGCCTGGTTGGCACTGCGATGATCTCGCCCCAACACACGATCAAAAAAACTACCCATAAATTATCCACCTCCCAAACGGAATAAACGAGACAATTTACTCAATAAGCTCCCATGATCATCAAGATCAAGAAAAGGTACTTTTTCACCGCGCAAACGTTGGGCGATGTTTCGAAACGCCTGCCCTGCCATCCCCTTTCCATCCATAGCGACCGGCATTCCTCGATTGCCTCCCATTAAAACACGTTCATCCTCTGGAACAATTCCCAGTAATTCCACAGCTAGCAACTCCAAAACATCATCAACGGCAAGCATGTCTCCCCGTTTTACCATTTCAGGTTTCATTCGATTAATGACCAATTGCGCAGGGCCTTTTTCTTCAGCCTCCACCAATCCGATAATTCTATCGGCATCACGTACCGCAGAAACCTCAGGGTTGGTAATCACCACCACCACATCGGCTGGTGCAACAGCATTACGGAAACCGCGTTCTATACCCGCTGGCGAATCTATTATGATCCAATCAAGATCAGATCGCAGATCATCACACAGACGTACCATATCACTCGGCGAAACCGAAGTTTTATCGCGGGTCTGAGCTGCAGGTATCAAATACAATTCGGGAAAACGTTTATCGCGTATCATTGCCTGACGCAAACGACATCTCCCCTCAACAACATCAACCAGATCGTAAACGATACGATTTTCCAACCCCATGATCACATCGAGGTTTCGCAATCCAATATCAGTATCGACACAGACTACTTTCTCTCCCATAAAGGCCAGAGCTGCAGCAATATTGGCAGTGGCGGTGGTTTTACCAACTCCACCTTTTCCTGAGGTAATTGTTACTACTGTTGACACCATTTCCCTTCCTTCTATGAAATTACGGGTGCCTGCCCGGATTCCAAATTTCAGCAACCACTTGCCCATCTACCAGGCGAGCTATCTCGGGTTGAGGTTTTCCATGTAGCTTAGGTGTTGTAGCCACTTGGCCCGCAATTCGCAATTGGGTGGGAGATAAATCTAATGCACAAACGATTGCATCAATCTCCCCTGTGGCGCCTGCATGCACCACACCACGAAGATGACCCCACACAACCACATTTCCTGCTGCAATGATTTCCGCACCCGGATTAACATCTCCAATCACTACCACATGACCCGCAAAGTTGATCTGATATCCAGATCGCATTGTTCGGCGGACCAAGATGGCATCCTCACCCTCTTGCTTTGATGTGTCGGAGACGGCATTGTCGCGCTGTTGAGTTTTGGAAGAAGGCTGAGAAAGACGCGTAGCTAAACCAAGAACCTGGGCCGTTTGTTCCGTAGTTGGCGAATTGCTCAAGACTCCCCACAAAGACAATCCTCTTTCAGAGAGTTCATCTCTGAATTTGCTTAGGGAAACAACCTGAAGCACCTGATTGCCAACATCCACGTATAATTTTGCACCGCGTAAAAATTCAGGTTGGGAATCCACTTTGGTTAGAAAAGCTTCTTGCAATTGCGGCCATTCTCCATCACCAAGAGTAACTAACAAGCCTTCGCGAATTCCTTTAATTTGAATATTCGGCGTCATGCAAATTCCTTCGAAAATGAAATTGATTATAGCATGATGTAATAGAGATTCTACGGAACATTATCTATCGTTTTGATCGAAAAATAAGTTTCAATAATTCGCTTCACGATTGGTCCAGCCACACTGGCGCCTTCACCTCCGTTATAAACAAAAGCCACCACGGCAATTTCAGGATCATCATAGGGGGCATAAGCTAATGTCCAGGCATGAGAAGGCCAACTACCAGGTATACATAAACCCTTGGCATCTGCATATTTATCACAATATTCTGCGGTACCGGTTTTTCCAGCCGCTGCAATTGAAAGGTCTTTGAAATAATCCTTTAGCGTACCATTAACCACTGCCTGTCGCATACCTTGCTGCACAATCGAAAAGACCCATGGCTCAACAATTTTCTTTTCACCGGTTAATTGACAGCCACGGAAAGTATTTTCAGCAAACACATCAATCACTGCATCCGTAGTTAGATCCCACCTTAGAGTCGGAGTAAAAGGCTGGATTACATTACCTTCGCCATCCAATACCTCTCGCAACAATGTAGGTTCCATCAGTTTGCCATCGTTAGCGATGGTTGAAGCCGACAATAATACCTGCAGCGGCGTTGCCAAGGCATATCCTTGTCCTACACTCATAATATACGTATCACCAGTGGTCCAACTCTGCCCTTGATTTATTCGCTTCCAATCCGGATCTGGAATCAAGCCATCGGCCGTTTCCGGAAGTTCAACCCCAGGATAATTTGCATAACCCAACGCCCGGGCATATGTTCCCAGCCGGCAAATGCCCAAACCGGGGTTAACTTCATCCTCAAAACCTCCCCCAAGCTTATAGAAACAGACATTACTAGAATTGGAAATACAACCAACAATATTTAGCTGTCCAAAACCTCCAGGAAGTAAACCATTTTTATATACCCAATCCACAAATTCACGAGATCTTCCCGGATCATTCGAATATGCTTTCTCACTCACATTCAACACTCCAGGAGTCTCAATTAACTGATCGGGAGTGACTATATTTTCATTTAGCGCACCCGTAGCTGTAACCAGTTTGAAAACTGACCCGGCGGGTAATTCAGCATAAACAGCATGATTACGGAGCGGCTCACGACTATCAGCTAAAAGCTGTTGATAGTAATAGGCAGGGATCAAACGCGCCATGCGGTTATTTTCGAAAGTTGGATACGAAACCATAGCTAAAATTTCACCGGTCTTTGGATTGATCGCTATTGCTACGCCACTCGTCATGCGAATTTCACCCAGAAACCTATTCCAACCATTTATTTCATCTTCCACAATCGACATCGCTGCTTGTTGCAAACGTGTATCAATCGTCAAACGCAAATTCTTGCCGGGGAGCGCCTCGGTTGGAGGCACAATATCTGTCAAGATCTTTCCAGCTACGTCGCGACTTACGACACGTAAACCATTTCGACCCGCTAATTCATCCTGAAAATATCGCTCGACTCCCGCATATCCGACTTTGTCACGATTGGGTACAAATCCTAAACCCTTATAATAATCTTCCTGTTCTGCCGGAATAGGTCCGAGAAATCCAATAATCCCGGCAGTCAGGTACCCGGTGGGATAATCCCGGGTGGGTGCAACCTTAACTTCAATTCCTGTCCAGCGGCTAGTATTTTCCTGAATAATCAAAGCCACATCTTGGGGCACATAACAGGCAATTTCTACCGGTTGAAATGGCGAAGATGTTTCGCCATACAGAATTATCTGGGTAATACCGTGATCTGAAGTACATGGCGCGTACGGATTATCCACAGATAACTCTCCCTGGCTAACTGGAACACCCGTCAACTTGGATAGCTGCCTGATGATTTCCTGCACCTCGCCTGGATCGTCTGGAAGATATGCCTGAGTAACAACAATATTATAAGACGGCACATTTCGAGCAAGAACAATGCCGTTCCGATCATAAATAATCCCGCGCTGGGCTGCCAGGTTTATTTCAGTGGTGCGATTCTTCTCTGCCTCACTTATGTAGAATTGATATTGCCGAACTTGAACATCGAGCAATCGAAGGATATAAATGGCAAAGACAACACCAACGATCACAAAAAAAGAGATGATCCGCTGGCGTTCAATTTTATTATCAATTACTGTAGACCGACTCATATCTCTAACTCGCTTGGATATAACCAGTCAGACAAATCTTTTATAAACACATACATCGGTATTGAGAAGATAATATTCAACAAAATGCTAGGCAAAGTAATTAAGTTTAGCACAGTTCCCAAGGGTAATGAGGCTCCTCGCAGGATAACCACAGCAGCTGACATAGCTTGTTCGACCAGCGTATTCAAAATGACAGCAATCACCATAGAAAACATACTGGTGCGCAGAAACCGTCTACGTATCGTTGTGGCAAGCAAAACACCGGCCAAATAGGTGCCTAGCACAATACCAAATGGTAGAGCAGTGGTTAAGCCAGATACCACACCGGCAATAACTGCCCAAACCCAAATCAATTTGGTACGCTCCTGGATAGCCCATGCGACGATTACTAACATTATCAAATTAGGAGTTCCATGCAATAACGGCATTTGACTAAGTACAGCACTTTGGAAAATGGCCAAAACCGCTATTAAGCCGAAACCGATTACCACTGCCAATGCTTTACCTCAAGGTTCCTCAGTATTGGGAATTAATGGCGAAATATCGATGGATTTAAAATTGGTTATGATCAGAACAATCTCCAGATTGCGAAAGTCAACAGCCGGTTGAACAGCTGCGGTTTGAAACAGGTCAAAATCACGCCGACGAACATTCGCGATCTGGCCAATCACAAGATTTGGAGGAAAATTGCCGCCTAACCCAGAAGTAACAACTAAATCACCTACTTGAACAGTCGCAGATTGCGGAATCATGTCTAGTTCCACTTCTCCCGTAACTTGTCCAATCAGAACTGCTTCGGTATCTGCCTGTTGCAAATGGACATTTATAGATGATCCTGTATCAACAATCAATTGCACGCGAGCCGCATTCGCTGTTACGGCAGCTATCTGCCCTACCAAGCCTTTATCGGTGACAACTGGCATGCCTCGTTGCAAGCCATCATCTGATCCCCGATTGATAAATACATATTTCATAAAAGGGCTGGTATCATAACCAATGACCGATGATGCTACAAACTTATTCTCTGAGCTAGAGCGCGCATAGTTCACCAACGTTGCCAATACCTGTGCTTCTACCACCTGCTGTTGTAACTCAATAACTTCAATTTGCAGTCGCGAGTTCTCAGCTTCCAATTCTTCATTGCGCTGACGTAACCGGCTCAGATCAGATGGAGCAGTCAAGAATAATTGTATTGCGTTATACCGTTCATATACCCAGGTTTGGGTCTCGACTAATGGGGACAGTAATACTCGTATCACTGGATTCATATAACCACTAAGAGCCAAGGCTACCAATCCCAAAGCAATAATAACAAATACAACACTCCGCCAATTTCGAAAAAATAGAGAGCGCATGTTACTTTATTTCCTATACGTTGATACGAAATACCAGGAGCGAAATAAAAGACAAAACCGACTCGCTAGCGTTTAGCGCCACTGCGCTCCAATCCCACTAATAAGCGCTTCAGGTTTTCGTAGTCTTCAAGAATCATCCCCGCGCCTCGGGCGACACAACTGAGTGCATCCTCGGCTACCCAAACACGGATACGTAATTCATCGCGCAATCTACGATCTAAGCCCTGCAATAATCCACCGCCTCCCGACAAACATATCCCCGTATCCATTAGGTCAGCAATGATTTCTGGTGGAGTTTCATCAAGCGCATCCTTTACAGTTTCCACGATCGTATTGACTGAACCCGAAATTGCCTCTCTAATTTCAACCGACGATACCTCTACACTTTCCGGTAAACCAGTTACCAGATTACGACCACGCATTGCCATTGTTTTTTCTTCTGGGAGGTGATATGCAGATCCAATTGTTATCTTTGCTTGTTCGGCGATTCGCTCACCAATCAGTAAATTGTATTTGTTTTTCATATATTGGATAATATCTTGATCCATCTCATCGCCAGCTACTCTCAATGAACGCGAAACAACTACCCCACCCATCGAGAGTACAGCAACTTCAGATGTTCCACCACCAATATCTACAATCATAGAGCCGCGCACCTCAGCTACTGGCAGTCCAGCACCCAATGCAGCGGCCACCGGTTCTTCTATCAGGCCTACCTCTCGCGCTCCAGCAGACATGGCCGCATCATACACAGCGCGTTTTTCCACATTTGTAGCGCCAGAAGGAATGCCGACCACAACCCTGGGGCGAGGTACCGGTACAATAGATTGGCGATGAGCCTTCTCGATGAAATACTGCAGCATCATCTGTGTGATTTCGAACTCCGAAATCACACCATCCCGCAGAGGGCGAATCGCGATTACATCGGCTGGAGTGCGACCTACCATTTCCTTGGCTTCTGTACCGATAGCCAGAGGTTCTCGAGTGCGTTTATTAATAGCTACCCAAGAAGGCTCGTTAAGAACTATCCCCTTTCCGCGTACATTTACAAGAGTGTTGGCTGTTCCCAGGTCAATGCCAATGTCGAGAGAAAAAAAACCTAACAGCCAGTTGAGCGGGTTAAACGCCAAATTGTTCTCCTATGCATCTGCCGGCAAATCCAACTCAGATGTGCCATATAATCTAACTCATTATAACATCGACACGCTACCATATCAAAATTTTTGGGGCCCTGCAAGGTTCGTATCTCCTTACAAGGCCCCGCACCATGAGAAAAGCGTTAATCCTCGCCGCGAATATAAGCCTCTGTCATTTCACGAGCAGCATCATCTTTAAACTGCTTGGGAGGAGTTTTCATGAAATAGGAAGATGGTGCGATCATGGCTCCAGACAAACCTCGATCTAAGGCTATCTTTGCACAACGGATCGCATCGATCATCACACCTGCCGAATTAGGCGAATCCCAAACTTCCAACTTAGCTTCCAGGTTCAACGGCACGTCGCCAAACGTAGTGCCTTCCATCCGGATATAACACCACTTACGATCAGTTAACCACGGAACATAATCGCTTGGTCCAACATGCACATTGTCACGCGGAATCTCATAGGGCAACATACTCGTGACAGCGCCTGTCTTGGAAATTTTTTTAGATTCTAAACGCTCACGCTCAAGCATATTAAGAAAGTCCGTGTTACCACCAAAGTTTAATTGATACGTACGATCCAGGCGAACTCCCCGGTCCACAAATAAACTAGTCAACACACGATGCATGATGGTTGCGCCTACTTGGCTCTTTACGTCATCACCTATGATAGGAAGTTTGCGCTCTCGAAAACGGCTTGCCCAGTAATCTGAACTGGCAATAAATACAGGGATCCCATTGACAAAAGCACAACCGGCTTCAAGCACCTGCTCGACATACCATTTCGTAGCCATTTCCGATCCAACGGGCAGGAAATTTACTACAACATCGGTTTTGGTTTTTTTGAGGATTCCAACAATATCATCAGTTGGGCCAGGAGCTTTCTTAACAACCTCAGATAAATACTTTCCAAGACCGTCATGAGTCATACCACGCGAAACCGGCACACTCAAGTGAGGTACATCGGTAAACTTAAAAGTGTTGTTTGGGTACGAAAATATGGCTTCAGAAAGATCCTTACCCACTTTTGTATCTACAACATCCACTGCAGCGGTAAATTCAATGTCTCGGATATGATAACCACCCAGGTTGACATGCATTAACCCAGGAACACGATCGTCGTCTTTGGCATTCTTGTAATAATGCACTCCTTGAACCAATGAAGAAGCGCAATTACCTACGCCGATAATTGCAACTCGAACCTTTTTTTTCTCACTCACAAGTTACTCTCCTATAGGAATGGAATTGATTACTTTAACTTCATGAATTTTACCAGCCCATTGCACATTAATAAATGCTCTATGCTATAATTTCAACGGAATTCATCTTGGATTCACATATATGAGCATAGAGGACAGCCGAAACCACAAGCATCAGATCATCGCCGAGCTAAGCCGGCGTTTGGGGCGTTTTACCAACATGGAAGCTGCGTTGACAGCTATTGTGGATACTGCCTGCAGCCTGACGGGCAGCGAAATGGCGTCTCTACTGTTGTATGAACAAGAAACTGATCTGATGAAATTTATCGCGGGACCAGTTAATCAAAACGAAAAATTGAGACGATTACGGGTACCTGTTGAACGCAGCCTGGCTGGCTCGGTATTTAAAAACGCGCAACCCGCAATTGTCCAAAACGCGCAAACGGACTCCCGCATTTTCCATGATGTTGAACAACAGGTTGGTGTGATTACCAAAAACATCGCCGCTGCTCCCATATATTACCAGGGTGAGCCCATTGGGGTGATTGAGGCGATGAACAAATCATCCGATCCGTTCAACGAAAATGATCTAGCCATCCTGGATGCACTCGGCTCACAGGCATCTGTAATGATCATAAGCAATCTGTTAATGGACGAAGTTCAACGGGCTTTTGATGAAGTGGATCATTTAGAAAAAATGAAATCCGATTTCATTGCGATCACATCCCACGAACTTCGCACCCCTCTTGGGCTGATCATCGGGCATGCCACCTTCTTGTCAGAAATGATCGATGATGTTCAACTTAAAGAACAAATGGAAGTAATCCTAAGGTCTGCAAATCGCCTCAAAACCATCATCGAAGATATCACAAAATTTAACGATATACAATCGGGCTCCACACGTCTGCGTTATAAGTTAATATCAATTAACCAAGTCATTCAAAAAGTTGTGGCGAGTTCATATGGGTTGGCCCGAGATAAAAATATTACCTTAAAAACTCGTATACCCAGCCAAGATCTCGTAGTAGATGCCGATGAAGAAAAAATTTCAATCGCACTGGGCAACCTGGTGAACAATGCGATAACATATACCGATGCCGGCGGACAGATACTGGTGGCTTTGGATCGCCTACCGGGTTACGTTCAGGTAACCGTTCTGGATACTGGCATCGGCATCCCGGCAAAAGATCTTCCCCATGTTTTTGAGCGCTTTTTTCAGGTTCAATCGCATCTTACTCGCCGTCATGGCGGCATGGGCTTGGGTCTCTCGGTAGCAAAAGCGATGATCGAATTACATAAAGGGCAAATCTGGGTAGAAAGTATCGAAGGAAAGGGCAGTAAATTCTATTTTGTTCTTCCTGCTCAGGGTACGAAACCGAACCAAGGCAAACCAGTTTTTCAAAGTTGAGGAAATGATAATACCTTGCCAAAGGTAAGATGGTAAGTTATAATCCAATCCGCCTGACGGGGCGTGGCTCAGACCGGCTAGAGCACACGGTTCGGGACCGTGAGGTCGGAGGTTCAAATCCTCTCGCCCCGACTTGCAGAGATACAAGCAACACAGACAACCTTTGGGTTGTCTGTGTCTTGTTTTAATGATTATTCGTTCGCATCACCGATAAAACAGCAGGGAGCAATTCCTGGCTAGTGGCCAAAGCCTCTCCAGCATAGATAGTTTCGACGCCTTTCCAATCGCCAAAATAACCGCCCGCCTCTCTAAAAATCGGTGGAAAAGGGCCACAATCCCAGATATTGACGATCGGGTCTACCATGATTTCAGCTCTGCCCGTTGCCACCAATAGATATCCATAAGCGTCACTCCAGCCTCTGGCAAACCAACAAGCATTTACCAAACGTTGCCAGGTTTCCTGCTTTCCCAATCTCTCAAAAGAAGTGGGCGATGTTGTGGTAACGATCGATTCTTTCAACGCTCTTTTGGGTGAAACCCGAGCCCTCCGCCCATTCCACCAACATCCCAAACCGGAAGCGGCTGCTAACATTTCATCCAGGGCCGGAAAATATGCAGCGCCAACTTCGATTCTTCCCTCGATTTCAAGGCCAAGTAGTACCCCGTAGAGAGGCACGCCATGTGTAAATGCCTTGGTACCATCGATCGGATCAATAATCCAGCGATGGCTGGCATTTTCGTTGAGACTCTCGCCAAATTCCTCCCCGAGGATGCCGTGATCGGGGAAATGAGTCTCTATGCGTTTACGGATCAATTCTTCTGCCCTTTTATCAGCCTCAGTAACTGGAGTTGCATCTGGTTTTAACATAACATCCACACCTGTTTGGTAATATGCCAGCGTCAACCGTCCAGCCATATACGTGGTTTCTGTCGCAAAATTGAGGTATTCGTCCAGTCGACTATTTTCCATGAATGAATCTCCTTTGATATATTTGATATGCTCGTATGAGTTCTTCTTCACGATCGGGTCGCATTCCATTCTTGCGCGGAACATCTGGTGGACGAGAGCTATCCCAATCAAGCGTATCCCCGATCGTCTTCTCCAATGGGCTAAAGCTTAAACTGGCTTTCAGAGCTCGATCAATACTTATTTGTTCAAGTGCAGACTCGGCTTCAGGCAGCCAAAGAGGCATTTCGGTATATGGTACTACCCCATTATCCAACAAGAATTGTTCATCTACCCATTCCAAACTCGCCGCAGAATTAATCAACCGCTGGCAAACGCTTAGAAAATCAATAAAGGATATAGGCTGCTCCGGGCCCGTGACATTATAGACACCTGTTTTTCTTTCCTCAACCATTGACAAGATCCACTTTGCCAGATCTCTTACATCAATGAACTGGATCGGTCGCTGGGGGCTCCCTGGAGCCAAGATTCTGCCACCTCGCAGGAAGCGCGCCGGCCAATAAGTAAAACGATCACTCGGATCATGAGGCCCGACAATCAAACCAGGTCTGATGATGAGGGCATCAGCAGAATAAGCTTTTCGGACAACTTGCTCGCACAATGCCTTGAGTGGGCCATAGGTAACACTAGTTATTTGCTCTGTAGTAACATCCTCAATTTCTGCTAGGGGTGCGGTCTCATCCATGTTGGCGAAGTAAGGCGCTGCATAAACGGATATCGTGGAGATAAATGTGTAGTGGGGAACAGTTCTGGCAAGGAGCTCTGTTGACAAACGAACAACGCGAGGCAAATATCCAGATGGATCAATAACGGCATCCCAGGAGCGGCGCGCGAGGATATCTAGACATCCATCCCGGTCGCCATGTAATTTCTCAACCTGGGAAAATTGATCTGGCGCAAACAAATCGGGATTGTGCAAACCGCGGTTGAACAACGTGACCTGGTGCCCCTTCTGAACAGCAAGTTCAACCAGGTGACGTCCTAAAAAAACAGTTCCACCTAAGATTAACAATTTCATAGTAACAAGCATCCTGGCAATTCCATACAAGTTATTTTACGGATTGGAAGCGGGTACATTATAATCCCATAGACCATAGGAGATTGCAATGATGATCCAGAAAAATAAGCAAATGCCTTGCCAGATTCACTCGATCACAGATGCCGATCGCTCCTGGATTCGAGAGGTTACAAGCCGGTCTTTTGGACAGTCACATATCATTTCCAGAGGGCGCCAGCACTGCCCCGAAGATCAACCCGGCTTTATCGCCTGGTCTGATACTGGGAATAGATTAGGCGCAGCCACGTTTCACGTTGAAGGACTCTATTGTGAAATCACCTGGTTTGAGTCCAGAACGGGAATGTCGAAAATTGGCCGAATGATAATTGCAGCAATACAAGATGCTGCAGAAGAAGCCGGCTGCATCCGCCTGTGGCTGGTAACAACCAATGATGATATTCCGGCTATATGCTTCTTTCTTGAACAGGGTTTCCGCATATTCACAGTACACGCCAATTCAACGTTTTTTTCGCGCTGCCCAAAACCGTCAGTCTCAATACCCGGAGTAAGTGATCAACCAACATATGATGAGATCGAATTTGAAATGAATCTGAATCCGCGCAAACAGCCCGTCCCTGAGCACTTACCCGATTTTCCACAGCGGCTTGCGCGCCGCGCGTTTTATGAAAGCAGGTGGATAAACCTATACCTGGATCGCGTTCGTTTTCCGAATGGACGCATCATCGACCCATATCACTTATTGGATGCACCCCATACCGCCGTGGGCGCATTGGTTAGCAACGAGCATGGGGACCTATTGATGGAGCAAGTATATCGTTATGCCACCGGGCGCCTGGAATGGGAAATTCCAGCCGGTGGAATAGAAGCCAATGAAGATATCCTGGCAGCAGCACAGCGTGAGATACTGGAAGAAACAGGGCTCTTAAGTCATACACATCGATTGCTCACCCAATACAATCCAGCCAATGGAAGCTACAACTTGAAGTTTTATATCATTTCCTGCCAGGCCGGCGAATGCATAGGCGAGATCGATGCCGGCGAGATCAAGGGGTGGCAATGGAAGTCGCGCGGCGAAATTGAGAAACTACTCAAGGATGGAGAATTACAGGATGGTTTTACTTTAACTGCTATCCTGCTATGGTGGTGGTTAATAATCAAATAGTTTCGCTTTTCTCATTTTTCGCACTTCGATCCATGGTAAAATCTGATACCCGAACATATGTCTCTTTTTACCATACTGGAATCTTGTCGATATGAAACCAATACCAAGCATCCTGGAATATTACGCTAACCATTCTCCTCTAACCGATCCAGGAGAATACGTAGCTATGTTCGACGGGCTGCCAGAAGATCCCGTTGATATTGCTAAAATCGTACAGGGGGTGTTAATCCATAAGTTAACCGTTGCCCATTACAACGTGGATATCAGCCCAGTACAACGCGCCGAACAATATTTGCGTTCCGTGCAGGAAAGATTGAAACATTACAGCCAAATCGATCCAAAGCCCATGATGGTTCAACGTAGGCCTGCAGATCGGCAGGTAGGCGTATGCCGTGATTTTGCTCTCCTATTTATTGCTATGCTGCGGCATAAACACATTCCCGCTCGCATGCGAATTGGATTTGCAGAATACCTGGTGCCCAACAGCCCCATCAAGGCAGATCACTGGATTGGTGAATATTGGAACGCCGATCAGGAAAGATGGATATTATTTGATCCGCAAATCGATGACGTCCAGCGAGAAGCTACTCAAATAACCTGCAATGTTTCAGACTTAAAACAAGATGTTGACTTCTTCCTGGCAGGCAAGGCTTGGACAATGGCACGCGCTGGAAAAGCCAAGTCAACCTATTTTCGTTTTAGCGGGCGGTGGAAAGGCATGCCCTGTATCCGCGGCAACCTGCTGCACGATTTCCAGGCGTTGAATAAGATCGAGCTAAACCCTTGGGATTATTGGGATGATCTCAGCATGCGTGCAGAATCAGCGTTAACGGCAGAAGACAAAGCCTTACTCGATCGTATCGCTGCTTTAACAACCACCACAGACGATCATTTTGATGAAATCCTGGAATTGTTTGATGCTTTACCTCGCACAGTCCAGATTCGTACCAAATTAAGAATGCTCGGATACATGGCAGAAGATCAACCCGACTTCACAAGGATTTTCCACTTGCAGCCTTCTGGCTTTGAGCGTCTTGTCGAACTAAGCCGCCAAACCATCTCTAATCCACCGGCTGCCTTTCCACTGGCAGAAGCAAAAAACAATCATTTTGATTTTTCGTCATACGATCTACCAGAAGATTCTCCTCTTGCAGCGCTAACCGTTGATAGCCTGATGGTGAATAATTACCTGGGCGATATCGTCGTGCGCGGCGCACGCCAGCACAACTTACAAAATATTACCGTAAGGGTTCCGCGCCACAAACTTGTCGTAATCACTGGCGTGAGTGGAAGCGGCAAATCATCATTGGCGTTTGATACGATTTACGCTGAAGGACAGCGGCGGTATATCGAAAGCCTTTCTTCTTATGCCCGGCAATTCATGGGACAAATGGAAAAACCGCAAGTCGATCAAATCACCGGTCTCAGTCCATCGATTGCAATCGAACAGAAAACGATCAGCCGAAACCCTCGCTCAACGGTAGGTACTGTAACGGAAATATTGGATTACCTGCGCGTTCTATATGCCCGCCTGGGTACCCCACACTGTCCGCAGTGCGGGCGAGCCGTCCAGGCACAAACCGCACAGCAGATTATCAGCCAACTGACCACACTACCAGCCGGTCAGCGCTTCCAGCTACTAGCCCCAGTAATCAAAAATCGCAAAGGCGCTCAAGCAAATTTATTACGGCAGGCACTAAAAGACGGTTACGAGCGCGCCCGCGTCGACAATGAAATTATCAATTTGGTCGATCGGCAAAAGTCCTTACCTATTCTGGACAAAAACAAAAAACACACGATCGAGATCGTCGTCGATAGGCTGGTTGCACCTGATCCGCAAGACATAGAAGCAACACAATCATTCCGCCTACGACTTGCCGATTCCGTAGAAACAGCTTTGCGTGCTGCCAAGGGCGTTGTTGAGGTCTTGCTTGAAGATAGTGAAGAAATCATTCTTTCCGAACATAATGCTTGTCCGGTTTGCGAGTTAAGCTTTCCGGAATTGCAGCCAAACCTGTTCAGTTTCAATTCACCATTTGGCATGTGCCCAGAATGCAATGGCTTAGGAGTCGTACTGCAGGTAGATCCTAATCTGATCATCACCCAACCTAACCTTTCATTGCTAGATGGCGCTTCTCCCTGGTATCATGATCTGCGCAAAAAAACCGGCAGTCGTTGGCAAGTAAAAAACCTCGAAGCAATCGCAGGTCACTACCAGGCAGATCTCGAAAAACCGTGGAACGACCTGCCCGAGAATTTCAAGCACGCCATCCTTTATGGCTCGGATGGAGAAAAGGTACACTTCCAGTATGCGTCAGAGGACGGCTCCTGGAGCGGGCAAGCCGTGCGAGATGTCAAAGGCGCTGTCCATAATATCAATCGGCTGTTCCGACAAACCAAATCGGAATATACCCGGCGATTTTATATGCAGTTCATGAATCGCCTGCCATGCTCTCGCTGCCAGGGAGAGCGCTTGTGCCCGGAGGCGCGGTTTGTAACCCTCGCGAGCAAACGCCTGCCCGAGTTGACTTCTTGGAGCATCCAGGCAATTTACGATTGGGTTTGCGATTTACCCAAACATTTCAATGAAGAACAACACAAAATCGGTGATGAACTCGTCGAAGAAATCCGCCAACGTTTGGGCTTTATTCGCAATGTTGGATTGCACTATCTGACCCTCGATAGGCCCGCCCCATCGCTTTCAGGTGGTGAGGGGCAACGAATACGCCTGGCCAGCCAGATCGGCAGTGGCTTGGTAGGCGTGATGTACATTCTGGATGAACCATCAATTGGATTGCACACGCGGGATCACCGGGCGTTACTTGATACCCTAGTACACTTGCGAGACCAGGGGAATACTGTCATGATCGTTGAACACGACGCCGATACCATGCGAGAAGCAGATTGGATCATAGACCTGGGACCAGGGCCAGGGGTGCTGGGAGGAAAATTGGTCGCATCAGGGACACCAGAAGATATTATGGCAGACCCCGATTCGCTAACAGGCCGTTATCTATCCGGTGAACTGCGTGTAACATCTCCTAATGAAAAACAGCGTCGAAATCCGCAAGGCTGGCTCACGATACGCAAGGCGCGCTTGAACAATTTAAAGAATATCGATGCGCGTTTCCCATTAGGCACGTTTACCTGCGTGACCGGCGTAAGTGGCAGCGGAAAAAGCAGCTTGATATCTCATACGCTATTCCCAGCTCTATCACGAATCTTGCACAATGCCCAATCCGTGCCCGGCCCTCATGATGGCATTGATGGGTTGGAACAGATCGATAAAATCATCAATATTACCCAAGATCCAATTGGTCGAAATCCGCGCTCGAATCCTGGCACCTATGCAGGCGTGCTGGACGAGATTCGGAAAGTTTTTGCCCAAACGAATGAGGCCAAAGGTTTGGGATACAATGCAGGAAGATTCAGCTTTAATCAAAAGGGAGGCCGCTGCGAGGCCTGTGCAGGGTATGGGTATAAAAAGGTAGAAATGCATTTCCTGGCTGATGTGTGGGTTAAATGCCGCGAATGCCAGGGCAGGCGATTTAACCAACAGACGCTGGCGATTACATATAAAGATAAAAACATCGCCGATGTGATGGATATGGATGTGCAAGAAGCCTTATCGTTTTTTGCTCACCACTCTCAAATTATGCGTATTCTGCAGACCCTACAAGGTGTAGGACTAGATTACATCAAGCTTGGACAAAGTGCCCTAACGCTGAGCGGAGGCGAGGCGCAGCGCGTAAAACTCGCTAAAGAACTTAGCCGGGCTGCAACCGGTCGCACAGTTTACATCTTGGATGAACCAACTACCGGTTTGCATTTCGCAGATATACAACGTCTTCTGGATGTCTTGCACCAATTGGTAGCCGTCGGAAATACTATAATCGTCATCGAACACAATTTAGACGTTATCCGAACTGCAGACTGGGTACTAGATTTAGGGCTTGAAGGCGGCGAGAAAGGTGGATGGATTGTTGCCGAGGGTACTCCTGAAAATTTGGCGCAATCCCCGTTAAGCCATACAGGTCGCTACCTGCGAGGCGTGCTGTAAGAGTTTTCTCCATGATATTCTTGTGCTATCGAACATCTAGCTCCACCACCAACTGGCGGTATAAACATATCATGCAATTTATTAGCTATGCGCATATTTTGGCCTACATCCTCCATCTCTACAACATCTTTGCACAGTCACCAGGGTATTATATAATGCAGCCATGGCTTTCATCAACGAACAGCGTTTAAAGAACTACCCCCTTATTTTCCTACTGACCACCTGGTCGATCTTGATCCTGAATATCATCCTGGGGCATGGCTGGATCAGTGCCATGGGCAAGATCATAGGGTCCGACTTTCTCATGCTCTACACAGCCGGTCGTATTTACAAAGAAAATCCAACCGAACTATATAACCTTTCCTATCAATGGCAAGTGGAAGAATCTCTGCTCGCACCCACACCGCTGCCGGGCATAGCCCCACACAACTACCCACCCTACACGGCTCTGTTATTCTCTGTATTCACTTACTTGCCGCCTGGCTGGGCCCTGGCACTGTGGAGCGTGATGAGCATTGGTTTTGTTGCCTTGTCTGTTTTTTGGATGGAGCGTTATTTAACAACGCAGAAACTTCGCCAAAGCGGTTTGACATATCGACGATTGTTGATCATAGTATTATCGTTTTTCCCTTTGATCGAAGGCTTGCAGGTTGGGCAAAACCATGCCTTAACATTATTTTTGTTTACCGGCATGCTCGTTTTTACTATAAGAGAACGCTGGGAGATTGCTGGAGCGCTAGCGGGCCTAAGCATATACAAGCCACAACTGGTGGTTGGTTTCCTGATCTTCTGGTTGATAAGCCGCCGTTGGAAAGCTCTGTTCAGCTTTAGCATGGTGGCTATCGCCTGGGCAGGCATCGTTGTCTTGCAACATGGAATGATCCCATATCTCGAATATCTAAATAAAATACCTGAATTCGTACAGATGTTATCCATCGATGGTTTTGGTGGTTTCCTGGAAGTAACGCCTTATGGCCTCATGATCACTCTTTTTCCAGAAAAAGCCCAACCGCTTGCATTTGGAATTAGCCAGTTTATCACAATCGCAGTAACATGTTTGATGATCCTGACAGTGATAAAATTTCGCAAAGATGCTCCCTGCCACCAAATTCCTGTTTTGCTGCTCGCGGGATTATATCCTTTCCTGGCTTCTCCTCACGGCTTGCTGCACGATCTCCTGGTGCTTGCTCCACTTTTTCTCCTGTGGGCAAGCCGTAGCTCATCTCCATGGGTCTTATACAGTGCAGTCTCCGTATACGTTGGCTCATTTGTCTTGATACCTATCGCATACTATAGTGGCATTGCCTGGTTAGCCATCATTCCTTTCGCATTGCTATTGCTCTGGTTTAGAGATCGCGATCTGTTTGATTTGCAATCATCTCAAGCAAAAAATGAGGAGAGATAGCGCAGTAAGTCGGTAGGGGGAAAAGCAACTCAGGAAAAAGGGAAGAACAACTCAAAAAAAGCGACACCACTTTGGGAAAATAAGGTTAGTAAGAACCAAAAACCCAAGGAGATGTCGCATGAATATTGTACGACAAAAACAGCCGGAACATCCGGTCGAATTTGCCTGTGCGCAGAGCGGGTGCCAGGCATGTATGCGCAGCCTGCTCAAGCAGAATGATCTGCTGGTGTACCTGATCGTGCAGAGTCAATGTCCCGGAAATCTGGATTATGCGGATTTGACACAAGAAGGCCGAATTGGGCTGTGGCAAGCCATTCTGCACTTCCAGCCGGAGCAGGGCTATCCGTTCTGGCATTATGCGGGTACGGCGATCCGGCGGCGGATCTGGCGAGTAGTCAGGGAGGATCAGAAGGCGCAGGGCTGGCTGGAAGCAGAACCGGGCAGAGAAAGCCTGGCACAGGTGGTCGAAAACTGGCAGGCAGAGCAGATCAGGCAAGGGCTGTATGAGGCTGTTGCCTGTTTACCAGTCAGACAGCAACAAATCATGGTGTTGGCGTATGGCATGAGCGGAGAAGAACCGTTGACCCTGGCTGAAATTGGTCGGCGGATGAACCTGACGCGGGAACGGATCCGGCAACTCCGCAATGAAGCACTGGTGGCACTCAAGCTGCCCGCAATATCCATTCATCTGAGAGGGTTATGCGAACGCAGTACCCGCCAGGATTACCGTCAGGCACGATGGGAAAGCGATTGCTGGCTGCGCAGCCGCAGGGGGCGGAAGTGATGAGCACCTGGATCGCAGCCACTCCTGTAAACCAGATCGTAGAGATGCCAGACAGTCCGTTCCACAATCTGACGAGCAGCAGCCGGGCCGAATTGGCTCAGCAGCGTGAACTGCCAACCGCAGAGCGGCGGTTGCTAATCCCCAACTTCAAAGCGCTTTTTCATTGGGAATCCATCCAACCGCTGCTGCCGCTGCAACTGCCCACCCCTGGCGACCCGCCACCCTGGCAAGGGCGATGGTGTCGCTCGTGGTATCGCTGGCTGCCCCCCGATGATCTTCGTTGCAGCGCAGATTTGGCTGGCCTGGACACCTTTGACCTGATCCTGCGCCTGTTTGATTTCAGTCCCTGGCGGCCATTTTGGGCCCAGCGCTTCAAGAGCCAGTACGGTCCGCCTGCCTTTGACCCGCTCAGCCTGGGGCTGGCTTGTTTCCTGGCAGTCGAACGCCAGTGGGATTGGGCTAGCCTGTTGCGTGAATTACGCTCCAAGGAACGCGGTCGGGGCTACTGCTAGCGACTGGGGTTTGACCCGGCTGATCTACCAGCAGAGTCCACTTTGCGCTGCAGCCTGGGGGACACCCGTTTGGATTGGTTGACCGCTTGCCAGGACAGCTTGGTGCTGGGCTTGATGGCTTACAACCTGATCCCAACTCAGGCCACCTTCCCTGGCGACCCGGCAGAGAATGGCGTCAGCATTTCCACCGACTGCCAGTTGGTTGCTGCCCGCTCGCAACAAAAGTGTGCCCACCAAATTCCAGCTTGCTCTCGGCCCGGACTGCCCCGGAATTGCCCTGCCTGCCAGAAAGGCAGGGAAGGCTGTGCTTGTGATACCGAAGCCTGCCGGGAACACTGTCGTTTTGCCACCCCGCGCGATCCCTCCGCTGCCTATGTTTACTACTCCGGCTCCAACCAGCCCGGCCACAATCCCAATGCCCCTAAAAAAGACGCTTCTAGCGCTGAACCGCAAAGTCCGCGCGGCAAACACCATTTTGGCTACAAATCCAAATCCTTCAATATCGTTGACGACCGCCTGTCCCTGCTCTGGCCGCTGACTGGGCCCTGCTCGCCCGCCAATGTCAATGACCACTTGCTCACCATCCCCGGCTTGCAGAGCCTGGGCAAGCGTCTCCCCAACCTCAAGGTCGGCGAACTCCTCGGCGATGCCGGTGAAGGTTTTGACGATATCCTATCCTTTGCTTATTCTGATTTGCATGCCTTACGCACCATTCGTATCCGTCACCATGACACTGATGATGATGTGCTCACCTGCCTGAAGCGCGGTTATGACCCCCTCGGTAATCCGCTCTGTCCACATGGCTACCGCCTTTCTCCCAATGGCCACGACTACCAACGCCAGACCACCAAGTGGGTTTGCCGCCAAAAATGCTCCCACCAGCCTGACCCAGATCTGCTCATTCCTGACCAACCACAATCCCAGCCGACACGCCTGGCCTGCCCCTTTGCCGCCGCTGACCAACCGCTTGGCTATTCCATTACCGTTGGCCTTTCTCTCCCCGATGGTTGTGTCCGCCTGGCTCGCGATGCTCAGGTCGGATCCGACACCTGGAAGCTGCGCATCGGTCGCCAAAGCTATGCCGAATCTCGGAATGCATCTCAACAGCACCGTGGCCTCAAACGCTCTCCCTGGTTTGGCCTCAGGAACACCGCCAAAGCCATGATCATTGGCGATACGCTGGCCCTCGCTGCCAATCTCGCCCGTTTGGTCTTTGAAGCCTCCCTATCCGGCTCGCCGCCATGAACGCTTGAGTCCCCGCTCTGATTGTTGGCTACCTGCTGCACCCCAGCGGGCTGCTTCCACGCGTCTGCACGCCGGTTTCCTGCTTGTTCGGCGCTTTTTCGCACCGCCGGTTTTGCTCTGTCCGGGGGTTCCACCCGACTTACTGCGCCGCTTTGGTCGACTTATTGCGTTGCAGCCAGCCCTGGCATATCCCTTGGACACAAAAAGTTTCGCCCAACCCATTTTTTGTCCGGCTCTCACGCTCTTTGCGTTCCCACCTTTCTATTATTGGACTTGTTGCGGAATCCCTTGGTGAGATAGCGCAGTAAGTCGACTTGCATTTTTACCCCTTTTGGATCCCAAAAGGC
>CAZVRZ010000025.1:0-44255 GCA_964629965.1 uncultured Anaerolineaceae bacterium
GTGGTTCGGTTTGCTCAACATACGTAAAACGCATCCCCCACTGGCTGCCATCCTTAAGCAGCTCACGAAATGCCTGCAAAGAATCGGGCATACAGATGACCAAAACTTCTCGAATACCCGCCAACATCAGCATAGACAGCGGGTAATACACCATCGGTTTATCGTAAACAGGTAACAGTTGTTTGCTAATGCTGATCGTCAGAGGATAGAGGCGCGTGCCCCTTCCACCAGCCAGGATAATGCCTTTCATTCTTTGCCTCCTCGCTGCTCATAATTCTTCATGATCCAGGTCTGATAATCCACCTGCTCGCGGATTGCTTTCAGCCATTCCGGATGGCCCAGGTACCATTCAATCGTTTTTTGTAAACCGCTGCCCAAGGATTGCTTTGGCTGCCAGCCCAGTTCTTGTTGCATCCTGGTAATATCCATAGCATAACGGCGGTCATGTCCGGGTCGATCAGCAACAAACCGCATCAGAGATCGATGCGGCGTGAAGGGCGAATCGGGGCGAACTTCATCCAGGATACCACATATATGCTCAATCACCATCAGATTCGTGGGCTGAGAGTCTCCACCGATATTATACGACCCGCCGGGCTTGCCTTTTCGCAATACATACCAAATAGCCTCGCAATGATCTTCCACATATAACCAGTCTCGGATTTGTTTGCCATCTCCATATATCGGCAATGGTTTACCTTCCGCGGCATTAAAGATGAATAAGGGGATGAGTTTCTCAGGAAATTGGCGTGGGCCATAATTGTTCGAACAGTTCGTCATGGAATATGGCAAGCCATAGGTATGTCCATACGCTCGAACCAGGTGATCGCTGGATGCCTTGGAGGCCGCGTAGGGTGAATTGGGCGAGTAAGGGGTATCCTCCGTCCAGGCTGGATCGCCAGGCGCCAGGCTGCCAAAAACCTCATCGGTCGAAATATGGTGAAACCGAACCTCATCCAGCGATTTGGCTTTCTCAACGATCCAGAACTGGCGAGCAGCCTCCAACAAAGTGAATGTACCTACGATATTGGTTCGCACGAACACTTCTGGATTAACAATCGAGCGATCTACATGGGTCTCTGCAGCGAAATGCACGATCGTATCGATCGCATATTTCCGCAATAGATCATCTACCAGAACTCGATCGCAGATATCTCCATGTATCAAAGTGTGGCGCGCCGGATCGGGAAGATCGGTTAAATTCGCGGGACTGCCAGCGTAGGTTAAAGCGTCTAAATTGATAATCCGAACCTGCGGTTCCACCTGCAGTAAAAAACGAACAAAGTTAGACCCAATAAAACCTGCTCCACCGGTTACCAGAACATTTTTCATAATTTATCCCTTCACTAATCAAACAAATCTGCTTCTGCCAGCGTTTTACCCAAGGCATCTTTTTCAGACAAAACCGGTTGTTGATCGTCGACCAGAGACCAATCGATGCCAATCTGAGGATCATTCCACATCAGAGTGCGCTCCCATTGCGGCGCCCAGAAATCGGTGACCTTATACAGTAACTCAGCCCATTCACTGAGCACATAAAAACCATGAGCGAAACCCGGCGGCACCCATAACTGATGGGTATTTTCTCTGGACAATCTTGCTCCAACCCACCTGCCAAAGGTGGGTGAACTCTTTCTAATATCAACAGCAACGTCATAGATTTCACCAACCAGGACGCGCAGCAGCTTTCCTTGCGCCTGTTGAATTTGATAATGCATTCCGCGTAATACGCCCCGCCGCGAACCTGATTGATTTTCCTGCACAAAATGCCCCGGCAAACCCGCCTGAATAAGCTTCTGTTCCTGGTAGATTTCCATAAAAAAGCCCCGCTCATCCTTACGCACAGTAGGCTCGATCAAAATAATATCTGGGATGGATAAATTTGTAAATTTCATATCTCAGCGTATCCTCAATTGCCGGTATTTAAACAACATTCAGCCTCAAGCGATTCTAAACATACTCGGTCAAACAGAGAAGAAGCATCTCGAACACTTTCATAGGCTGTGAAGCTCCAATCCAAACCAGCCAACTTCAACCGCCCCGGAGTATAACTTGCCTGGCATTCCTCAGGAGAAAACAATGACCAAAAACGCACGGAAGAGCCAGATACTTGTAGATCGAGTGAAAGAGCAGGCTTCCGATCGAAATAATAAGGAGCATACCAGCCTCGGAACGAATCCTGTTCGGCCTCGCACAATGAATAATGGTTTGCTGCTCCTACAACACCAACCCGCACCCAATACCTGCCTTGGGAGGTCTCCAGGACAAGGCTGTTATTTTCGGAATCAGACTGGTGTGGCCAGGCATGGAGCAACCAGTGCAGGTTATATTGGTGATCACGATGGCTGGTCAAATCATCCATTATTAGCCAGCTCTCTGCGCCCATCCGTACTACAGCCCGGCGATGTAAAACCGGTGCGGCCAGGCGTTGATAGCCATGCTGCTCGCCTTCCCAATAGGCTAATTGTTGGGAGTCAGAGGAACAAAGCTTGCAGAGTTTTCCCTCCGACCAGGGCAGCCAGAGGAAGCGACCCAGGCGTTCCATTTGATCACGATCATCCACAATTACAGTATTATGAGCGCTCGTTCCAGCCAACGAGAGCTTCCAAGATGAAGGAGGGTTATAGCTGTAAGTTCCAGGATCGATCGCAATATTCTGGCCTCGCCACCACAGATCAACATGCAATTGGTCTGCGTGAGCCGGGCGATGTTCATAGGCAGTACAACGCATCAAAGCAAAACTTTCGCCAGAACGGAATGAGTAAAATCCGCTTGTTTCAGCCACCAGGTCTTTCTGAGCAAATTCTTGCTCAGAAGATGAACACGCTTGAGATCCAAAAAGCCAGAAAAGATCTTCATCCCAGGCGCCAGGAGGAAAACAACGCACCTGGTGAGAATAGTACAGCGAGTCCTGCAGTATAGGGCGAAAATCCGAGTAATCGCAATTATTCAGAGGCAAGATCAACGAGCCATCATCATGTCCAAAATCAGGTACTCTACCAGTCGGGCGATCGACAAGCTGGTACAAAAAGTTGGCTGCACATGCAAATCGCTGTTTCAAGCTGCTGCTAAAGGGCTGTCGATTGAGATCTCCCAGGCGCATAACCCATAAATAATCGTGCAGCATCAAGCGATGATACACAGACGAGTGTTGAGCAAAGGCGCCATCTGCATAAATCAACTCCCGGCCAAAGCGTTCTAATGCTAATCTCCCCTTTTCACGCCAACGATCAGAGCCGATCAATTCTGGAAATAAAATCCCGATCGTCCACAGGCCCAGGGCCTCACTAATACCATGATTGTTCTGTTGGCTCAGGGCATAAGAAAAATTGGCTTCAATTCGCCTGGCAGTGAAAGCAAGCATTTCAACGAGAGAAGCCAGGCGTTCAGGGGTAGTAACAGCGCTTTTGAAAAAGCCATACAAACCAAAACACCAGGCCATCGCCCGAAAACTTGCCTCTTGCCCGCATTTCCAGTTGATACCGCGCTGAGGAAGGTTATGAAGCCGCCAATCTTCGACCAATTGCCAGAACAACTCAGCATAACGATCATCCTGAGTACGACCGTATGCCCGCACCAGAGGATAGACAAAGCTAAAACGGTTTAGCTCCCAAATGGCTTTCACATCGCCGTACCGAAACTCATCGACCTCACTCCAATGGAGATCGGAAACTGCACGTTCTCCCGTGAAATGATTCCGCTGCCAATCGGGCGGAAAACCTGCCGGCAAGAAATGATGCCCAAAAAATCTAAAACTACCCTGGGCAAGAGCAGCCGATACATCTACGGGATTGTCAGAGCCGGTATCGGTATCCCACTGGGCAAAAAGCCCTGGTCGGTTTTCTTCAAGACCTGGTTCAAAAAAGAACTTGGCCAGGTTCTTCTGTTTCCATTTAAAATATTTCTGAGGATCTGCAATGGTCGGATCGGTCAGCAAACCTTGCAAAGGGTGGTTTTGCCACGCCTCTACAGGGAATTTTCTTCGAAAATACCCCAAACGCTGTTGCAGGCCGTAATACAATCGATATATCAACCACTTGAACCCCAAATGGCGCCAAAGGTGGTAGGCGGCCTGGGCTTTATTCATTGGCCCTTCGCGAATGACCTGGCAGCATCGCTCGTTCCACTGCGACAAGCGATGCCAGGGTAACTTCTTCCAATTCATCCCAGGGGATCAACCATTCGCCGCCTTGGTGGACGCGATCGACAAAAGCAGATATTTCCTGCACATGACCTTTGTCCTGGCGAGCTGCTCGCATACCCCGAAAACCTGCCCAACCATAAGCCTTCAAGGCTTTGAAATTATCCAGCACAATCACCCGCCCCTCGCTAAAGACCTCCAGGCGCTCTTTGGGAAAGCTCTTGCTGCCATTTGCAAGATAATGAATAGCGCCTGTAGAGCCATCTGCAAATTCCAATAAGATCATCATTTTATCCTGACGGATCGTTATACCAGGCGCTTCGCCCATCATGCGGGCTTCCATGCTTGTGATAGGCAAACCAGTCAAATATCGCAGGAGATCAATAAAATGGCAGCCTTCACCGATAATGCGCCCTCCACCAATTTCATTATTTTGGGTCCAATGAGCAGCCGGGATAGCTCCCGCATTGACGGTATAGATCATGCTCAAAGGCTGCGAGCGAACGCTCAACAACTTCTTCAAACGCTGAGAAAAGGGTGAAAAACGCCGATTAAAGCCCACCAATACCTGTTGATCCTTCAATTGAGATACAGCGCCATGCAATGATTCCAGCTCCGACCGGTTTAACGCCAGCGGCTTTTCGACAAAGACACTTTTCCCCGCCTGCAAAGCCTTGATGACAAGCGCTGCGTGCGTGTTATGGCGGGTCGTGATGAATACGGTGTTGATCTCAGGATCGCTCAAGATGATCTCGTAATCTGACGTGGCATTTTTAAATCCAAATTTACGCGCTGCCAGGGCCGCCGAGGAGCCGCCGCGACTGGCAATGCTCTTGAGACGCGCCGGTGTACGCGCCAGAGCCGGCAGCAGAACCAGCGAAGTGAAATTACCGGCGCCGATCACCCCGGCAACCACCCCATTCTTATTGGGCGAAGATAGAACCACTGGGTAAGTAACTGTTCGAGGAGATTCAGCAGGTTGGTCTTCATAAGTGAGGATCACGCCTAAGAGTGAATGATCTTCTAACAGCATCTGATATGCTTCGGAAGCTCTCTCTTGGGGAAGATGATGTGAGATCAAGGAAGCGACATCGAACTTTCCTGCGTTTAAGAGAGCGAGAACAGCTTCAAGATTGCGTTGTTCTGTCCAGCGCACAAAGCCGAACGGGTAATCCTGGCCCTTTTGTTCGTATGCTTCGTCGTATCTTCCAGGGCCGTAAGAGCAAGAAACTTGGAAACTCAACTCTTTTTCATAGAAATCGGCTCGCGACAGTTCCAGTCCTACCACCCCCACCAGGACAATCCTACCACGTTTACGGCACATCTGCGCCGCCTGGTGAACCGGGTCGTTGCTCTTCGTCGATGCAGTGATCAAGACAGCATCGACTCCTAAACCATCTGAAAAAGACAGGCCCGCGTTGACCGCATCTGCACCTGCGCTGAGATCAGCTACTTCGGCGCCATATTGTTTTGCCAGGGCCAGCTTATTGGCGTCGTAATCAATTCCCAAAACCTGGCAGCCATTTGCCAACAGCATCTGAACAGCCATCAAACCGAGCAAACCCAAGCCTACCACCACAACCCTTTCCCCCAACGTTGGCTGGATCAGGCGAATACCTTGCAGGCTCACTGTCGCTAAAACCGTGAAAGCGGCCGCATCATCTCGAATGTTTTCCGGTATGCGAGCACACAAATTCTTCGGAACGCAGACGATACCGGCGTGCGGTCCATTCGAAACCACCCGGTCGCCCACCTTGTAATCGAATACCCCATCGCCCACACCGATCACAACACCCGCATTACAATATCCTAACGGCAAAGGTTGGTCCAGGCGCGCAAAAACAGCTTCCAAAGTGGGAAGCAAACCATCTGTTCGCATCTTCTCCAACACCTGCTTGATCTTATCTGGCTGGGAGCGCGCTTTCGCAATCCAATTGGCCTGCCCAAACTCTACCAACATGCGCTCCGTACCGGCAGATATCAAACTGCACCTGGACGAGATCAACACATGTCCAGGCGGGCATGAAGGCATAGGCACATCTACAATACTTATTTCGCCAGATTTTAGACTTTGAAAGATCTGTTTCACAATATTTTCAACTCGCAGGTAACTGTTTATGAGATAGATAACCGACGCCTAGCTTAGAAACAGTGAAGCCGGCCTGACTCCATAGGTTATTGTCCAGCACATTGACCGTATCTACAATTATTCTGCCCGGCATCAACTTTTTCACTTGTTCCGGCAGCAGGGCTCGAAAAGTTTTATGTGCTACCAGTACAATAGCCGCATCTGCCGCACTGAACACATCTTCCAGGCTGCCAACCGTATCGAAATCCAGGAATTTTGCATCCGGCTTATACGGTTCGTAGGCCAATATCTTCGCTCCAGCTTTCGCCAACAGCTGGGCGATCTCCACTGCCGGACTTTCTCGTAAATCATCCACATCGGCTTTATAGGACAGGCCCAAAACCGCAATCCTTTTTCCCGCCAGTTCAGATAAACATCGCTGGAGCAATTGGATCACATGGTGGGGCTGATCATCGTTAACATTCCTAGCAGTGTGAATCAAAGGTGTGATATCAGGGGCGGCTTCGACCAAAAACCATGGGTCAACGCTAATACAATGTCCGCCTACCCCCGGGCCAGGATTCAAGATGTTTATGCGCGGATGATGGTTGGCAATCCGAATCGCGTCCCAAACATTGACGCCGACACGTTCTGCCAAGCGGGCAAATTCATTCGCGATTGCTATGTTTACATCGCGGGAGGTGTTTTCCATCAGTTTCACCATCTCCGCAGTGGTCGAATCAGTCAGGATGATTTCCCCTTTAACGAATATGCCATATAGATTGCGACCAGCTTGTGCGCAGGCCGGCGTGATTCCTCCGATAACCCGCGCGTTCTCGATCAATTCTTTGATCATTTTTCCCGGCAAAATCCGTTCTGGAGTATACGCTAAGTAAAAATCTATGCCTGCTTTCAGTCCGGACCGTTCCAGAATCGGCTTGACCAGGTCAACCGTTGTCCTTGGAGGCGAGGTAGACTCTAAAACAACCAGGTTCCCTGGGCGCAGGTAAGGCACAAGCGATTCAGTTGCCGAGATCACTGCTCGCATATCAGCCGTTTTATCAGGGTTAAATGGAGTAGGCACAGCAATAATAAAAGCATCAGCTTCTTCTGGGGTTGAGGCTACCTTCAAGTTCTGGCTTCTCCAAGCCTGCTGAACCAAGTCACTTAAGCCTGGTTCATAGATATGGATCTTACCTTCCTGAAGCGTGTTGATGATCTGTTTGTTAATATCAACACCAGTCACCTTGACGCCATGTGTTGCGAACATCGCCGCCGTAGGCAAACCGATATAACCCATTCCCAAGATACATACGGTATTCATATAAATCCTTTGGATGATTATGAGAGATTTTAGAGCATCTTTTCGAAGTTAGTGGTTATTTCCCTAGATAAACCCAACTTCTCGTAAGTAAGAAACGATCTTGCGCGCATTTTCCTCAGGCGTTGCGTCAACCGTGTACAAGACAAGTTCTGGGCTAACAGGTTCCTCGTAAGGATCATCAATACCTGTGAAACCTTTGATCTCACCCCGCCGGGCGCGGGCATACATACCTTTCGAGTCACGACCTTCACAAACGTTGAGGGGGGTATCAACAAAAACTTCGATGAAATGTTCTTCGCCAACCATCTTGCGAGCTTCGTTGCGCGCCTTGCGATATGGGCTGATGGCAGCGCAAATGACCGCACCATGATGCCGGACAATTTCACCGGCCACAAAACCGATCCGCAGGATATTGGTATCACGATCTTCTTTACTAAATCCCAGGCCTTTCGAAAGATGCGTCCGCACTACATCGCCATCCAAAACCGTAGGCTGCCGTCCATGCTCTAATAACATTGGGATCAAGGCCTGGGCAATAGTCGATTTACCAGCCCCACTCAACCCAGTGAACCAGATACAAAAACCTTGTTTATGTCGCGGTGGATTTACCTCAGTCAGGATTTCTGCTGTCTCTTTACGGGTAAACCATTCCGGCAATGTCATACCTTTCGCCAGATACTCTTCACGCACCTGGGTTCCGGAGATAGAGGCGATCTTAGCGTTGCTGGGCGCTTTATCTTTTTCTTCATATCGTGCTTCATCCACCAGATACACTAATTCCTGAAATGGTACGGGGTGAACCCCCGTCTCGTTTTCATATTGGTTTAGCATATCCTGAGCTTCATAAGGACCGTAGAAAGGCTTACCGCTGCTATCCAGGCCTGGGCCGGCATGGTCACGACCCACAATGAAATGGGTTGCGCCATGGTTTCGGCGAATAATGGCATGCCAGATCGCCTCTCGCGGCCCGGCCATGCGCATGGCTAAAGGCAGTAAACTTAAAATAGTGTTCGACCTGTCATAATAGTTCTCATACAGGGCCTTATAAACCCGTACCCGGGTATAGTGGTCTACGTCACCGGGCTTCGTCAAGCCTACCACGGGATGAAGAAGTAAACTGCCATTTACGGCTGCAGCCGCTCGTTTGGTCAATTCCTCATGGATGCGATGCATGGGGTTGCGTGTTTGGAAGGCCACAACTTTCTCATTCCCCATACTTTCCAGCATCTCACGAACATCGGAAGGAGTGCGGCGCAATTCCACAAAATCATAATACATAGGGAGGTTGAGCACGTTGAGTTCGCCCGATATACAGAAATCTCCCCACGAGATCATCTCTGATACCAAAGGGTGACGATGATCCATGGTTCCCAACACCAGGCGCGCTTCGCGAGTTGGGTCCCAGCGAAAAACATCCTCAAGGCGCATGACAGCAATAATGTTATTATGCGAATCACGCAAGGTGATCCATTCTTCTCGCGCCGGCAAATCATCTTTCGCGATCGTAAGCGTAACAGGGATGGGAAACAAGATGCCAGTGCTTAATCGCATCTCAGTCAAAACGCGCTGATAATCTGCCTCTCCCATGAAATGATCCAAAGGGGAAAATCCTCCAGTAGCGATCATTTCCAGATCGTTCAGATTGCGATCAGATATTTGAATTGAGGGATACCGGATTGCGCGGGCAAGCAGAGCCTGGCGTTCTTCGCCTTTAATGATCCGATCGATCAGTTTTCCCCCATAGGGTGTGATCAAGTAACTCATTGGATAAATCTCTTAAAGTTAGCTATCCATGCTTACCACTTGGGTATCCCAACGGTGCCATATACCATGATGCTTTTCCAAGATCTTTTTTCCTTCTCCTGGGGACTCTAAACCCAAAAACTCTAAATCTGCATCGACCATAATCCGCACAAGTTCATTGAATTTTACTCGTGGCTCCCAGCCGACTTCTTTTTGCGCCTTGGCGCTGTCTGCTAACAAGTGATCCACTTCTGTCGGGCGAAAATATTTGGGATCAATACGAACATATTGATGCCAATCCATATCCAGGTATCCAAAAGCCTCATCTAAAAATTCGCGAACAGAATGTGCTTCACCAGTACCAACAACAAAATCATCGGCGCGATCATACTGCATAATTTTCCACATGGCAGCGACATGGTCTGGCGCATAACCCCAATCGCGCCTGGCATCCAGATTCCCCAGGTAAAGACAATTTTGTTTGCCGATCTTAATTGCTGCCAAAGCGCGTGTTATTTTGCGCGTCACAAAGGTTTCACCTCGCCTGGGACTTTCGTGATTGAACAAAATCCCATTGCTGGCAAACATCTTGTAGCCTTCACGATAGTTGCGTGTGATCCAATACGCATAAACTTTTGCTGCTGCATAAGGGCTTTGGGGTTGAAAAGGCGTGGTTTCATTTTGAGGCGGCGGAGCGCTGCCAAACATCTCACTGGATGATGCCTGGTAAAAACGTGTTTGAATGCCACTCTTACGGATTGCTTCCAGGAAACGAATAACGCCTAAACCTGTAACATTGCCTGTATATTCAGGCATATCAAAACTTACCCGTACATGCGACTGAGCTGCAAGGTTGTAAACCTCTTCCGGGCGAACATTGTAGATCAATTCGATCAAGCTGTCAGCGCAGGTTAGATCTCCATAATGTAGATGCAAATTTACTTTTTCACCGTTATGAGGATCTTTGTATATATGATCGATCCTGCGGGTATTAAAGGTGCTGGCCCTGCGGATGATTCCATGAACTTCATAACCTTTCGACAACAACAATTCGGCCAAATAGGAACCGTCTTGACCTGTTATCCCGCTGATGAGAGCTTTTTTCATAAATCACACCTCCTTTTCTAAGAATGCTCCGCCCTTCCGACATCCATTTACGGCCCGGAGCTGATTAATTGGCTCGAATTTTGACCACCCTAAGGCGAAAACACAATATCTTATCGTTTCTTCGATTGGATAAAAGATGCATCCAATTCTACGGGCACGCGCCGTTCATCCAAAAACTTGAGTAAAACGCGCACGCGCTCACTGCCAGGAATACGAGCGTCAAAAATAGCTTCATATCCTCTAAAAGGCCCACACTCAATCTGCACAAGATCTCCACGCTTCAGGCCATCAAAAACCTGGCCCCCTGCTGCCGCGATCTCATCAACACGCTGTTGAATAGCATTTATAAGACTATCGGGAACGGCAGCAGGCTCGCCGCCAAAACTGACCAGCCCTACAGAATAGGGCATCCATTGGAAAATAGACAAACCAACATCATCCAGGCTTACTCGTACAAATAAATAGCCCGGAAAATAAGGCTTTATCTTTCGCGAGCGAGGATTGACAGGCTGCACTCGCATTCTCGGGTAAAAAACTTCCACCCCGCGATCACGTGCCTGTTTCCAAACGATATCTTCTTTACATGGCTTACTGCGAAGAGCGTACCAAGATTGGCTCATGGTTGATTTCTTATCAAAAATAATGAACTGATCAATCCTGATCCGATGAACCTAACTCTTTCAAGATCCAACCAGGCTGCCATTTTAGGGCATCAAAGCTTTTTTGCGCGACCAAAAAACGCAAACGGCCTCTTTCAACAACCAGCTTTAGCTCACCATAATCACCCAAAGCGGCCAAAGCCTCATCGATCATTGCTATCTGTTGAGGCCTGAGGAAACGCGGCATATGCCCGTTTGCTGAGGAACCTGGAGATTCCGGTAAATTTGCTTCCATAACGAACTCTCTCTCCGGCAATAGCCAAAAAAAATTCAATTCGTGGGTTCATTCACCTCTACGAATTGCCCGAATAAAAGAAGATACCAAAGATTTCAGCATTGTACCATAAATCATATTTGCAAAAAATCACCGGACATCCAGGCGCGTCACGCGCGCCAGCGATTTGTGTATCGCCCACATGGGAATCAACAACGTAATATGAAGCACTAATGTAATGCCTATCACCATCGAAAGGGATTTCACACCTTGATCCAACGCCGGGCCAAAATAAGTCCATAACCATGGCCCTGCGCCAGCCAGAACCGCCGCACCCAACAATACACAAATGATAATAAGCACTGGCAACCAGGCACGCCTATCTGAGGATGAAGGCATCATCGTACTGCTAACGGTCAATGCAAGATAAAACCATAACCAAAAATCAGGCAGGGTATGCACACCAAATAATGAAGAAATACCAGCCAAAACACCGCCCGACTGGAAACTTTGCCAGACAGTTGATGAACCCAAATGAACCATACCGGCAAAAGTAACAAAAATGCTGCCAAACAATAAAGGCGCTACACCTATCAAAGAATCTCTCAAGAAATCAACCGGCTCTGTTTCAACATAACCAAGCTGTAAACGCCCATTTCCAACGGATTGAGGTAATATCGAAAAGCGACCAGTGCGAACTCGCAATAACCGGGCAATGATAAAATGGCTCCCCTCGTGAAGCAATACCCCAGGTAAAAACAATAAAGAAAAAAGCACAATGGTAATATCTGAACGCCGGGTCAAAATCAGCAAGACGGCCTGGATTTCACGATGCAAGCTGCGTTGAAGAATCATGAGTGGCCCCAGCATAAGCAAGAGCCACATCAATCCTTCAATTTTATCTAGCATAAGATCAAGCAGTCGGAGCTGCAGCCTGAACGATCTTTATGAACTCGTCTGCTTTCAAGCTGGCTCCACCAACCAACGCTCCATCAATGTCTGGCTGCGTAAAGAATTCTGCTGCGTTGGCACCTTTTACCGAACCGCCGTACAATATTCGCACCGCCTGGGCAACCGCACTACCAAATTTATCGGATAAGGCGCCCCGGATAACATCTTTGATCACCGCATTGGCGCCATCGGCAGTTGCAGCTTTTCCGGTGCCAATAGCCCACACGGGTTCATAAGCAACCACCAGAGAAGGTTGTGTCAACTCGTCTGCAGTCAACGATAAACCCTTCAAACCTTCGCGAACCTGGCGAGAAACCACTTCAAAAGTTCGGTTCGCTTCGTTTTCTTGCAGCGTTTCACCTACACAAACAATGGGTATCAACCCATATTGCATGGCCGCTCGCACTTTAAGATTGACGGTTTCATCCGTTTCCCCAAAGTAAGCTCGGCGCTCAGAATGGCCAATGATGACATACTTACAAAGTTCAGCAACCATCGCAGGCGAAATTTCACCTGTGAAAGCGCCCGACGCTTCCCAATGCAAGTTCTGTGCTCCCAGCCCAATATCCGTTCCTTCGATAAGAGATGATGCAGCCAACAAAGATGTAAACGGAGGACAGAGAACTTTTTCAACACCTTGAACAGCCTGAAGCCCGGGCACCAATTCTGAAACAAGGTGGCGAGTCTCAGCAATGTTCTTATACATTTTCCAATTTCCAGCAACAAATGGTTTACGCATTTTCACCCTCAAGACAGTTAATTCTTTAATCAACTTGCTAGTAAATCGCTGATCACTGAGAAGGTATCCATCTCAGTGATCAGTTCGTCACAATATTCTACGAAGGTAGTTATTCCTTATCTTGCAACGCGGCCAAACCAGGCAGTGCCAGGCCTTCCAACATTTCCAGCGAAGCGCCGCCGCCCGTGGAAATATGTGTAATTTTGTCGCTCAAGCCGGATTGATTGACAGCCGCAACAGAGTCGCCGCCGCCAATGATGGAAACAGCTTCGCTCTCGGCTACAGCCCGAGCTACGCCAAAGGTGCCAACAGCGAACTTCGGGAATTCGAAAACACCCATCGGGCCATTCCACACCACTGTACCTGCTCCAGCAATCACCTTGGCAAACGCCGCTACGGTTTCCGGGCCAATATCTAATATACGCCAACCATCATCGATGGGGCCCATAGAGATCACTTTAGATTGCGCTTCGTTCTCAAACTTATCAGCGACCACTACATCAATCGGCAAGCGTAAACGAGTGCCACCATCTTTGAGCAATTCGCGAGCGGTATCCAGAACTTCATCCTCTGCCAGAGAGTCCCCAACGGGGTAGCCCTGAGCTTTGAAGAAGGTGTTTGCCATACCGCCGCCAATCAGAACATTATCCGCCTTCGTAAGCAAATTGCGAATAACACCGATCTTATCGCTAATTTTGGCTCCTCCCAGGATGGCGATAAATGGCCGCTTAGGATCGGCAACCGCCTGGCCAAGGTATTGGATCTCTTTTTCCATCAAGAAACCAGCCACTGCAGGCAAGTGTTTGGCTACACCTTCTGTAGATGCATGTGCGCGGTGAGCTGAGCCAAAAGCATCATTCACGTAAACATCTGCCAGAACAGCCATCTGCCGGGCAAGTTCTGTGTCATTTTTGGTTTCGCCTGGATAAAAGCGGGTATTCTCTAAAACCAGAACATCGCCCGGCTTAAGAGCCTTGGCAGCCGCTTCGGCAACCGGCCCGACACATTCGGCAGAAAAAGCAACCGATTTTCCCATAACCTGGCCCAGGTGTTTTGCTACCGGAGCCATGGAATATTTAGGATCAGGACCATCTTTTGGACGGCCAAGGTGGGAGAACAAGATCAACGAAGCTCCCTTATCGAGCAAATATTTTAGGGTGGGTAAGGCAGCCTGGATACGAGTATCATCGGTAACAACACCCTCTTTAATAGGCACATTAAAATCCACGCGCACCAAAACGCGCTTTCCTGCCACATCGATATCACGTACAGTTTTCTTATTAAACATAGGGGCTCCAAAAAGTATCTTGCGTGTGGCTCTCACAAGCCACACGCAAGATGAGGTTGATAGGTTTTTTAAAGGGATTTCGCCATGAGAGCAGCCAGGTCTGACGTGCGGACAGAGTAGCCCCATTCATTATCGTACCAGGCCACGATCTTGGCAAAAGTGTTCTTTTCCTTGCCCAATACCATTGTGAAAGGCAGATCAACAGAAGAGCTGTGCGGGTCGCCTTTGTAATCGATACTGACCAAGGGCTCATCAACCGCTGCCAAAATGCCCTTCAAGGGGCCTGCAGCAGCATCGCGGTATGCCTGGCGCAGTTCTTCGGTAGTAGCAGCAACTTCCATTTCCACTGTTAGATCGATGATCGAAACGGTAGAAGTGGGAACTCGCAACGCATAACCGTCTAATTTGCCTGCCATTTCAGGAATAACCAGCTTCAAGGCACGGGCAGCGCCGGTGGAGGTGGGAATAATGCTCATCGCGGCTGCACGTGCGCGGCGCAGATCGCTGTGAGGCAAGTCCAAGATCTTCTGATCATTGGTGTAGGAATGGATCGTGCACATGAAACCACGCACGATCTTAAAATTGTCATTGGCCACTTTAACCGCAGGTGCTAAGCCATTGGTAGTGCAGGATGCATTCGATACCACATGATGCTTGGCAGGATCATATTTATCATCATTGACACCCAAAACGATCGTCAGGTCTTCGCCTTCAGCCGGGGCAGAAATAATCACTTTCTTGGCTCCGCCCTTGGTGATGTGGTTTTCTGCGCCTTTAACCGTCTTGCCCTTTTTGTTTACACCATCGGACTTGACAGTGAAAATACCAGTGCTCTCAATCACAATGTCAACACCCAGGTCGCCCCATGGAATATTGGCCGGATCGGTTTCCTTGAAAACCTTTACCGTCTTTCCATCAACGAGCAGGCCGTCACCCTGAACCTCAACTGTGCCATCAAAACGACCATAGTTCGAGTCATATTTCAGCAAATGCGCCATGGTGGGTAAATCGCCAATATCATTGAAAGCAACTACTTCCAGTTCATCAGGATGATAATCCCGAATAGCCTTCAGTACCTGTCGACCAATGCGGCCGAATCCGTTAATACCTACTTTTGTTGTCATGATAATCCTCCTAAAAGATTATGTTATAGATTCAACGATCCAGGTTTTTTACAAGACGTGGTATCGTTGTTGTTTACTGGCATAATTCTACCAGCCCTATTCTACCAGAGGGCCGGTCCGTTCTTGGTACAAGTCTATTATAACTTGTGATAGCTTTTTTGAATCATGATGTCCGGGAAAATCTTTACTTAGTAAATCTGAACTATAAATCGGATAATCTATTTCCTCTTCATCACCTAACTGTACCCAGGATATTCCTGCTGGAGGCGGCAGTTCGGTGTTTGAATTCGCGACCACAATATCAAAGATTTGATCGCCCACATGATCTGTTAATACCCGCACATGATCGCTGCAGGTAAAGCCATCTGTCTCCCCTGGTTCAATTGCTACGTTGCATATATAAAATTTCAGCGCCCGGCTGGACTGTACGGCAGCAGCAATATCAGGGACCAGTAAATTCGGTAGAACGCTGGTATAAAGACTACCCGGCCCGACAACGATCAAATCGGCCGCCAATATAGCCTGGATCACCTCTGGATAAGCAGGGGGGCTATTCGGCTCCAGCCAGACCCGCTTAACCTGCCCGGCTGCCTTGTGAATCCGGCTCTGACCCTCAATCCGATATTCACGCACTGTATTAGGTAAAATAACATCTGCTACCAGCCGGACGTCATGGAGGGTAGCCGGTAAAACTCGCCCATGAATCGCCAATACATTTGCGGATTCGGCTACTGCATTCTCAAAACTTCCCATGATCTCTGTCAAAGCCGAGATAAATAAATTACCAAAAGAATGTCCTTGCAAAGAATCATCTTCCTGCGAGAACCGATATTGAAATAACTGCGTTAACAGAGTTTCATTGTTGGATAAGGCAGCCAGGCAATCTCGAATATCTCCCGGCGGCAATATTCCCATTGATTTTCTCAAACGTCCTGATGACCCCCCATCATCAGCCACTGTGACGATAGCAGTCATGTTGAAGGAATAAGCCTTCAAACCTCTGAGTAAAGTGGAAAGTCCATGGCCTCCGCCAATCACAGCGATCTTAGGGCCGCGTTCTTTGCGGCGGTGCCCTTCCAATTGCTCTAGCATATTACGCCCAGGAGTGCGGTATGGCGCCAACAGAGAATGGTACAATCCCCACATTCCCCACACAATCAGGGCGATACCGATCAGGCTAAAAATTAAGGCCCGCCACGGACGCACCAGTGACCGTAAAGCTGCAATCGACAAAATTGGCAGCCACCAGGTGTCAGGCGCATTTCGATAAATATCCAGAACAACAATGGCTAATCCGAAGCTCAACAGGGTTGTGCCAAGAATGATCGGGATCAACCATCTTTTTACACCTAGCCCTGGAATGAGCCAACGAAGCAAATTCGATAAGCGCTTCTTGAGATTTTCAAAGCGGTGGTCTATACTCATGTTTCCGAGAACAATCTTTCCTATAACCTATCCGTCCTCCCACCATAGGTCGGATAGGTTATACAGGTAATTTATGCTATACTACGAGCCGTGAATTATTATATCGCAATCATCATCAAAGATCATTTATTTTTAGTTTATCGGACCACTTTTCAAGACATATTTGTTGAGTTGTTTGAAAATATACACCCGAGCAAATCAACAGGGTGGATCCAAAGGAATAGAGGGATTTTATGCTCACAATAAAAAGACGTTGGGAGATAGCACCTCATATTCCAGATTCGGTCGACCAAGCCTTGGCGAACTATCACCCTGTCTTGAGACAGATACTCTATAATCGGGGCTATCAAACTCCAGAAGACGCTTATCGCTTCTTGATGGCAGAACGTCCGCCGGGCGCCGATCCATTTTCGCTCAAGGGAATATCTGCCGCCATTGATCGTATTCTGTTTGCTATCCAGAAACAGGAAGCCATTGCAATTTATGGAGATTATGATGTTGACGGAGTCACTGCCACTGCACTTTTGGTGCAGTTCCTGGAAGGCTTGGGCGCCAATGTTCGAGGCTATATTCCCAACCGCTTTGAAGAAGGCTATGGACTAAATAAAGACGCGCTAAGCGCCTTGCACGACGAAGGCATACGACTGGTAATCACAGTCGATTGTGGTATCCGCTCATTGCCCGAAGCGCAGCACGCCCATGATATTGGGCTGGATATGATCATCACCGATCACCATCATCCGGCTAACGAAATCCCAACAGCCCTGGCTGTGGTCAACCCAAAGCAAGAGGGCGATTATTATCCGGACAAAGACCTGGCCGGTGTGGGCATCGCTTATAAACTGGTCGATGGATTGGTCAAATCTCTTGAAAGGCAGGGCGATTCACTCCCAGAGCATTTACGAGCAGAGGCTTATGCAGATCTGGTTGCCTTGGGAACGGTATCCGATCTGGCTCCTCTGCGGGGTGAAAATCGGGCACTGGTTAAGTTTGGTATCGAACAAATCCGCCAGCAGAACCGGCAAGGTTTGCGCTCGCTGATCGGTGTAGCCAATCTCACTAAGAATATCACGGCAATGGATATCAGCTACGTTTTGGGGCCACGCCTGAACGCATCTGGGCGATTAGATTCAGCTTTGGCCTCCTTACGCCTGTTGCTCACCCATGATGTTCTGGAAGCCGGGAAGCTGGCCCAGCAGTTGGATAACCAAAACCGGGAAAGGCAAGATATTACGCGCCAGATCCTGCTGCGAGCCGAAGAAATGGCCCTGACAGACGAAAACAAATATTTGCTCTTCGCAGCCAGTCATGATTTCAATCCAGGTGTCGTGGGATTGGTCGCCTCCAGGTTGACCGAGCAGTATTACCGGCCATCTATTGTTGCACAACAGGGTGAAGAATTCACTCGCGGCTCGTGCCGAAGCATTCCCGAATTCCATATCACCGATGCCTTGGATCAATGTGCAGAACTGATGGAACATCACGGTGGCCACGCAGCGGCGGCTGGTTTCACCATTCGAAACGAAAACCTGCCCGAACTTATCCGGCGTTTAAAAAAGCTCGCTCTGGAGCAATTAGCCGATCAAGACCTGCAGCCTAAGCTCCGTGCAGATATGGAACTCCCGCTATATGAACTACGTCCAGAGTTGCTGGAAGTCTTAGAATGGTTACAACCAACGGGTTCCGAGAATCCCCCTGCTGTTTTCGTATCACGGCACCTAAAAGTAACCCGAGCGCGTAAAGTGGGTAAAGAAGAAGCGCATCTTAAGTTAACCGTTACGGATGGACAGATCACGTACGACGCGATTGCCTTCAAACAAAGTGAGTGGTACGAAAAAATGCCCAACATGATTGATTTACTCTATAATTTTGAAGTCAACGAATTCAACGGACACAAATACCTCCAGTTGAACGTGCGAGATATTTGCGCATCCAGCTAACCTGCCTCAGCAAGCCATTTATAGATCTCCTAACCTCGCGTTATCAACTCTCAGTAGTAGTCTGGAAAGCTAAGCAAAACCATCCAGAAACTGCTTCGACAGTGTACTGCTGCCTGGCTTGTTACTCTCCAACAAGCAGGTGCATTTCGTTATTCACTCCAGAAATGCCATGCTATAATCATTTTAGAATAAAATCACATAGCTCTACGAACATTATCGGAGGATAAAACGATGCAGGCACCTGCAAAAAAAGCCGACCCCAAATCTGCCAATCCACCGCAATCTGGTTCTTTCTCACCCCCCAATATTCAACGCATAGAAGATACGGGGTTATCACAATTATGGCTGCAAGACCTGGCCTTAAAGATCCTATATTTTCAGGGTTATTTAGGTGGTTTCAAAATTTCCGAAGCAATGGCACTGCCTTTTTCGGGATTGGTAGATCAAATCCTGGATGCATTGAAACGGGAAAAATTTGTTGAGGTCAAATCTTCACAAATCGGTTTGGGTGAAGGCGCTTACCAATATGCGATCACTGGGGCAGGCATTGCCAGGGCGCGCGAAGCCCTGGAACGCAGCCAGTATGCCGGTCCTGCGCCAGTGCCGATCGATGTCTACAATGAGTCTGTCAAAAAACAAGCACAAGCGCGCATGACGGTCACCAGCCGTACTATCCGGCAAATCCTATCACACTTGGTCCTTTCGGAAAAAACCTTTCAGAGAATAGGCCCTGCTGTCAATTCGGGTACATCGATCTTCCTGTATGGGCCGCCAGGTAATGGCAAGACCAGCGTTGCTCGGGCCATCGGTAATATGATCTTGCGGGAAAGCCTATATATTCCTTATGCCGTCTATGTGGATGGTCAAGTGGTTAAGATGTATGACTCCGTCAACCACCAGCTATCGCCTGAAGAAGCCAGTTCAGCCAGTGGCACAGGACCTCTGCGCTCAAACCCCAGGCGCGACCCACGCTGGGTCAAGATCCGACGGCCTTTCATCGTGGTCGGGGGTGAGCTGACCCTGGCTGGGTTGGACCTGGTATTTGACGATGTCAACAAGTTTTATGAGGCGCCTTTCCAGGTAAAAGCAAACGGCGGTATCCTGCTGATCGATGACTTTGGTCGCCAGTTGGTACGGCCGCGCGACCTGCTAAACCGGTGGATCGTTCCTCTAGAAAACCGGGTTGATTTTTTGACTCTTCACACAGGTAGAAAGATCGAGGTACCCTTCGATGTACTAGTTGTTTTCTCAACCAACCTACCTCCGCGTGATCTGGTTGATGAAGCTTTTCTACGCCGCCTGCGCCATAAGATCGAAATCGGTGATCCAACATATGAGGAATATAGAGAAATCTTTCGCCGGGTGGCAAACGCTAAAGGAGTACAGTTCACCGATCAAGGCCTAGCCTATCTTTTACAGGAATGGTATATCAAGCGTGACCGAAAGCTGCGTGCATCACACCCGCGCGACCTGTGTGATCAAATCCTGGATATCAGCCGCTTTATTAGCACTGAACCCGTTTTAACTCGCGAACTCATTGATCGCGCCGCAGAAGCCTTTTTCGTAGAGCTTTAAATTTATAGACGAATATGCACATCCAAATTCCTCGACCTACAATTTTTGCACATCGCGGCGCCAGCGCATACGCCCCTGAAAACACTTTGGCCGCGTTCCAATTGGCAGTACGCCAAGGCGCAGATGCCATCGAGCTCGATGCCAAGCTCAGCGCAGATGGGCAGGTAATGGTCATTCACGACCAAACTGTAGACCGCACAACGAACGGGACCGGTAAAGTTCGCCACTTATCCCTGGCAGCCCTAAAAAAATTAGACGCCGGCTTAAATTTCGATCTTGAGTTTAGAGACGAAAAAATTCCCACCTTGGCAGAAGTATTTGAGACAGTTGGGCAGCAGATATGTATCAATGTTGAACTGACTAACTATGCATCTCCCCTGGACGATCTTCCCGTAAAAGCCGCTCGCCTGGTTCAACAGTTCAACCTTGAGGAGCGAGTCATATTTTCTTCTTTTAATCCCGTTGCATTGTTGAAAGCCAGGCAGGTGCTGCCGGCTGTCCCAGCGGGCTTATTGGCAACACTGGGCTCTTCCGGTGCTTTGGCACGTTCCTGGCTGGTGCATTGGCTGCGTTTTGACGCACTGCACCCTGAACAAAATGATACAACCCAAGCCCTGGTAGAACAGATGCATAAAAGCAAGCGGCGCGTGCACACCTGGACCGTTAATGATGCAGGAGCTATGCAAAAGCTCTTTGAATGGGGAGTGGATGGAATCATTACCGATGATCCCATCAAAGCTCGAGAAGTTCTGGCCGTTCTGCAATCCAAAAATCTAGCGGTACAATCACAGGATACTGTATGATCCCTTCTGCATGGATCGATCAAGCAGAAGACCGGATTGCTCCTCACGTTCGGAAAACACCCCTCAGCTACGATGCCAGCCTGGATATTTACTTAAAATGGGAAAACCGGCAAATAACAGGATCGTTCAAGCTGCGCGGCGCACTCAACAAGATTCTCAGCTTGCAAAGTTGGGAACAAGAGAGAGGGCTTGTTACCGCCTCGGCCGGCAACCATGGACAGGGTGTGGCTTTGGCTGGGGACATTATTTCAGCGCCAGTGATCATTTTCGCGTCCGAGCATGCCGTTCCCGCCAAGATCCATGCCATGCAAGCCCTGGGAGCGCAGGTTCATCTCGTCAAGGGTGGTTATGGAGAGGCTGAACAAGCTGGATTGGCCTTCGCTCGGGAAAATCAATCCACCTGGGTTTCGCCCTATAATGACGGCCTGGTCATTGCTGGTCAAGGAACGCTGGCGCGCGAAACATTACGCCAACTCCCTGTTCCGGTTCAAGCCTGGGTAGTCCCAATCGGAGGAGGCGGCTTGATCAGCGGGATCGGCGCTGTTTTAGATCATCTTTCTCCTGGCAAACAATTGATCGGCGTTCAGTCTGTTGCATCGCCCTTCTTCCACTCCATTTTCCATCAGAATAGCCAGGATAACGTGATGGAATTGCCCAGCCTGGCAGATGGATTGGCTGGTCCAGTAGAAGAAGGGGCCGTGACCATACCGCTTGTCAAGCGATACGTGGCAGATATTGTATTGGTTAACGAGGCTGAGATCAAGCAAGCCATCCGGTATTCATGGCAGCATTATCAGGAGCAAATTGAGGGATCTGCAGCCGTTTCACTGGCAGCCGTTTTAACTGGTAAAATAACTAGCCGACCGGCTGTAGTCATTCTATCGGGCGGGAATATTCAGCCTGAAATCCACCAGAAAATTCTTCTCGAACGATAATCTATGGTAGAGAGTCCGCCCACACCAGATGAGATAATGGTAATATGTATTGCCCATCAGATCAAAGATGGAGATGTAGTTGCCCAAGGACTGGCAACACCCCTGGCCTCGGCGGGATATTTGCTCGCTCTCCGAACCAATGCTCCTCACCTGTACTTCGCATCTGCTATTGGACAAGGCATGTGCCGCCGCGCGGCGCCGCTCAGTATCACGCGCATCGAGAGTTTGTGGATCGATCTGGCTCTAACTCATGTTGGCTTTGTGAGAGCCGCCGTAGACGTGCTGCCTCGTCTCCGTCCCAAAGAATTCTTCCGTCCTGCCCAAGTAGACCCCGCAGGTAATTTTAACAACATCGCCTTTGGCAAAAACTACCTTACCACAGGACGAGCGCAACCACGCTTGCGCCTGCCAGGCAGCGGCGGTATTCCCGATGTGACCACATATATCAGCGATATATGCATGTACGTGCCAAGACATTCCCGCTTGACTTTTGTTCCTCAGCTCGATGTACACTCCGGAATGGGCTATCACCCTGCACGCCAGCGCGGGCAAGGCCCCATATACCTGGTCTCAGATTTAGGGCAATTCGATTTTCTAAATAAAAATTTGCGCTTGACCAGCTACCATCCTGGTGTTAAGATCGCTCAAATCAAGGCTCGTACGGGTTTCGAGCTAGAGGTTTCGCCAGATGTCCATGAGACCACTGCCCCGACCATGGAAGAGTTACGTATCTTGCGCGAAGAGATTGATCCCTTGGGAATCCGCAAGTTGGAATTGCTCGGTGGTTTAGAACGAAAAGAACTTTTACGAGAGATATTGAAACAAGAACTTTCATGATCAAATTTTTCTGGAAGCGCTTTCTCTTTTTAGCCATACTTCTGGTAAGCTTTTATTCATTCCAGGGTAGTAAAGCCGCGCCGTTGTCACAACAGTCCGATCCTGCAGAAAGCGCCAAACTGCTCTTAAATACTCTTACTCCCGAGGAACGCGTTGGGCAATTGTTCCTGGTAACTTTTTCGGGCCCAGAAGCAGCCCAAGGTACGCCAAATTCCGATCAAATCTATGATCTGATCGTGAACTATCATATTGGCGGGGTGATCCTGCAAACATCCAACAACAATTTCGTTGGCGCGGATCGCACCATTACAATTCTACAAAGTCTGACGGATCAATTGCAGCGGGATGAATACGCCGGATCGTTAAAACTGCAGCTGCAACCTGAAATGGACCAGACTTTCCGGCCGGCCTTCGTCCCCTTGCTGATAGGCGTTGCTCAAAATGGTGACGGATATCCCTATGATCAAATCCTGGGAGGTGTCACCCAACTGCCAAGCCAGATGGCACTGGGAGCCACCTGGCAGCCAGAATTGGCGCGCCAGTTGGGCATCGTTTTGGGACGTGAGCTTTCTATCCTGGGCATCAACTTGTTTTTGGGTCCTTCGCTAGATGTTCTGGAATCACAATTTTCAGAAGGGAACAACGACCTGGGAGTGCGCACCTTTGGAGGCGATCCATTCTGGGTGGCTGAAATGGGCGAGGCTTACGTTTCGGGTTTGCATGAGGGTAGCAATGATAAATTGGTTGTGGTAGGGAAACATTTTCCGGGTTACGGAGGGTCCGACCGCTTACCCGAAGAAGAGGTGGCTACTGTTCGGAAAACCTTGGAACAGTTAAAACAGTTCGAGCTTTATCCCTTCTTTGCCCTCACCGGCAATGCGCTTTCGCCCGAGGCAACCTTAGATGCCCTGCTGGTTTCCCATATCCGGTATCAGGGATTTCAAGAAAACTTTCGTGCAACCACCCGGCCTGTAAGTTTTGATCCACAAGCCTTTGCCAATCTGATGAGTCTGCCGGCGCTGAAATCCTGGCGCGAGCAGGGCGGAATTATGATCAGCGACAGCCTGGGCAGCCGCGCTGTCCGCCGTTTTTATGATCCAACCGGTCAAACCTTTAACGGGCGCAGCGTTGCCTTGGATGCTTTCCTGGCAGGAAACGATATGCTCTACCTGGGTAACTTTGTTTCCAGCGGAGATACAAGCTCATACACCACAACCCTGCGCACCCTGGGATCATTTACGCTCAAGTATCGCGAAGATCCTGCCTTCGCCCAAAGGGTTGATGAAGCTGCATTACGCATTCTCACCCTGAAATACCGCTTATATGACGGCAGTTTCAACCTGAGCAAGACGCTTCCTTTAGGTAACCAGGTAAACGAGTTGGGCACTTCCAGCCAGTTGACCTTCGAAGCCGCTCGTCAAGCCGCTACCCTTATCAGCCCATCCATCTCCGAGTTGGATGAAACTATTCCTGGATTGAACGACCGGATTGTGATCGTCAGCGATTCCAGGGTGTATCAACAGTGCAGTCAATGCGAAGAACATTACACCGTACAAATAGACGCCTTGGAACAAGCAATATTAAGGTTGTACAGCCCCCAGGCTGGCGGTCAAATTTTACCCAGGAACCTGGCTTCACACACCTTTTCAGAAGTGCTGGACATGCTCGACAATAACAACTTAACGGCTAAATCAGATGCTGAGACAAACCTAATTCAGGCTGATTGGATCGTTTTTCTAATGCTTGATATCAATCCGAATATCCCATCTTCAATGGCATTACGGCGATTTTTAGATGAACGCCCCGATTTGATCCAGGGAAAACGCATCATCGTCTTTAGCCTGAATGCCCCCTATTACCTGGGTGCCACAGAGATCTCGAAACTAACCGCCTATTATGGGTTGTATGGTAAATCATCCCCATTTATTGAGGTTGCTGCGCGTTTGCTTTTCCAGGAAATTCAACCGGGAGGCAGCCTGCCAGTATCCGTACCAGGAGTAGGATACGATCTGAATACCATCACTTTCCCCGCACCCGACCAAACAATCATCATCTCTCTGGATATACCGATAGACGAAGCTTCCGTTGATGCCACCCCGACCGCCGTGACAACAACACCGACCTCACCTCAGTTTCACATTGGGGATCTGATACCCGTGACCACCAATGTGATTGTAGATCACAACGGTCACATGGTACCGGATAATACAATTGTCCGCTTTATTGCTGCTTATGAGGATTCTGCCGTTACAAAAACCTTTGAATCTCAGACCATTCAAGGAGTGGCAAAAACCGTTGTACGAGTTGATTTATCTGGAAACATGAAAATTCGAGTGGAAAGCGAGCCCGCAAAGAATTCTACGATACTGGAGTTCGCCATTCCGGTCGAGAACCCCACTGCCACCGAACCCGCCACTGCTACCCCCATGCCAACTGAAACACCAATGCCTACACTAACGGCCACCGTCACGCCAACGCTAGATATCACTCCCACAGAAACACCTCCCCCTCTGCCGCGCATCAACCTGGGACATTGGTTCACCAGCATCTTCATCGCAGGTGCAATTGCAGTCATCACCTTGTTGATTGCTGTATTGATCGGTCAGACTCGGTGGGGAGTACGCGGTGGTCTGCTCGCCTTGATAGGCGGTTTACTGGCATATAGTTACATGGTTTTAAATGCATCTTCGACAACCAAATTGCTGTCGCAGATCGGTAGTTGGGCAGTGATCGTTCCAACCGCGCTGGGTGCGCTGGTTGGCATTGTGGCCGCGTTGATCTGGCAAACACAGGCGCGTCGCTAATTTTTCAGCGCAGCAACGTCAATATTAAGCTCAAAATCAACAGACCTGCTGTTAACCAGGCCAATATCCGTTCGGGAGATGCTCGAAAAAGATCCTTCAAAGTGAATTGCGTCGCTAAAGCAGCCGTTCGGATGGGACGCGTAGGGATGACCAAATCTCCTAATAAAGCCTGGCGGAATTCATCAACGCTCTGGGGGCGGGCGTCGGGATGCAAATTCATAGCCCATAAGACCGCTCGTTCTGTACGATAACTGATATTGGGATTGATCTGCCGAGGCTGGATAAGGCTGTCAGGATGTAAAAACCGCTCGCGAGCCTCCAGGGGAGCCTGGTTCGTCAGGAGATGATAAAAAGTTGCCCCAAACGAATAAATATCAGTGCGCACATCCGTATGCCCGGAATCGCCGCCATACTGTTCCAAGGGTGTATACAATGCGGTGCCGCGTCCTTGTAAGATCGTGATCGTCATTTCTTCTGAAGCCAGGATCTTTACCAGGCCAAAATCAACCAATTTCAACAGACCGCTTGGGGTGAGTTTCATATTGCTAGGCTTGATATCCCGATGCAGGATTGGCGGATTCTGACCATGAAGGTAAGACAGCGCATCAGCAAGCTGGCTTGCCCAACTTAGCACATCCTCTTCGGGCAAGAATTTGTTATTCTGACGCGCATCCGTCATCAAAGCCTTGAGGTCTTTACCAGGGACAAAATCCATCGCCAGATAATCACATCCCCCCACAGAGAAGAAATCCGATACTTTTGGAAGATTGGGATGGTCCAGGCGCGCCAACACGGTAGCTTCGCGCAAAAACTGTTCGCGAGCCTGGCGGATCATTTCGGTGGGCATCGTGCGGTCGTGCTCGACTTCCTTAAGGGCACATTGACGACCCTCTAAGCGCAAGTCATCTGCAAGATAGATGCTGCCCATGCCTCCCTGGCCAATGATCCGGCGTATTTTATAGCGATTCCTTAAGACTTCTCCTGCTTTTAATGGCGTAGGCATAGAGTAGTATTCGCAAATTTCATTTTATGATATTATACCCTTAGGAGATCATCTATGGCAGATAACAGTGATGACTTGCCTTCTTTAGTGGCACAAGCCGGCCCATTGATTGGACAACGTTGGATGATCAATCGCCCTATTATTATTGGGCGAGAAGATAATTGCGACATTGTTGTTCCCAGCCGCCAGGCATCTCGTATGCATGCTCGCCTCAGCCCAACGAAAGATGGTGTTTTGCTGGAAGATCTGGGGAGCAAAAACGGTACGCACTGGAACGGTAAAGCAATCGAAGATCCCGTTTTACTTCAAGATGGCGATATCATCCAAATCGCACTGGCGCAGCAATTTGCATATCTGAGCTCCGATGCAACATTGCCACTAGAGGCTGTTCCAGCCTTGAATATAGAGAAAAATGCTCAAGAAAAACGCCTGCGGTTGGAGAAACGATCACGGCGGGTATGGGTCTTAAATCAGGAAGTCATTCCTCCTCTGTCGGTCTCACAATTTCAACTGCTTGAATTATTGTACATCCGTGAAGGCCGGGTGGTTTCACGTTCAGAACTGATCGAAACCGTGTGGGGAGAATCGGATGCGATTGGAGTTTCTGAACAAGCCCTGGATGCATTAATCCGCCGACTGCGGGATCGCCTGGCAGCATTCGATCCGCTGCACACGTATATCGTGACCGTCCGAGGCCATGGCCTTCGGTTGGATAATCCAACCACAACCTAGCCCTGCTTTCAAAATCAAAGCTTTCTTAACGGCACTACGGGGGCTTATCCCATCATTTGCATTCGCATTGATAAACGCAAGGTTTCTTGATATACCTGTTCCAGGCGCACTAAAGCATCCTTATCGTCCGATTGCTGCACTTGTGCCAGCAGAGACGTCAAGGTATCCAGCAATACCGGCGTAACCTTATCTTTATTTTCTTGGAGCAGCTTGTTTAGTTGTTCACTATTATCGGTTTTCATGAGCGAATCGATGAAAACAAGCTCTTCGGTTGGCTGGCTGGCTTCTTGTAAAGCTTCTTGAATTTGAGTTAACTTGGCAAGGGCGTCCAAATCGCTTTTTTGACGAGCGTTTTCCAACTGCTCCTGGAAGGCTTGCATAAAGAAATCATCGACAGCGGGCAAGCTTTGCTGGAGGGCATTGAGTACATCTTCTGCATTGAGGATAGACTGCAGCAATTCCCGCGCTGCCGAAACCCGGGCTTCCATCTCACGATCAATTTCTCGAGTCAGTTCCAATAAATGTTCGCGCAGCAACAGCAAATGCTCTCGGTCAGCTCCTTTTGCTTTATCGATCCGATCGCTCAGAATCTGGAAAAAGGTATAGTCAATCGCCGGCCGCATCAAACTGACCATCACGCTGATCTGAGTATCGCTGGTCGTTTTAACCAGTAAGCCCAGGAGATCCTCACGGGTGGGTTGATTTCCCAACGATTTAAGGGCCTGAACTGCATTCTGCACCTCTTGCGACTGCTCTTGAACTGAGCGTCCAAAAGTAGTCAATGGCACCAATTTGTTCTGCAAATCATTTAAACGGCGGGCAGATTCTCGATCTCCACCCATCATGGCAGCTTCCATCAAACGGGCCAGTAAGGTGAAGAAACCTTCATCTAGCAAAGCATCTTGCTCCCTGGTAATCTCTGCGATTTCATCATCGGTTGCATCCATCAACCGTTGCAACAGTTCCAGGCGTTTCTGCTGCTCCTGGATCATTTCTTTCGTGATTCCATCTGCTTCCAGGATCCGCTCGACCATACTCTGCAAAGTAAACATGGTCTGCGGTCTGAATAAATAAGCTTTTCGTTTTTCCTGCGGCAGGCCGTTCGTTATCTGAGTAATCATAGGCCCTACCAGGCGTTCTTGTTCATTGACAGGTAGTCCTAATTCAGGAGGAAAGTATGTTAACAAGAGTTCTTTTTCAGGATCATGATAAACGATAGGAGTGGCCAGGTTGCCCTGATATCGACAGTGAGGGCAATTTACCAGGTTATATGCACCAGACAAAATCAACTGTTTTGCGCGCGGGTCTTTGCTGGTATCAAACAACTGATTGACATCCGCTGCAATTGGCTGGCGGCAATTAGGACAATTAATACGAGTTTGGGGCATGAAAATCTCCTGACCGAATATTATATTTTATTGTTGGAAACAACCAAAACCCGATGATAACCGATAAATCATGATCGTGGTAGGGAGAAACATATGCGTGCCCCATCCCCTGGCTTAGGATCAACCCAAATTCTCCCACCATGGGCTTCCACCACCGCCCTGGTCAAATAGAGACCTAGCCCAGCCCCCTTGGTCTTCCGGGCCATATCTGTAGAACGGTAAAAACGATCAAAGATGTGAGGGATATCTGCAGGCGCTACGCCTGGACCTTGATCGCTGACACAAACAATCACCTGATCCTGGCGAACTTGCGCGCTAATTCGAATTTCCCCTTCTGGCGAATACTTGATGGCATTCGATAAAAGGTTTGAAATCACCTGTGACAGGCGCTCTTCATCAGCCAAGATTACCGGGAAATTCTCCGGGAAATCTACCACGATGGTATGCTTACTGGATTGGGTACGGAATCGTTCGGCAATACGCTCTGCCAATCCATCCAAGGCCACGTCGGAACGATCAATTTTCAATCCGCCTGCCTGAAGTCGAGAAGCGTCCAACAGGTTTTCGATCAGTTCTGTCAGGTGATCGGCTTCTTCTTCAATCACTTCCAGGCTGTCATGAACAATACTTCGATCCCAGATGGCATCTTCGCGCCGCAGCGTGCCGACATAGCCTTTGATCAAAGCCACGGGAGTCTTTAATTCATGGCTGATCACAGAAATAAAAGTGCTTTTCAACTCTTCGGCTTCACGAAAACGGCTGATATCTCTTACGGTGGCAATCACATTCAATAGATTACCCTCCGATGATACCACCGGAGCGTAAGTGATCCCAACCGGAATCGGAATCGGTGTGACCCGCTCGAGGTCGCCTTCAACGTACAGAGTCGCGTTCGGGGTCAGAGGCCACCCGCCTGCCTCGGCCTGTTCCAGCGTCAGGCCTTCTGTCCGGCGCGTCCAGCGAATGATCGCCTGGTGCGGCTGCCCCTGTATCTGCTGGATCGATCTGCCTATCATCCTGCCAAACGCAGGATTGCAGCGTTCTATGACATGGCTAGGCGCCAGGATCAGAAGCCCATCGGCTGCCGAATCCAACAAAGCATCCATGCGCTGCTTCTCACGAGTGACCTGCGTATATAATTGGGCATTGTGAACAGCAATAGCAGCCTGGTCAGCAAAACTTTGCAACAATGCCCGGTCATTCGCAGAGAAAACACCCTGGTAACTGCGGAATATAAAAATCACTCCAATTACCTGGCTGTGAGCAATCAGCGGTAGGCCAACACCTGTGAGCAGGCCCAGACTGGCTCTTTGAGTCACATTCTGCAACAGCCGGTTAATCTCAGGCAATTCAAAACGCGCTGGATCTTCATGATCAGGCACAGCAGCCAACATCGGCTCTAAGTAACGCAGCAAGGAAGGGGAGATGCCATGATAAAAGGCGATTTTCCAACCCCCTTCCTCTGCGCGTAAAGCAAGCAAACCTGCCTGCCCAGCCAGCATTTCAACAGCTATATCCAAGATACGTACCAGGAGCTTATTCATATCAAGCTCCTGCGTCAAACTTCGACTGATCTCTAAAAGATAGTCTCGCTGGCGAACACGCAAATCGGGTAACATGTTAAACGGCGAACTCCTTCTCGGCAACCGCAATGGCCTCTTCAAAAATCTCAAGGCCGGCGTCCATCTCTTGCTTGGTAATGCTGAGTGGGGGCGATATACGGATCGTGCTAGCGCCGCATCCCAAAGTAAGCAAACCTCGTTCGAAGGCCGCTAACACAATTCGATCTCGCAGCGCTTTGGCTACTTTTTTGGAGATACGATCTTCCACGAATTCAACGCCAATCATCAGGCCAATACCGCGCACCTCGCCAATGCTGGCATGGCGCCCCATAATTTCAGTCAGGGCATCCAGGGCATAAGTTCCCACTTCGGTAGCATTCTGCATATACTGCTCGCGAATGAGTTCGATGCTGGCCAGGGCAGCCGCGCAGGCAATCGGGTTACCACCATAGGTGTTTCCATGCGAACCCTGGGGCCAGGTCACAACGCTCTTACGGGCAATGATGGCACCCAACGGGATACCCGAGGCAACGCCTTTTCCCACACACACAATATCGGGCTCGACACCGAAATGCTGAATGGCCCACCATTTGCCCGTCCGGCCCATTCCGCTTTGCACTTCATCTGCGATCAGCAGGATATCGTACTTGTCACAAAGCTCACGCAATGCCGGGAAAAAACCCGGGGATGGGATAACATAGCCGCCCTCTCCCTGGATTGGCTCTACTAAAATACCGGCCACTTCTTGGTGGGGTAACGTTTTCCCCAGAATCTGTTCCTCGATATATCGCACGACAGTCTGACCATAATCTTCGCCCGGCCTGGAAACCAACAAAGGCCGGTAGGGATTGGGAAAAGGAACGTGCACGACCCCGTTCATCAGCGGATAGAAGCCTTCATGGTAGTGGGGTTTGCTGGCAGTAAAAGACAAAGCACCTAAGGTGCGTCCATGGAAAGCACCCAAAAAACCAATGAACTGAGATGCACCTGTATGATAACGCGCCAGTTTGATCGCTGCCTCAACGCTTTCGGTACCAGAATTGGTCATGAATGAGACCGCATCCTCTTTGAATGGGGCGATCAAATCCAGTTGTTCACCCAATTGCACCCATATTTCATGATAAAAATCTGACGATATGTGAATGAACTTCTCTATTTGCTGTTGAATAGCCTGTACTACCCGCGGATGGTTATGCCCTGTCGATGTAACGGCAATCCCGGCAGCGAAATCAAGAAAATGATTCCCGTCCACATCCCAAACATCACAACCGCGCCCTCGATCCATTACAAACGGGTAGCCCCGCGCATAAGAAGGAGAAATGACTTGTTGGTCTCTCTCGATTATTGCCTTTGCCTTGGGGCCAGGTAAGTTCATCGGTTCCATAATTACCATCCTCTCCCAGAAACTACTTTTTGGAAGAACAAGCGCCAACAGGCGCATTCTCCACAGTTTATTGTGAACACATTCCTAAGAATTATACTTCAGCAAACGGAGTCTAAGCAGGGTATAATCAAGCCTCGTGACCGAAATGATTTTTTCATATGAGCTGCAAGCCAGGTCAAACCGGGCGCGGGCGGGTGTCCTTCATACTCCCCACGGTCTCCTGCAAACACCTGTTTTCGCGCCGGTGGGCACTCAGGCTACCGTAAAAGCACTGACCCCCGTTCAGTTGAGTGAACTCCAGGCTACTTTGGTGCTGGCAAACACCTATCATCTCTATCTACGACCGGGGGACGCGCTGGTGGCAGAAATGGGCGGACTGCACCAATTTATGCACTGGGCCGGCCCAATCCTGACCGACTCGGGCGGCTTCCAGGTATTCTCACTGGCAAATAACCGTAAGATCGATGAAAATGGAGCGACTTTTAAGAGCCATATCGATGGCTCCCTTCATCAACTAACCCCTGAGAAATCAATTGCTATCCAAGAGAACTTAGGCGCCGATATCATTATGGCGTTCGATGAATGCGCGCCTCCTTATGATCGGGCTTACAGCGAAAGAGCTATGGACCGCACCCACGCCTGGCTCGAGCGGTGTGTGCAAGCCAAACAACGCTCCGACCAGGCTCTATTTGGCATTGTTCAAGGAGGCATTTTCGCAGACTTACGCCAGCGTTCAGCAGAGTTTGTTGCTTCGTTGGACTTGCCCGGTAATGCAATTGGTGGGCTTTCGGTAGGCGAAACCAAGGATGAGATGTACAACACGATTGAAATCGTTGATGCTATCTTGCCTGAAAACAAGCCGCGCTACTTAATGGGCGTTGGTACGCCAGAAGATCTGGTCAACGGTGTCCTGCGTGGAATCGATATCTTTGACTGCGTCCTCCCTACCAGGCTGGCGCGCCACCATGCGGCATTAACGCGCACTGGACGGATGAACCTGGTCAATGCCTCTTACACTCGCGATCCCAAGCCGATCGATGAAACCTGTGCCTGTTACACCTGTCGTTCTTTCAGCCGCGCTTATCTGCGGCACCTGATCGCGGCGAAGGAAATGCTGGCTGCTACTTTACTATCCATCCACAACCTGCATACCTTGATACAGATAGCCCGCGAACTGCGGCAAGCCGTACTCGAGAACAACGTTGAAACATATGCCCGAGCATTCTTCTCGGAATATACTCAGAATAATCTGGATCGCAAAGGAAAATAAATTAACCTATGTCGCTGCTACAATCCATCATTCTAGGAATCATCCAGGGCCTCACCGAATTCTTACCCATTTCCAGCTCTGCCCACCTGGTCTTAACCCCTTACATCTTACGCTGGCAGATCCCAGCGCAGGATGCTTTTGTTTTTGACGTGTTGGTTCAAGTGGCTACTTTGATCGCAGTATTTGCCTACTTTTGGAAAGATATCATCCAAATCATTTGCGCCGTATGGCATGGGCTGGTACAGCGTAAACCATTTGACACCAGCGAATCCCGCCTGGGCTGGTTCATCATCCTGGCAAGCATCCCGGCAGGCTTGATTGGACTCTTACTGAAAGATATTGTTGAACAAGCCTTTGCCAGCCCGGCGCTCACGGCAGTATTCTTGCTATGTACTGCCTGCCTATTGGTTGTAGCAGAGCGCGTGGGTAAACGCACCGTTGCCCTGGAACAGCTTACCTGGAAAGATGCACTGTGGATCGGTTTCTTTCAGGCGCTGGCGATCTTTCCCGGGCTTTCGCGCTCGGGTGCAACGATCACCGGTGGCATGACGCGCAACTTGCAGCGCCCTGCGGCCGCGCGGTTTTCCTTCCTAATATCCATCCCGATCATGTTGGCTGCCGGTTTATTGGCGATGAAGGATCTTCTTGAACTGCCGAACTGGAGTGCATCCATCCCAGTCATGACAGCGGGTTTCATTGCATCGGCGATCGTCGGTTATCTATCGATTCGTTGGCTGTTGAAGTTCTTGAACAGCCGCCCGCTATATATTTTTGCCGTCTATTGTGTTATCTTAGCAGCCATTGCTTTAACCCTATTTGCCTTGGGATATTGATCGATACGTGCTCAAAAAAACCGCTGCCTGGATCTGTCTTGCCTGTTTAGCGCTCTTGCCGGGCTGCGCGCCACAAACCAGCATTCCCGTCTCTGCCACAGCGACTACCATCACCATCGCAGTGACACCTGCTCTGCGAAACTGGCAAAATCGTCTGCGCAATTGTGCGCTCGCCACTACCCACACAACCTTACAGATTTTCGAAAAACCTTATTCCGATCAAAATCTAGAGAGTGTCGATCTTGTTCTCCGCTTAGGCGCAGCAGAAAACCCCGCCTACTTTGCTTCACTGCTGGGCCATGATCGCGTTGTGGTCATTATCAACCAAACCAACCCGGTGCAAAGCTTATCTCAAAATGATCTCATCGATCTATATCGCGGGCAAACTTTGGATTGGCAAACGATCAGTGAGTTTCAACACCCCGTACAGGCCTGGTTATACCCTGAAGGGGATGAAATTCGCAGTATCTTTGACACCCTGGTGTTTGGTAATAGCATTTCTATCCAGGGCTATCTGGCTCCCGATCCTCAAGCAATGTTAGAAGCCGTGGCCAAAGAGCCTGGAGCAATTGGTTATTTGCCGCTGAGCTGGCTAAATGAAACGCCTGCCGCTCTGCATTCAGAACTAAAAGCAATTACTTTGCTAGATGCTAACCTGACGCTTAGCCTTAGCCAGCCTATCCTGGCCATCTCAACAGCTGTTCCCCAAGGGGCAGTGCAAGATCTGCTGCGCTGCAGCCAGCTTCAGCCTTGATCGTTTTCTGGATGATACATGCAGACTCGATTCCTGCCCTGGGTCTTGGCCTGATACAACGCCAAATCTGCTCTCCTCACTAATTCATCAAATGAAATCTTTGCATCCGAGCCGGCCGAAGCCACGCCAAAGCTGGCATGGATTGCCAATTTTTCACCGGTTGGTAAATCAAGCCTGCTTGATGAAAGCAGCGAACGCATGCGCTCGGCAATCTTAGTAGCCTCAATCATATCGATTCCGGGTAGAACCAATAAAAACTCTTCACCACCCCACCGGCCGACATGATCGTAAGGCCTTTTGTGGTCGGCAATGATATCCGCGGCAAAACACAAAGCCCGGTCGCCCACTGCGTGACCATAGCGATCATTGACCAGTTTAAAATGATCCAGGTCTATCATGACCGCGCTAACAGGCAGGTTTTCACGCAGCCCACGGGCAATCTCGCTGTTTGCCTGCTCTGAGATCGCCCGGCGGTTATATAACCCCGTCAGGCTATCTTTTAACGCTAACTCCTGCAAATTCACTGTTTTTAAGCGCAGCTGGCTTTCCAAATTGATGATGCGCTCTGCAATCGACAAACGCACCAGCAACTCATCGGCATCATATGGCTTGGCAAGGTAATCATCTGCCCCAGCTTCCAGACCATCCACCTCGTCCCGCTTCGTATTACGGGCAGTCATAAGAATAATGTAGGTGTAATAGGGGAAATCTGCCGATCGGATGCGCCTGACTAACTCTACCCCATCCATCATAGGCATCATCCAGTCGGTAAGTACCAAAGGAATATTCTCCTTTTCAATCAACTCCCAGGCCTGCTTACCGTTGCTCGCCTGGAAGACTTGATAGCCCCGGTTGCTCAACACGAAACTGATCAAGTATAGATTCTCGGGCTCATCATCAGCAATTAGAATTTTCATTAATATAACCTCGACACCTGAGCTTGCTAATCATCTTTCAAATGGGCATTACGCAAACCCTGAAGGTTCCGATCGGTCTCCAGGATGACAGCCACTGATATGCCCATAAAGATACCAATATTCTGTCTCCCGAAAGCCAGCAGCCAACTCAATTTCCCAGACAAACGCACCTGGCACAAAAGAATTTCTCAATGCCCGATCTAGATCATTCAGCAGTTCTTCCGAACGGCAGTCACGATTTTTAAAAAAGTTCACTAGAAGATGCAGCTTGACCCGCGACCGTACTTCATTAGCATACCGGTTTGCATTAGCTTCTGGATCTTCCTGGCATTCATTCAGAAAATTGCGCCACTGTGTCGTCCGGGCCTGGAAGCAGTGACGCGCTTTCTGTTCGCAAGCAGATCGCCATTGGTTGCAGGCCTGCTCAAATTGTCGCTCGATACGCGCCAAACGATCCTGCTGTTCGCCGAACAAAGAGTTCGCTTGTAAGCGCGCCCGGGCAAATAACAAATTATCAAGAGTTAGGTGTGGATAAGGCAGCTCGCCTGCCCCGGCTCGCTCACCAAGTGGCCAATACAACTTCGTTGAAAGCAAATATTCCTTCAACTCAGATTGGCCCGCCTGCAGATAACGGAGGTCATACTCAATACTTGCCATCACACTTAAAGCATCAAATAAAGGGGTGTTTCAAGATATTTCGCTAACTCCTGCAAAAAACGAGCAGCTTCTGCGCCATCGCTCACCCGATGATCGACTGAAATCGTGGCCTTCATCCGCACGCCTACCCGGAGTTCACCATTTTCCACAACAGGAACATCATGCACAGAGCCTACCGCCAGGATCGCCGCTTCAGGCGGGTTTATAATGGCAACGAAATCCTCCACATCGAACATACCAAGATTACTGATAGAGAAGGTGGAGCCTTCTACATCCTCCGGACGAACCTTACCATCCCGGGCTCGGACGGCCAACGAGCGTACTTCGATCGCTATCTGACGCAATGGTTTTTGGTTGGCATTTCGGCAAACCACAGTTAGCAATCCATTTTCCACGGCAACCGCCACACCCACATTGATGTTCCCGTGATGTATGATCTGATTCTTCTCATCATCCAAAGATGCATTCAAATTGGGGAAGGTCCTTAATGCCAGGGCAACCGCCTTTACCACAAAATCATTAACTGAAACCTTTTCGTCATCTGGCAGCAGGGCATTGATCTGCTTGCGCAAATCCATCACGGCAGCCATGTTGAAATCATGGGTGATATAGAAATGCGGTATGTGCTGTTTGGCATCTACCATGCGCCTGCCAATGGCAGAGCGCAAACGGCTGAGAGGAACGTATGTGTCAGCTTTGGGTTCAAAGACAGTGGGCAGTGGTGCCGACGGGGTCGCCTGGCCAGCCGCCTGAGGTACGAGGCCAGCCGCAGCAGGCAGTTCTTGATAAGCTTCAATGTCTGCCTTGACAATCCTTCCACCTGGCCCGCTACCCTTCACTTTTCGCAAGTCCAGGTTTCGTTCTTTGGCCATCCGGCGCGCTAAGGGAGATATACGCAAACCTGCCGGAAGCTGGGTGTCAGGGAAGTTTTCATCTCCGGCTGCAGGTACTGTTTCTACCGGCGCCGTATCCCCACCCGGGGTGCTGAACTTTTCTTTAGGGGCGGGCGTAGCGGCGGCAGCTGTTTCCAGTCCCAAGGCGTGCAAATCGATAGCCTCGCCTGGAGCGCCAATCACTGCGATGGGTGTGTTGACCGGAACAATGTCACCCTGTTGAACCAGGTGATGGGCAACAATACCAGAGAAGGTAGATTCAACTTCAACCGTAGCCTTATCTGTTTCAATCTCTGCCAGCACCACCCCTTTGGCTACACTGCCACCTTCTGCAATAACCCAACGCACCAGCGTGCCTTCCGCCATATCAAAACCCAACTTGGGCATAATGACAATATCTGCCATTACAACACCTCCTTAACAGCCCGGATCACATCCTCAATTTGAGGTAAAGCCATCTGTTCCAGCGTCCGGTTATAAGGCAGCGGTACTTCTTTTTGCGCCACGCGCTTGATGGGTGCATCTGCGTAATCAAACGCTTCTTCATAAAGACGAGCAGCAATCTCAGCGCCTACGCCATAAGAGCGCCAACCCTCCTCAACAATTACAGCCCGGTTGGTCTTCTTGAAGGATTCCAACACAGGGCCCATATCCAATGGACGCAGCGAACGCAAATCAACGATCTCTACCTCGATGCCTTCTTTGGCAAGTTGTTCCGCCGCCTTGAACGAGATTTCGAGCATTTTGCTATACGTGACGATCGTCACATCCTTGCCCGGACGTTGGATTTTTGACTGTCCAATGGGTATCGTATAATCGCCATCTGGCACTTCACCCCGCACCTGGTAAAGGGTAGCATGCTCAATGAACAGTATCGGGTCATCTGAACGGATCGCTGATTTCAGCAAACCCTTGGCATCCTCCGGAGTACCCGGAGCAACAACCTTCAGACCTGGAAAATGAGCAAAGATGGCATCTGGAGTTTGCGAATGCGTGGCGGCCAATTGGCGACCACCGCCTCCCGGGGCACGGATCACCATAGGCAGCCGGAATTGCCCACCAAACATGTAGTGCAGCTTTGCGGCCTCATTAACAATATGATCGAACGCCGTAAAAGCAAAATTGATCGTCATCATCTCAGCCACCGGGCGCAGACCTGTCATTGCTGATCCAATAGCCGCGCCGATGATGGCCGATTCGGCAATGGGTGTATCCCTCACCCGTTTCTCGCCAAAATGATCATAAAAACCTTTGGTCACCGCATAGGTGCCGCCCCAAACACCCACCTCTTCACCCAGGATAAATACGCGTTCATCGCGCTCCATCTCTTCCCATAAAGCCTGAGAAATAGCCTCGCGCATTGTGATTTTCGCCATAGCTGCCTCCGTCCCTAATCTTCTACATAAATGTGTTCGAACAGAGCCTCCGGAGAAGGTTCCGGGCTATTCTCTGCAAATTCGATCGCATCGCGAATCTCAGCTTCAACCTTTACTTCCAACTCATCCAATTCCGCCTCCGATGCCATCTTTTCCCCTAGTAAATGTTTACGATAAATCCCAATCGGGTCTTCTTCTTGCCAACACTTCACTTCATCGCTTTTGCGATAACGTTCAGGATCGCCCATAGAATGTCCGCGGAAACGATAGGTAACGATCTCGAGGAAATATGGGCCTTGACCAGAACGGATATACTCCATTGCCTTCAGAGTTGCCTGGCGCACAGCCATCAGATCCATTCCATCCACGCGCTCATTGAGGATATCGTACCCATTCGCCTTGCGGCGAATTTCACTGACGGCCGAGGCCCGTTCAACGGATGTGCCCATGCCATACTGGTTGTTCTCGCATACCCACAATACGGGCAGCTTCCAAACCTTTGACAAATTAACCGCCTCATGGAAAAAACCGATATTGGTCGCGCCATCGCCAAACATACAAATTGTGACGCCATCGCTGCCCTGGTACTGATCACCCAGCGCCAACCCAGATGCAATTGGCAGATGAGCGCCCACCACAGCATGTCCACCCCAAAAATTTTTCTCGACATCAGCCATGTGCATCGAGCCGCCTTTACCTTTGGAGATTCCCGTGGCCTTGCCCAGCAATTCGGCCATCACCTGCCGGGCAGGGATACCGACATTGATAGCCACGCCATGATCACGATAAGCCGTGATGACGCGATCCTGCGGCTGGCGCGCAGCAACCAGGCCGGTACTAACAGCCTCCTGACCGATGTAAAGATGCAAGAAGCCGCCAATCTTCCCTTGCTGGTAAAGCTGAGCAGCCTCCTCTTCTAATCGCCGGATCAACACCATCTGGTAATAAAGATCCAGGTATTCGCTTTTCTCCATAAGTTCCTCCGATTGGGGTTCCATGCCTCAAGAGAAATTTTACCCTATTTTTCTAATTTCAGTTCTTTAATACAGGAAAAGCATTTTTTGTGGTAAAACATGGGCATGAACTTCAATATCAATATAATTACCTATTTACTCAGTCCCATCCTGATCTTCGCCATGGTTATGGGAATAGCCATCTTCCTGACCAGGAAATTTCACTCAGGATGGCGGTTGATTGGCATAGGCTGCGCCAGTTTTATAATTTCTCAAATAGGACATATCCCTTTTAATTATCTTGTTCTCAACCCGCTACTCAACGATAGGATTCTGCCGGCCATGCCATCCGGATGGAACCTGGCTGTGACAGCAATAGCTGTCGGTCTGAGCGCCGGGCTGTTCGAAGAACTGACACGCTATGCCGTGGCACGCTGGTGGGCTAAAGACGCCCGCAGTTGGAGCAAAGGGCTTTTGCTCGGCGCCGGGCATGGAGGCATTGAAGCCATCCTGGTGGCGGCTGTGATCCTGGTCACCTATGTACAACTGATGGCATTACGCAGCATTGACCTGGCTACCGTGATTCCCCCTGAACAACTCGACCTGGCCCGCCAACAAGTCGAGACGTATTGGTCTGCACCCTGGTATGATACGCTGCTAGGAGCAGTCGAGCGCGCTTTCACTTTACCCGTCCAGCTTTGCTTCAGTGTGCTTGTGATGCAAGCCCTGGTGCGCAAACAAGGCTGGTGGCTGGGCGCAGCCATTCTCTGGCATACGATCGTGGATGCGGTTGCAGTGATGGCGGTCCAAAAAGTGGGCATCTACTGGACCGAAGCTTTGGTGGGGGTGTTCGCCCTGATCAGTATTGTTATCATCATCTTGCTGCGTAAACCCGATCCGCCCGAGCCGAAAATAGAGCTGGCGCCCCCGTCTCCCCCATTAACGGCTGATGATTTACAGCCTATCGCATAAAATAGCGCTTATGCCTCAGAGCAGGCAGTTGGTTTCCACAGAATTTCTCGGAAAGATCGTGCGCGCCACCATTGACCGCCCTTTGGGCTCGCGCCATCCGGAACATGGTTTTCTTTACTTGTTGAATTACGGTTATGTTCCCGGTGTTCTTGCGCTAGATGGTGAAGAACTGGATGTTTACGTAGTGGGCGTTTATGAACCCGTTGCCGAATTTGAGGGGCATTGCATTGCCGTGATCCATCGCCTGGACGACAAGGACGACAAACTGGTGTTAGCGCCACCAGGTAAAGGGTATACAGATGATCAGATCCTAGCGCTGACCGAATTCCAGGAGAGGTTCTTCAGACCTGTTGTGTGGCGGTGATGTATAATAGCTGAGCTTAATAGCTAAGCTTACTCAGCAAAGGAGGATTCTATGATCAAGACCGAAAACCTGACCAAGGTGTTCGGCGACAACGTGGCTGTAAACCAACTGAGCCTGGATATCAAGGAGGGGGAAGTCTTTGGGTTTCTTGGGCCGAATGGCGCCGGTAAAACCACCACGGTACGCATGCTGACCAGCCTGATCGCTCCTACCCAGGGCTCGGCCACCATTAACGGCTACCGGCTGGGAGTAGAAGATACCGAGATCCGCCGCAGTGTGGGCCTGCTGACAGAAACCCCCGGCATGTATGATAATCTGAGCGCCGAGTTTAATCTTGAAATATATGCAAATCTATACGAAGTCAAAGACCCCAAGGGACAGGTGGAAAAATACCTGCGCATGCTTGGCTTGTGGGAGCGGCGTTTTGATGAAGCCGGAACCTTTTCGAAAGGTATGCGCCAGAAATTAGCTATCGCCCGCGCTTTGCTGCATGAACCGTCACTACTCTTCCTGGACGAGCCAACTTCCGGCCTTGATCCCGAGGCCGCTCGCCTGGTGCGCGACTTTATCGCTGAATTGAGGCAAGAAGGCCGGACAATTTTCATGTGTACCCATAACCTGGATGAGGCCGATCGATTGTGTGACAGGATCGGTGTATTCAAGTCTCGCCTGTTAGTGCTCGATGCACCAGCCCGCCTGCGTTCCAAATTGTTTGGACGGAAAGTTGTTTTTCATCTGGCACGCGCCGACGAAAAGCTGGCTGCGCAAATTCAACAACTGCCTGTGGTACAAGAAGCCCAGGTGGTCGATAACAAGCTCGTGGTCACATTGGAGAATCCAGAACAGGACAATCCGACCATCGTCCGAACTTTGGTGGGAGCAGGCGCAGATATCCAGTTTGTTGGCGAGTTGCGCCACTCTCTTGAAGATATATACATGCAATTGATCAAGACTGCTTAAGAAATACTATGAAAAAGATTCGAACAATCATCAAGAAAGAATGGGCCGAGGTCTTTAAGAACCGGATGGTGATCTTCAGCATTATATTCATGCCGCTGTTTTTCACTGCCTTGCCGCTGCTCATCTTACACTTCACTGGACAATCATCCCTCGATACCGTATCCACAGAACTCCCCCCGCAATTTGCTCCATTCTGCTCGGCCGACCTGACCAGCGGCGAGTGTTTTCAGGTATATATGGTAAGTCAATTCATGATCATGTTCATGATGATCCCGCTGTTGATACCGGTAAACATCGCAGCCTACTCGATCGTTGGCGAAAAAACCACTCACAGCCTGGAACCGCTGTTGGCGACACCAATTACTACCAGCGAACTATTGATAGGCAAGAACCTGGCAGCAGCCATCCCAGCCATTGCGGCTACCTGGACTGGTTTTGTGCTTTACGCCATTGGAGCGCGCCTGATCGTGCAGAATACCAAAGTCTTCTTGACTTTACTGGATCCTATGTGGCTGATGGCAATTTTCATCGCCGGCCCCTTGATGGCCATCCTATCCGTCAATTTCAGCCTGATGGTCTCGTCGCGCGTCAACGATCCACGAGTGGCAGAACAGGTATCGGCTGTGGTGATCGTGCCGCTGCTGCTCCTATTCTTTGGCCAGATCAGCGGCTTTCTACTCATCAGCCGCCAGGTTATTCTCATCATTACGTTGGTATTGATCATCGTAGATGCTGGGATCATCTATGCAGGGGTTCGTCTCTTCCAACGAGAAACAATCTTAACCCGCTGGAAATAAAGGATATAAACCATGACAAAAAAGATTTATCCGCTAATCTTGTTAATCGCGCTCCTGGCATTCTCCTGGCAATCTGCATACGCTCAGGATGAAGATAAGGTCACTCTCAACCTATCCCGAGATTTCGGTTATGCATCGGGAGGCGAGATCCAGGGCACGTTCTCAATGCACGTAGAAGGGCCAGACAGCCTGGTAAAGGTGAACTTTTTAATCGATGGCGAAAGCATCGGCGAAGACAGCGAGGCCCCATTCAAATTGCAATTCACCACCGACAATTTTTCACTAGGATTGCATACTCTCAGCGCGACCGGATATACCAGTGACGGGCGTGAACTGCGCTCGAACGGATATAGCCGCGAGTTTGTCAGTGCTGAAGACGGTTGGAAAAGCGCCCTGGGGATCATTGTGCCAGTCTTTGGGCTTATTATTGTTGCTACATTGTTTTCATATCTGGTGCCGATGATCGGAACAAAGAAGAAAGGCCCCATTCCCCTGGGACAGGCGCGCAATTATGGCCTCACAGGCGGCGCAATATGTTCCAAATGCAACCGCCCCTTTGCATTGAACTTATTCTCATTCAAACTGGTCTTTGCCAGGTTCGACCGCTGCCCGCACTGTGGTAAGTGGGGAATCCAACAACGGCGCTCTCTCGATGAGCTGCGCGCCGCAGAACAAGCCGAAATGTCGCAGGCAGAGACAGGCCCTCAAATCCAGGGCGCCTCAGAACAAGAAAAACTGCGCAAAGGACTGGACGATTCGCGCTATCAGGATCTATAAGCTAAGAGTCGAATAATATCCCTTAATGCTCAGGGGGTTGCGCCGCGGGCGATTGGGTGCCTTGGATCGGTGATCCATTCGCTCCAAGAGCCGGTATACAACCGGGATTCGCCCAGCCCGGCATAGTACATTGCCAGAATATTGTGATTGGCGGTTACGCCAGAGCCGCAGTAAAAAGCCGTCCGTTCCGCCGGAGTCCCGTTCAATAATTTTTCAAAACGTTGGCGCAGTTCTGATGAAGTTCGAAAAGTGCCATCAGGGTTGAGATTTTCTACATAGGGTGAACTGAACGCGCCGGGAATATGCCCCGCAACCGGATCGATGGTTTCATTTTCGCCACGATAGCGCTCGGCTGCACGGCTGTCGAACACTTTGCAAGCAGGATCCTGGCGCATCACATCCACCTCGGCAGCATCAGCCAAATGTTCTGGGTGTACCTGTACCACGAATTCTCTGGGCGGGTTGGTTTCCAGGCCTGTATTGACAGGCAGGTTCATCCTTAGCCAATTCTGCCAGCCCCCATCTAGCACCGCGGCTGCCTCGTGACCCAGCCAGCGCAGCATCCACCAAAACCGGGAAGCTGCCATAGCACCGCCAGCATCATCATAGGCCACTACCTGACTATGCTCCCCAATCCCCAGGCGAGAGAAAACCTGGCAGGCCTGCTCGATGCCCGGCAAAGGATGACGCCCAGTTTTTCCTGCACTTATCGGGCCTACCAGATCATGCAGAGAGACATACACCGCCCCAGGAATGTGACCCTTCAAATAATCCTGATAAGAGTGCTCCACGGCAGCCATTGAAAAACGGCAATCCACAACCACCCAATTCGGATCGTCGAGATGCTCAGCCAATTCTTCCGTCTTCACCAAGGTAGTATATACTTTTGTCATATTCGCGCTGCCTTGCATATGTATGATGAGATGATGTAATCAGCAATTCTGTTTTTGAGTAAAAAGGGGCCAAGGAAAACAGCGGCAAAACAG
>CAZVRZ010000026.1:0-44151 GCA_964629965.1 uncultured Anaerolineaceae bacterium
CTGTTTCGGGTCGCTTGTCTGCTCAATACTCTTCGCTACTGCTTCGAAATCCCGTTTTTTTAAGAACAGCCTAATGTCTCGTTAGCATCGGTTTAAGACCAATTGATTGCGCCATGAGATGATATCTTGTAAAATGAGGTTGTACTTTAACTGCTCTAAGCGCCTTGCTGTGGTACATCTTATCGAAATGATGCAACGATGAATATTTCAGAAAAATTTTGGGATATGCTGGCCAATCATTTTGATGAACAAGAAGGGCGGTATCAGAATGTTCATGTAAAGGCTGTTGAAAACACAAAAAAATACCTAAAAGCCAGAGATGTGCTGTTAGATTACGGCTGTGCGACAGGAACAACTGCCATTGAGATTGCCGATCGGGTAAAAGAAATTCACGGCATTGACATATCTCCAAAAATGATCGAGGAAGCTAAAAGAAAGACGGCTGAACGAAAAATCCAAAACATTGATTTCGTGCCGGCGACAATATTTGACCAGAGTTTAAAGAAAGAATCTTATGATGTGATCCTGGCTTTCGGTATTCTGCATCTTTTGAAAAACCCATCAAAGGTTATACAAAAGATAAACGAATTATTGAAACCGGGAGGAATGTTTATTTCTTCAACGGCTTGCATGGGAGACGACAAGACAATACCTACTGTAATTAATATGATCCTATTCATCCCAAGCCGACTAGGAATTTTTCCATATTTGCAATTCTTACAAATCTCCGAATTGGAACATTCAATAACCCATGGCAAGTTTCAAATGATCGAAACCGAAACCCTAACTTTTAGTCCGAACTCCGATCAAACTTATATAATTGCCCGCTTCATTGCCGCAAAGAAGGTATAAAATAATTATGGCGGATCGCAATACCCGTGTTCATGGCTTCGCCTGCTAGGCCGCGGCGTTGATCGTTTTAATTGGCTTTTATACCTGAACACTATTTCAGCCCGTAAAATTCTTCAGGATCGAAACCAAGGTAGGTATCTGTCTTGTCGTCTACCGGCGTGATTTCCAGCATGCACAGGTGGTTACAAGGAATAGTCAACCTCACCTCGTAAACGCCGTTTTGCTCAAACAGTTTGGCATCGGTCTGGCAGGGTTCTGCGGAAGCCCGCAGTATCTTCAATTGCTCTTGGTTGAGGTTGCGCGGTTTGCCCAGGTTGCTCCAGGTTTGCATAGGGTTAGCGTGAGCGCCACCCACATCTTTTTTCACCAGCAGCGCCTGTTTCCCAAGCGAAGGCAAGGAAAGAACATAGGTCTCATCGGGGGATGATTTATGATCTCTCATATCGTGCCAATTCCAACCGATGATAACGTATTTTTCATCATCTTTGGTGACGATGAGATAATTGTCGCGATAGAGCAATTCCTTGCCGGCCCTGGCAAAGAACTCAAAGGCGTAGAAAGTCGGCTTTTTGATACTGTTCAACGCCACTAAACCAAAGCCACCGTGAAATATCGACTTTGGCACGTCCGCCTCTTCAAACACATCACTAAATGTCCAATAGGAATAAGAATCCGCATATTCTCCCGCTTCGCTAAGGATACGGGCAATATACGGCGCGTGGAAATCGGTATCGTGCGCTGGACAAATCGGCATATACGAGCTGCTAAATTCTGTGATATGCAGCGGCAAATTCGCAATGGCTGAGTAATCCGACATGTACTTTCGGGTTTCTTTCAGCTCATCAATCATGGTGGAGGGCTCGTTCAGTGTATGATAGAAATAATGCCCGCGCAGCGTTGGCTGGTTGGCAGTATAGCAGTGGCGGGTAACGAAATCCAGCGGCGAATTATTCCGGATGCAGTGCTCGAAGAAAGACCGCAGCCACTTTTCAGTTTCGACACCGCAAATCGCCGGCCCACCAACTTGAATACGAGGATCAACCTGCTTAACAGCCTCAGCAGAAACATCGTACAGCTTGAAATATTCCTCCATGCTGCCTGCCCAGAAAGCAATATTCGGCTCATTCCACACCTCGATCGGCCAGGTGACCACTTCGTCTCGGCCGTATCGCTCGATGAGATGGTTCAAGGTGTTTTTGATCAGGTCTGCCCATTTCTCATAGGATGCAGGAGGCGTAACGTTGCCTTTCCAGTAGAATATCGTCTGGTCGCCGGTTTTCAGCTTCTCCGGCATGAAGCCCAGTTCCAGGAATGGACGGATGCCATTTTCCAGGTAGGAGTCCATGATACGATCCAGGTAGGTGAAGTTGTAAAAGGTGGACCTTATCCCATCTATATCATATTCACGATAAATTCCGACATCATCGCAAAATAACCCATGCCCGCGGATGTAACGAAAATGGATGGCTTCCTGAACAATTTTCAAATGGTCGATATATTCCTTTTGGAGAGCAAGCCCCGTCCTGCCAGTTCCAACGCAATAGGTTAAATTGTTCTTGAAAGGTTTCCCTGTAACTGGTATTGCAATCTTTTTAGTCATATCAGAACACCCTTGACTTCCAATGTGTGTAAATTAAGAAGCTCCGATTTTCATTACGGATATGGTCAGGCGCACATCTTAGCTCCGCAAACACGCACTGACGCCGGTCGATCTGCAACGGCTATATATTATCATATTCAGCCGCCAGTCTACATAAATTCAACAGATGCTCACCATCTTCCGGCAAGAGAAGGGTCAGCCAGGCCTGGCAGACAGTTGAATACTCCATAGTCTATGTCTGCAATGATGTAGAGAGCAAATCGGGTCAAGATGGAACCTGCTTTAGGAACGACTGCAAAGCATCCATGAAAGCGGTGTATTTGTCGAACCGGATCAAGTGACCTACATCGGGGATGATGACAATATTAACTTTGGGGTTCAACTCGCGAACTTTCGCAACCACATCAGAGGATACAATCCCACCAAGTTCGGGATTGCCGGCAAAGACCAGCATGAGATGAGGAATGTTTTGGAGCGTTGTCAGCCAGTCCACTTCCTGGGAGTGCATCCGCTGTGACATCGTATCCACAATCGTGGGATCGAGTTGCTTTTTTGATTCGCACATTGGGTGCAGCAGTTCTTCGGGCCAATCGGGGTGATCCTTGCGATAACCCACCAGCAGTTCATCCAGGGTTTGGTTAGCGAGACCTTTGACCCATTTTACAATGTGGTTCTCAGCAGGTTCGCCGGGCAGCGGGGTTTGATCTGGGCGAGATAGCCACCAGGGCGGGTCTTCCAAAACCAGGGCGCTAGCCAATTCCGGGAAGCGTACGCCAATCTGGTAAGTGACCATTGCACCCATCGAGTGCCCACAGACCACCGGGCGATCCACTCCCAGGGAGCGGATCAGTCCGGCCAGGTCAGCGGCCATATCCACCTTTTTGCCCGGTTGCATGCGCTCCGAAAGGCCATGGCCGCGCATATCCGGCATGATCACATCATATTCGGCTTCTAGGGCGCGCGCCACGGGCGTCCAGCATAGGCCATTATCCGAAAAGCCGTGAACCAACACCAGGGGGCGCTTATCCCCATGGCCAGTGCGGTAGTAGTGCAGCCGCACATCGTTGACCAGCATGTCATTTTGTGTCCAGTGAGGGAGCATAGGTTTCCTTTCTTTACAAGAGGTTGTTTGGTAAGTCTTTCCCAATGCAGTTTTGACAATTCGTGTAAAGCTGCTCAATTCTAACACACACATTAAAAACCGCGCAATTCCGTACTTTCTCTTCTTGGCAAACCGTCACGGGGTAGGCGTTTTAACACCGTATAAAGAAGACCGTGTTCTTCGCAAAAACGGCGTTTCTCCGGCTTATCACCATCTTCGTTGACCTCATAAATATCTGGCTTGATCTGTTCGATCTCAGGCTCGGCATCCATCCATCCGCTACCGGTTGAGATGAACGCCTGTTTCACGTAGCGTGCTGACCCAACCACGTATCTGCGCTCATCCTGCGGAAAAAGGGGATGCCCTTCCCCTTTGAGCAGGCAAACGTTTTGGTCGGAACCAATCACAACATACAGTTCTCCCAATTGCGCCACCTCCTTGAAAAACCGAAGGTGACCTGAATGAAACCAGTCGTAACACCCAGTCACTAATGCCTTTTTGGCATTTGATGTGTTTTTGAGGCTGTAACTAGAGACTTTGGGGAAGCTTTCTAATTGGGCTTGTTCGACAACGTGGTATTTTATTCCCCTTGACAAACAATATTGGTGTTTTTCCAAACTGCTTGCCGCTTCGGGTACAACCCAGGTGATGGAGTTATCATCATCCCCAGGGATTAAAGGAAAAATATCCTGGCTTTCCAGTTGTTCAACCACATGTACTTGACTGACATAACGTATGCCGTTTAAAAGATACATACGTTCTTCCAGGGGAAATCTCGGCTGGCTCCCGTGGATGAGGCTGGCTAACACATCGGTCCATAGGAATATGTGCAGTTCACCCTGACGAGATGCCTCCTCCAAGAAACGAATGTCAGGTGCTTTTAGATTATCAAAACTACCGGTTACAACTGCCTTGTCTCCCGCACCTGCAACCACAATCAGGTCATTTTTTTTGAGATTGCGTTTATTCTCGCGAGAGATCAGCTTATTCAGTTTTAGTTTCCTTTCAAGATGCTTGTTGATTCATAAGTGGTGGTTTATAAATGCTCAGCACTCTCCTGGACCGATCTCTACAAGCGTTACACCAAAAGGTTGAACAGTGGTGGCCCATATGAGGCTGCCGCCGGGCGTGGCAATGCGCTCGGCTGCCACATCCAATTCCATATTGCGGCGCAGCACTTCCAGGTCAGCTGGGAGAATATGGCGTGGCGCGCCCATAGCCGCCCAGGAATCGTACACGCTGCCATGCTGGCGGTCGAAACAGGTAATTTGCAAGCGGACTTTCTCTCCTAGGCCATCCACCTTCAGTTGAAATTCACGCGGCGGCTTGATGGAAAACAGATCATAGATTTCGGTCGGCTTGGCGGCTGCTAACATGCGGCTGTCGTTGGCATCATCGCGGTAGTGGCAGTAATTCCATAATAGAATGGCAATTGTTCCATCCGCGCGGCGGGTAACCACATACCCATCCCCATCGGCCAACATAACCTCCCCCAGGCGGGAAAGGAACCAGTAGCCGTGGTAGGATGGCTTTTTCAGCCCCTGAACATTGACCAGCCCAAACCCACCGTGAAAGGGAATATCGCCCACGCGACATTCTTCAAAAATATCGCTGACTACCCAAAACGAGAGTGAATCCATCAGGCCACGCGCCCGCCAGTTGTTATCTACGAGGAAGGAAGTCAGAAAGGCCGTATCATGGACAGCGTCGCGTGGGCTGGGGCTGGAACTCCACTCAGTGTAGTGACGCTCGACATTTGGGAAAGCAGATTCGCTTAAGATTTTTTCACATCCGCGCGCATCCGCCAGCAGGCGGTCGGGGCCATCCCAGGTCATGTACCCATTCCCTTCCACGTCAATGGGGTAGAAAGTGGGATATGGGTGGGTGGAGAAGAAATCGAGCGGCAGGTTGCGCTCAGCACATACCGCCAAGAATTCTCTGCCCCACGGCGGCTCGCCCACCTGGTTACCAAAGCCGTGGCTAGCTGGCCCGCCGACCCGAAGTTGCGAGTCAATGCGCTTGATAGTTCGGGTAGTGCGCTCGTAGAGTTCCATGTAGGCGGCGAAATCGGCGTCTTTCCAGAAAAATTTCAAGCCCGGCTCGTTCCATACCTCGAAATACCAGCGGCGTACCTCTTCCAAACCATAACGCTCAATGATGTGGCGGATGAACTGCTCAATGAACCATTCCCAGCGCGCCCAATCTTTTGGGGGGGTAATATTGCCTTTCCACCAGAAGACGGTTTCGTCGCCGCTGGCCATATCGTAGGGCATGAAGCCCAATTCGACAAACGGTCGGATGCCGATGGAAAGCCAGTGGTCGTACACCAGGTCCACATACTGCCAGTTGACAATAGGTTGACCCTTCTCCTCGCGATAGACCATCATATCTTCGTGGAACAGGCCGTGCATACGGATGTACTGGAAGGGCATTTCGCGCTGCACCATTTCCAGGTGCTTCTGAAAATCGGCACGCAATGCCTCGCCCACCCGCCCGCCGCCAACGCACACACGCCAATAGGGGGTAATGGATTCTCCGCTTTGGTTGTAGCTAAAGTTGATGAGCATATATTCCTCTCTTTTCATATTTTCACCAGACAAGGTTCGTATCCAGTTTCACTATTGTCGAGCAAAGAAAAGTGTGAATTATCTATTGACAAATATCATAATATATGGAAAACTGTAACTAGTTACAGTAACAGTTACAATGATAATTTAGAACAGATTGGCTGTCAATGAATAAAAAAGCGACAATCAGGGATGTGGCCAGGTTAGCCAATGTGTCTGTGGCTACCGTGTCTCGAGTTATAAATAACAAGCCAGACGTTTCAGAAGAGACACATCAGAAGGTTTTAGATGCCATCAACGAATTGGGGTATGCGCGCAGCATGCAATGGCAGCAAATTACATCGGGGAAAACCAGGATCATTTCTTTGCATTATCCATATAAGTTAGCTGTATCGAACCAGGTATCTCTCGACTTTATCACCGGGGCAACCACGGCTTGTGAAGAGCACCGTTATTCCCTATATCTCGTAACCCAATCGCTCGAAGAAAATAGTCTGTTAGATTTTTATCGCACCAACCAATGCGATGGGATGATCCTGATGGAAATTCGGATGGATGATTGGCGAGTAAAACTACTACGCCAGCAGAACTTACCATTTGTGATGATCGGGCGCTGCGAAAACAATGATGGGTTGAATTTTGTTGATTTCGATTTTGAATCGGCGGTGGCAGTGGCGGTTGACCACTTAATCCATTTGGGCCATCGCAACATCGGTTTTGTATTGGTTGTCCCCGACCCGCAACGAAAACATTATGGTCCCAATATCCGGGCTTTGGAAGGCTATGAAAAAATCTGTGTTCAGTATGATCTTTCCAAGTTTTTTTGTGAGGCGGATATCGGACTGGAAAATGTCAAGAACGCCACGTTAGATCTATTGAAAACCCACCCTGAAATAACCGCCATTGTCAGTGTCTTCGATACGGCTATTGCGGGAATTTATGCAGCGATTAAGTCGCTGGGGTTGAGTGTTGCAGATGATATTTCTGTGGTGGGTTTAACAAGCGAGCATGGAGCCGAATTGGCATCGCCATCCCTTACGGCCTTACATTTTCCAGCATCATCCATGGGCTATGACGCAGCAAAGATCATGATTAATCGGTTGGAAAGAAATTCAAAGTCCAGCAAACACATACTCTTTGGACCAAAACTGGTTGTCCGTTCCAGTACGGGATTCGTCAGAAAATTGTCAGTGTTGACGAATTCGACGATCTGACCCTTATGCCTGGAAGGAGGTGGCGTGCACGGTGATTGGTTGGAAAAAGTAAGAAGTGCTCCTCGCCTTTCCCTTGCATCGGTTAATCACCTGCATTTTCAAGGTTTCATCGAGCCACACGGGATGCCTGTGACCTGGAGTATTTGGCAGCACAATGGCGGCAGCGAATGCTATCCTACTGCCTGCACCGTCTGCCTGGTTTGAAGTATGCGGAAATTTGATTGCCTTCAACCGCGAAGATTTCGCCAAGATCGGTTTTGAAAAAATCGAAAACGAATTCAAGAAATTACGAGTAACATGACAAGGATTTTTCAGTTTTAGAACCTAATCAGCAAACACCTTTTCCCCTACAAAACTATGACACCTTTATCCTTTCACATTTCTGAAAACCTTTTTTTTCTAAGCGCCGCTCAGGCACATGTCCAGATAACGGCCTACCTGCCTGGCTGCCTGCGCATCCGTTATTCCACCCAACCCGAATTCAAACCGCGCCAAAGCCTGATGATGCAGCCGTTTGAACCGCAGTTTTCCCCCTCACTGTCGGTGGCAGAAAGCTCTCAATATGTGACTGTTTCAACATCGGAACTATCCATTCAGATTGACAAACAGACATTGGCGTTTACTTATTTTGATACCGCTGGTAATATCCTGACCAAAGAGCCTGGCCGCGGCGGAAAGACATTAGAAGCCGTAGAGGCAGTGGTCAATGTTTTCGACACCAATGCAGAAATCCAGGTGGAACAAACCCCAGATGGTGAAAAAGTACGCGCCCTCAACCCCAGCAGAACGATCAAGAAAACTGCCTATCACGCCAAGCTGGAATTCGAATGGGCTGAAGGCGAGGCATTGTATGGACTTGGCTCGCATGAAGATGGGATGTTTAATTTGCGAGGCCAATGCCAATACCTGTATCAACAAAACATGAAAGTCGCCATACCTGTGTTGATGTCCACCCGGGGGTACGGCCTGGTGTTTGACCAATATTCGGCGATGACCTTTCACGATGACGCATTCGGCTCATACCTATGGATGGACTTGGTCGACGAACTGGATTATTACTTTATCTACGGACCAGAATTTGACCAAATCATCGCTATCATCCGCACACTAACGGGAACGTCTCCCATGCTGCCCAAGTGGGCGTTTGGGTTTTTACAATCCAAAGAACGCTATGTTACGCAGCAGGAATTGGTTGACATCGTCAAAGAATACCGAGAACGCGGTCTGCCTTTAGATTGTGTTGTTCTGGACTGGCAATATTGGCCCGAAAAACAATGGGGGCAGAAGACCCTGTCAGCAGACCGCTTTCCAGATCCTCAACAGATGATGCAAGCCATCCATGCCATGAATGCTCATTTGATGGTATCAATCTGGCCCCACATGAGCCCCAACGGAGCAAACCGCCAGGAAATGTTTCAGAATGGCTATTTATTGGGCAACCTTTCTACCTACGACGCGTTTAACCCCCAGGCAAGAAAATTATACTGGAAGCAGGTACAGGAAGGTTTGTTTACACATGGAGTTGATGCCTGGTGGTGCGACTGCACCGAACCCTTTGAAGCCGATTGGCACGGCATGCTCAGGCCCGAACCAGAAGAGCGGATGCGATTGAATGTCGGTGAGGCCAAAACCTACCTGAATCCGCTCTTGGTCAATGCCTATTCCCTGCTGCACAGCCAGGGAATTTACGAGGGCCAGCGCAATTCAGGTTCCAGTAAACGTGTGGTTAACCTGACGCGTTCGAGCTACCTGGGCCAGCAACGTTATGCAACGGTGGTATGGTCGGGTGATATTTGTGCGAAGTGGTCCGTCTTAAGCAGCCAAATCCCAGCGGGAATGAATTACTGCGTCACCGGCATGCCCTATTGGACAACAGATATTGGTGCGTTTTTCGTCAAAAAGCGCCCTGAAAATTGGTTCTGGGATGGCGATTATGAAGGCGGCGTGGACGACCTGGGATACCGGGAGCTGTTTGTGCGCTGGTTCCAGTTTGGTGCACTCCTGCCGATGTTCCGTACCCACGGCACCGATACGCCGCGTGAAATCTGGCGCTTCGGGCAGCCTGGGGATGCAATGTATGAAGCGCTGGTTACAATGCTCCACCTGCGATATCGGCTAATGCCTTACATCTACTCCTTGGCCGGTTGGACCATGCAGCGCCATTACAGCATGCTGCGTATGTTGCCATTCGACTTCCGGGATGATCCCCAAACGTATGATATCCTCGACCAATTTATGTTTGGCCCCTCTTTGCTGGTCAACCCGGTCACGTTCCCGATGTACTATGCTGTCAATTCGACACCGCTAGATAATGTCGAAAAAGAGCGGCCGGTCTATCTGCCAGCAGGAACAGGTTGGTACGACTTCTGGACCAATCATTACTATGACGGTGGCCAAACCGTCCTGGCTGATGCGCCCATTCAAAAGCTCCCGCTGTTTGTACGCGCCGGTTCGATTCTTCCTATCGGCCCAGAGATACAATATATAGATCAACCCACAGACGAACCGATGGAACTGCGCATCTACACCGGCCAAGATGCTGAGTTTGAGCTATATTTTGATGAAGGCGACCAATACGGCTATGAAAATGGGGCGTTTGCGACCGTGCGCGTCGCCTGGGATGATGCCCTGCAACGCATCACCCTATATAAACGCCGCGGAGCATTTCCAGGGATGAAAACGAAGGCAGATTATAAGGTAACCATCATCTCAAAAGACGGTCGCCGCCAAGATTCGCGGTTGCTTCATTACAACGACGAAACGATTTCGCTACAAATTGATTGAATGACGGCACCCATAACACCATAGCCCAGGGAAGGCTGGTAATCGCGGCCCGCCCCCATCACAAGGCCTTCCACCGCTAAATCGGCAATCGTTCTGGCCAGCTTGAAAATACGGTGATAAGCCCGCGCCGGACCGGAGATACGCTTTTGGTACTTCGTTACCGTAGCGACGGAACAGGTGCAAGGCTTTAGCGCATCGCCATATAGCCGCATGGGCAGGGTTACACACAATGGCACAGATTTTTTGTGTGAAACGATTGGGGAAAAGATAGTCGCCAAAAGGGAAATTCAACCCAATTGCTACAAGATAAAAAGCTTGAGCGACGATGTTTAGTTCAAATTAGGGGAGTCTAATTGTCGACCATCTGAATGCGAATTGCCATGAACTTCCTGGTAGGTAGATCAACGCGCGTTTGCCCGGTAGCGTTCTCTGCCACGGTCTCTATGGTCATATTCCAGGTATCAATGACATCAATGCGGTACGTACCATCCTGCAAATTGAAATTGCGCACGGCGGGCTGGCGCATGCCGAAGTAGAACAGGTAATAACCATAGGCTATGTTATAGCCGCCGGCTTCGATATTCCAGCCGCCCTCGGCAATGACCTTCTCCCCTTCTCTACGTTCACCAAACGTGTCGGCCGCAAGTTCTGGATTCATCAGGTTAAGGAATTCCATATCCGCTTTTTCAATGGGTGTGAGCGCCGGCGCCTGTTCAAAGATAGTTCGCAGAAAATCAATGCGCGCAACGCTTTCGCCATGTAACTGGCCACCCTTCGACCACCACAACACTTCTTCGGGGTGGAGATAGGTTTCGCCGTGGCCGACATACCCACCCTGCACATATCCCAGCCAGAAACGCAGCACCATCTCTTCAGGCGATAAGTCACCCCACACCATCGAGATATTACCCTCATATCCGCACTCGTCAATCACAACTGGCTTGTGATACTTTTTCAGCCAGTTGGGCACCCGCTGGATGGCATGATGCTGGATACTGCAATGGGTCACCCAGGGCTTATTGTGATCGTAAAATGAGCCGCAGTTATGGATGGAGCGCAGATGGTTGTAGGGGTCCAAACCCTGGACAAGCTGGAAGTAATGATCCCAATCTTCCATTGTTCGGCCCTTCATCAGATCGTATTCGTTGGCAAACGACCACCACACATTACGAAAGGCCGATAACCGGGCCACTAAATACTGCAAATAGTGATCGTTGACCTCGGCGGGCATACAGTCGAACCCCCATTGGCCATTGTCGTAGGGATGAAAAAGGATCAGATCGGCTTCGATACCCCGGGTGCGCAGGTCGAGGATACGCTTTTCCAGGTGTTGAAAATATTCCGGGGTGAAGCGGCTGAAATCCCAACGGTAGGATGGCATAGCAGGATCGTTCTTCAGAGAGAAGGGATAATTGGGGGGCTCGTTTTGGTTGTACAGGTAATGCTTGGGAAACACGCACATGCGCATCTTGTTAAAGGGCGCTTGATCAAGCGTTTGGAGCGTCTGCTCTTCCAGCGCATCCCCCTGTAAGTTCCACACATAGCAGGTGGTTCCGACAGGAATGTAGGGGATGCCGTCTTCGTAGGCGAAATGGGTACCCACCACACGCACCGGGCCGTGGTTACCGACAGAAACAGGCGTGCAAATGATGGAACCAGTCTTGTTATTCAGTGCGGAAACATTGCTGCGGGTGATGTAGTGCCATTCTCCCTCGCAATCAGGCATAAAGCGCAGTTTAAACACATCGTTGCCGTCATAAAATCCTCTCACCTGTACCTGGCGATCCTGGCAGGTGAAGCTGGCTTCCAGGGCAACATCCAAAAATGGATTGGGCGAGCCCTTGTAGGAAAGCGAGTACTCGTAAAAATCCCATTTTTCGGTATATGTAGACACTTGGCATCCTTTCTACAAATCATTCACTACTGGACAAATTTAATAAAAGGAGGTGGTTGACATTGTGGTAAGCTTCTGATCCGACCAAAGAAAAGGAGCAGACCATTCTCAGTTTCTCCTACTTCTCCCTCTTTTTTGCCATGTAATTACTCCAACTAGATTTTACATAAGTTTGCAAGTCTTTCTGGGTTGCCTTTAACTCTTCATCTAGTTTTTGGAATAGAAACGAATTTTGGAGGGAAGTGGCTAACAAAGATGCTAAAACTTCGAAAATCGAAAGATCTTGTTCCGTGAAAGCCGATTCTACTGTCGATTGGATATTAAGTGCACCGATTATTTCATGCCTGCTAACCAGAGGCAAGACCATCTCGGCGCGTGTGTCTGGTAACAGTGGATTCGCAAATCGATTTTTTTCGCCTTCGATATTTTGTTGCACAATACGGGGTCTGCCCGTTAATATACACTGCCCCACCATTGAATCTCCTCCCACTTTCAACCTGTGCTCTCGGCTTAATAATTGTTGCCCTGCCTCACCTGAAGCTGCCCGCAAAACAGCATATTCACCCGGGTTAGAATCAAGGCGTCGGACTTGGTCCACAAGAAACAAGCCCACATAATAAAATTTAAAGCGGTCATATAACAGATTTACAATCAGTTGGGTTAATTCTCGGGGATCAAGAATATTACTGGCAATATGCGCCACCTGTACAGATGTTTCAAGTAGACGTGAAAGTTTTTCTGTTAATAATTGTGCTTCCTTGCGCTCAGTTATATCTCGACCCAACCCAAAAAGGCCAATTATTTCACCCGATTCATCTCTGATTGGCAGCTTGCTTTCTGACAACCAGACAATTGCCTTGGTTGCGGTGCTTGGGACCATCCATTCCCGGCGAATAACTGGCTGTCCGGTTTCCATGATGAGCTGTTCTTCATCAAAGAATCTTTGAGCATCATCTTTCTTCCCCGGGAAGAGGTCAAAGTCTGTTTTACCAACGGCATCATCAGGGTTTTTAAGCCCCAATAAGAATTGAGAATGAGCTTTATTGGTAATGACAAAACGCGACTCTCTGTCTTTGATGAAAACATAATCTGGTGAGTCTTCCATCAGCTCTTGAAGCAGGACTTTTTCGATGTTGATTTGGTTGGACATCTTTTTTCTCCTTACAAATTCACGAATGATTGTAATTCGCCCAGCCCATGTATGTAGTGAAGGCTTCATCGAGGGCATCTGCGATACTTCCCATGGTCATGGCAACATGATGTTCGAAACCATTTTTGCACAGAAAAGCCAACAGTTTTTGCAAACCCGGTGTATAAACGACGGCGCGATGCCCAAAGGTATCCAACGGGTCATTGGTAATCTCTCCTTGTCCCGTATAAGCGCGAATGACACCTCTTGTATCGTCAGTGCTGACGCGCGCGTAGGTCATTGGCCCGGCAGCAGCGCGGCCAGCCATGGCTCCATAAGTGTTTTCCTCGCCCAGCGTGGTGCCCAAAATCGGTGCAGTTTTGATTTCAATATCGGGAACAAGGGATTTGGCCCAGTTCCCGCAGTGGAAAAAGACACAGCGGTCAGGGTCATCGGCATAGTTATTGTTCCAGTCCGCCAGTGCAGCAGGGGAATTGGAAGCCAGCTGCAAGGCGTACATTGAAACCACACCGGTAATATCTACTTCACAAGCAGATGGCATCAACTGATTGCTCATCATGCTCATCAGCGTGCAGGCATTGATGCCATAGTTTTTCTGGATGGATGTCCAGCACTGGATGGCAGTCGCTTGCAAGTCATTGTCTTGCATCCAATCATTAATCACAATACCTAACTTTGCCATTCGCAGAATGGCGGGGGATGGAACGGTGTCGTGTTTCGCATAAGCATGAATTTCATCGAGCTTGCCCTTGACGCGCGGCGCGTCATCGCTCAAGCGAGCCGCACCACCGAGAATCTCGGAAAGGTCAATAGTTGTTACTGTAATGCCAGAAGCCTGCAGGATTTTTTCACTGTAACGGACAGTCTGGAAAGAACCAGGGCGGGCGCCAATTGCGCCTAACCGGGCAGTGCGCAAACCCTTGACTACCCGACACACACTCAAGAATTTTGCCAGATCTTTTTTGAACGATTCCGATAGCGGATGGCTGGTATGCAGGCTGGTGAGTGAGAAAGCATAACCGTATTGATTAAGGTTATTGCAAACCGAAATCTTACCGCAAAGGGCATCCCGGCGGCGTTCCACGTTTAAGGCGCCCAGATCATCAGGATAGGCTTGCACCAGGATCGGTACATTCAAGCCGGAGAGTTTGAGCGTATCGGCTACGCCTTTTTCATCGCCAAAGTTGGGCAGAACCACCAGCACGCCATCGATACGCTCACGATTGGCCTTAAACAATTCAGCGCAAGCCCTGGAATGGGCATAGGTCTCAACGGAGCCGAGCTTGGTTTCATTTTCGTCAAGCATCACGCCGTCGATATTCATTTCCTGGAATAGGGTCTGGATATCCTTTCGCGCCTCGCTGATAAGGTGGTCGGGGAAAAAATCTCGATTTCCGAAAATAACTCCCAAGGTGGTTTTCATATTTTTCTCCTTTTTTATTGCGATTTTCGCATCTCGTGTAAAAACCGTATAACTTCCTCGCGACGGGGCAGCGATGGCTGCGCCCCATCATGAGTCACTGAAAGAGCCGCAGCGGCATTGGCGAATTCGGCAGCAGCCAGTAAAGTTAATCCTTCACAGAGAGCCACTGCCAATGCGCTAACAAAACAATCCCCGGCGGCGGTGCTATCAACAGCCCGCACCGGGCAGGCTGGAATGATCGTTTCCTGATGGGTCTTTCCATCCAATAGTAATGCACCCTGGCTGCCCAGCGTCACAAGCAGGCTTTTAGAGCCCAACGAGATTAATTTTTCGGCAGCTCGGCGGGTATCCTGAGTAGATTGTAAGGGTATCCCGGTCATGAGGGCAATTTCGTATTCGTTAGGCAACAAAACATCTACCAGCTCTAATAAATCTTTATCCAAAACCTGAGCCGGGGCCGGGTTGAGAATCACTTTTGCCCCTATTTTTGATGCGATTCGAGCGCCGCTATAGATTGTTTCTAGCGGAGTTTCAAGCGGCATCACCAGCGCATCGAATTCACCAATAGTTTGCATGGCCTTTTCGACGTAGTCGCTGGTCAAACAGAAATTTGCCCCAGAGGCCACTGCAATACTATTCTGTCCCTGCGCATCCACCTGGATTAGCGCTACACCGGTGGCTTCTTGCGAATGAACAAGGATATGCTCGGTTGCGATGCCTTCGTCGGCAAGAGTTTCCCTCATTTCTTTGCCAAAGGCATCGCTGCCGATACAGCCGATCATGGTCACGTGCGCTCCTAAGCGGGCTGCGGCTACAGCCTGGTTGGCGCCCTTTCCACCGGGAAACGTTCTAAAAACACCCCCCAGCAGAGTCTCACCGGGTCGTGGGATTTTTAGCAATCGTACTACCAAATCCATATTGAGACTACCAATCACAACGATGTTCATATCACGCTTCTCTGTCTGAAATTTATAAAGATGTATAATTACAAAGCACCTTGCATTGCATGGGTCTGGCCGCGAACCTGGTTCCATGTGGCAGGTGTTCCTTGGAGGTGGCTGGACGGTTTTACAACCGCCCGCCACCTCCCCTGTTACATCCTTACTGTAACAGTGTCAATCTCCAAGATGCAATACTACGGACAACTGGTTTTGCCGTTGGGAGCGTATTCAGTATACTGGCAGGCATTTTCGGGGGTCAGCAGAACCATGTCAATGGATTGCTTCTCAGGCTTGCCGGTGCTGCCGGTACGGATGTACAGGTCAGCCTGGATGGCAGCCTGGATGGCCATCTCCGCCACGGGCTGCAAGCCACCTACATCGATCTTGCCAGCCAGCATGGATGCATTGACATCATCCGAACCATCGAAACCGGCCACGATCACCTTGTCGCCTAAGCCCGCAGCATCCAGGGCAGCCTGGGCACCCAGCGCCATGGTGTCGTTACCGCAGATCACGCCCTTGACATCGGGGTGCTGCTGGAGCAGGCTTTCGATCACCGTAAAGGCTTCATCCTGATCCCAGTTGGCGGTCTGCTGGGCTACCATTTCCATGCCGGACAATTTGTCGAGCACATCATGGTAACCCTGCGAGCGGACATGGGCATTGGTGTCGGTGTCGCGTCCGGTCAGTTCGATGTATGTGCCTTTTTCACCCATCAGGCGAGCAAATTCCTCGGCCACAAGGGTTGCACCCTGGTAGTTGTTGGAAACGATCTGGGAGACTGCCACACCTTCCTTGGTGATCTCACGGTCGATCAGGAAGGATGGGATGCCTGCATCTTTGGCCTTCTGAATGGCTGCGATGCTCGCATCCGCTCCGGCATTGTCGAGGATGATCGCCTTGGCTTTCTTGGCAATACAGCTCTCGATCAGTTCCAACTCCTTGTTGGCATCGCCATCGTGGACGAGTTTCAGTGTCTCGTAACCAAGTTCTTCTGCCTTTGCCGCGGCAATTTTCTGCTCCGAGCCAAAGAATGGGTTCTCCACCCCCGGCACGATCACGCAGATCAGGCCACCGCCCGCTGCGGGAGCAGTAGGCAGTTCGGTGGCCGCTGGAGCAGCAGGCTGGCAAGCGCTGAGTACCATGCTCATGATTGCCAGTAGACTCAAGAAAACAATGAACTTTTTCTTACTAGACATAATCTTCTCCTTAATTTATAGGGCAGGTTGAATGTTTGAATTAACTAAATGTATGGATGTGAAATTCGCTTTTTTCTCGATATGAACTCTCCTTTCTGAAGGTTGCTTCCTAAAGCAAATTTGCTTTAATCACTTTATCTCCTGCTGTTTCTGAAGCGCAATTCGCTCTTGCATGCGCGCCTGGACCTGATCAATGATCACAGCCAGGACGATCACCGCGCCTTTGATCACTTTCTGCCAGAACGAGGAAACGCCCATCATAACCAAGCCATCACTCAGTACACCGATGGTGAAAGCTCCGATTATCGTCCCACCGATGCCGCCACGCCCGCCGGATAGTGATGTGCCGCCCAACACCACTGCGGCAATCGCGGTCATCTCAGCGGCATCACCGGCCATGGGATGGGATGCGACCAACTGCGAGGCCCAGATCAAGCCGACCAGCGCCGAAAAGAACCCGCTGATGCTATAGACGATGATCTTGGTGCGGGCAACGCGCACACCCGAAAGCTCCGCGGCGCGTTCGTTCCCGCCAATCGCATACACGTGACGGCCAAAGGGCAGGCGGGTAATCACAATGTGTGCCACGAGCATGAAGATCACCATAAGCCAAATCGTATAGTTGATTCCCAAAAAGGTACCCGCTCCCAAAATCTCGAACCCGGTATTGCCATACTCAGCTCGCCCGACCAGGTTAGGGAAGGTGTAGCCATTGTTGCGCAACCCCGCGATGCCGCGCGCCACATAAAACATTCCCAGGGTGGCAATGAAGGGGGCGACATTGAACCGCGTGATGACAAAACCGGTGATGGCGCCCGTTAGTGTACCCAGCACGAGCGAGATCAAGATAATCATCCAGGTATGGGGGTAGATAATGACGCCGAGTTGCGGCAGGTTGATGCCTTCATTGATCAGCCCGCCGGAGATCATGGCGACCATCCCCACGATCGAGCCGACCGACAGGTCGATGCCGCCGGCCAGGATGACAAAGGTCATTCCGATCGCCAGCAGCGCGTTGAGCGCCACATGCTTGGACATAATCACGAAGTTTTCTGCGCTCAGGAATTGCGGCGTCAAGGACGAAAAAATTACCAGGACCAGGATGAGCGCGATAAAGGCCCTGCCGCGCAACAAGAATTGCTGCACGTCTGTCTTAGTGATACTTCGCCTCTTATTCATCTGCACTGATTTCATGTTATTTTCCTGTTCCATAATGATTGCCTCCGTTTGATGGGCCGTGACCAATGGCTGAAGCCGCGACCAGTTTTTCTTCATTAGCCTCTTGATGGGTAAATTCACCCGTAATGGCGCCTTTGGACATGACCAAAATGCGATCCGACATTGCCAGAATTTCCTTCAGTTCCGAGGAAACGAAAATCACGCCGTACTTTTGCGCTGCCAGGCGATTCATGATCTCAAAAATTTCTGATTTTGCGCCCACATCGATGCCGCGCGTCGGTTCGTCGAGCAGCAACACTTTTGGCTTTGTAAGCAGGCCCTTGGCTACGACCACCTTTTGCTGGTTACCGCCGCTCAGGGAAGTAATGGGCTGCTGCGGATTTGCCACACGGATGGACAATTCCCTGATTTGCTGTTCAGTGGCTGTCTTTTCCTGCCTGCGCATCAGGAAAGCCCCCCTGAGATAGTTCTTGAGACTGGCAAGCAGCATGTTATCCATCACGGAAAGCGGCTGTACCAGGCCGAATTGCTGGCGATCTTCAGGAATAAGCACAAATCCAGCTTGAATACGATCTGCGATGGATTGCGCAGTCACAGGCTCGCCCCTCAACCAAATCTTCCCGGTTGCCTGTGGTCGCGCACCCGCCAGGCAATCCATCAGATCAGAACGACCCGCACCCATTAAGCCGTAGAATCCCAGAATCTCACTCTCGCGTAGTTCAAAAGAGACATGATCCAAGGCATAACCACCGCCCACGAGCGGTAGGGTTAGATCTTCCACTTTAAGCAGTACGTCTCCTAACTGGCGTTCCTTGTGAGTAAAAAGCGTCGCCGGGTTTCGCCCAACCATCTTCTCGATCATCCAGGGAACACTCGCGTTCGAGGTAGCTTCTTCTGCCACTTTGTGGCCATCGCGCAATACTGTAATGTAATCTCCGATTTGGAGAAGCTCCTCAAGTTTGTGAGAAATGTAGATAATCGAAACACCGTGTGATTTCAATTCACGGATGACTCGGAACAGGACCTCCACCTCCCCAGCGCTCAGAGCTGAAGTGGGTTCATCCATAATCAGGATGCGCACATCCTGAGTCAGGGCCTTGGCAATTTCAACGATTTGTTGCTGTCCAATACGCAAATCGCTTACCACCACATCGGGGTCGATTTTCTGCTCGAGCCTGGTTACCAGTTCACGGGCGCGTTGCTTCTGGGATTTTTTTACAATCAAACCATTCTGGGTAGTTTCGCGCGCCAGAAAAATATTATCGACAACGCTCAAATTGAGACACAAGTTCAATTCCTGGTAAATGATACCGATCCCCAGGCGGTTTGCATCCAGAGGGGAATGCGGATGGATTTCCTGACCATTTAATAGGATTTTCCCGTGGGTAGGACGCTCCACTCCAGCCAAGATCTTCATCAGCGTGGATTTCCCTGCGCCGTTTTCGCCAATCAGGACATTGACCTTACCCCTATACACATTGAACGTGACATCCTCAAGCGCCACTGTCCCAGGGAAAACTTTGGTGATATTTTGGGCGCTCAGGATAATGTCATCCCTTTCATTCATAGCCGTATCAGGCCCGGGATCAAGAACAGGTGTCATTTCAGACATAGGTCATTCTCCCAAGGTTATTTCAACCGGTACAATGCGAATTTCTTTGAGATTAATTTGAATCAGATTGAAAGTGCGAATATTGAAGGCACCCTTGAAGGAAATGGTTTTTCCCATCAAGCTGTTTTTATCCAGGCTGCCGAGTACCTGGGACAATACACGTTTGTTTATTTCTTGACCCACTTTGCCATATTCGGTCTGCTCTTTGAAGTCACCGAAACTAATATAGCCCACTCCATCGCGTATTGAAGTTTCATCATTGGGAATGCGAGTCCCAATGTAAATGAGAGTTTTGACTGGGCCATCATAACCATCCAGTGCTACTTCGATAGTTCCCAGGCTCGTTTCTGCATTGACTTTGCTGATCGTGCCACTTCCCTTCACCATGTATACATGCGCCTCGCCAACTGTGATGAGACCATATTTATTAGCGATGGGGATTAAACTATCTTTGGAAGCTGTTCCATTTGCGTCTACCTTGAATTCAGATAGTATTGTTGGAAGCCCCACTGCTTTTTCATTGAAGGTTGGCATTAACTTGGCGTCCCAGATTCCATCTACATACAAAACGGGATCAAATGCTTCACTCTGGACGGCTTGTTCGGCATCTTCGATTGTAACCACGGTGAAACCATAGCGCCCCGCGAGCAATAAGAATATGAGAACCACCAGCGCAACGATGAGTGTGACTAATTTTTGTTTCATGCCTTCATCCTCTATTTAGGTTGATATAAAACTTGTTGCACAGCTTTTTGCCAGCCTGCAAAAAAGGCGCTTGCGCGAACCGGATCCATCGAGGGCGTGTATTCAACAAAACCAAAGGGAAGTTTTTGCACATCTTCCAGGGAAGTATAAATCTCCAGCCCGAGGCCGCCGTTCAAGACCGCGCCCAGCGCTGAAAGTTCGGGCGTGTGGGCCGCGCAAACTTTTAACTGATTCATGTCTGCCACAAATTGCATCAAAAAAGCATTGCGAACAGCTCCGCCATCGGCGTTTACCATGCTAAGTTTCATTCCGGCATCCTCGCCCATTGCCTTTAGTACATCGGTGACGATATAACCGATGGATTCGAGCGCCGCTCGAACAACATGGGCGCGAGTTGTTGAAGGAGTTATGCCCAGGATGGCAGCACGGGCATCGGCGCGCCAATATGGGGCACTCAGGCCCACAAAAGCTGGGATTAAATAAACCCCATCGCTGTCAGGAACCGACCGTGCCAGTGATTCGGTCTCATCAGGAGTAGTGATCAGGTGCAGTTGGTCGCGTAGCCAGGCAATGGTCGCACCAGTAAAATTGATAATCCCTTCGAAAGCGTAGGTTGGCTGGCCTTGTAAAACCCAACCAAGCGCCGTTACCGTCCCGCGCCCGGAAAGGCATTTCTCGTGGCCGGTATTCAATAAGACCGAGGAACCAGTACCAAAGGTCACTTTCGCACTGCCCGGTCCGAAACAACGTTGGGCAAAAAGGGCTGCTTGCGAGTCACCCATCACCCCACAGATTGGGATGCGCCGGTTGAGGCAGCCAGCCAGATCAGTATCGCCGTACCAGGCAGCACTTTCGCGCACATCTGGCAACTCGCCGAATTCCAGCCCAAATGCTTTTTGCAGATCCTGACTCCAGGCCAATTTGTCAATGTCATACAATAGCGTGCGGGAGGCGTTCGTATGATCTGTGACGTAAGCCTTACCGCTCGTCAATCGGTAAATCAGGTACGTGTCTATGGTGCCAAATAAGGCCGAACCATTCCTCAGTCGAGCGCGCAAGTCAGGGCGAGCATCCAACAGCCAGCGCAGCTTGCTAGCGGGAAAGTAAGTATCGATTTTCAAACCAGTCAGTTTGTGAACGATCTCATCGCTCCCATCAGCCACCAGCCGATGGCATAATTCATCGCCCCGCCGGCACTGCCAGACGATAGCATTGTACAGCGGTTGACCGGTTTCACGGTCAAACAAAACAAAGGTCTCGCGCTGGTTGGTGATGCTGAGTGCCAGCAAGCTGTTCCATTGATCGGTATGCCGCTGCAGCAAAGTGGAGGCTGCTTTTATCGTGTTGTTGTATATCTCGTCCGCATCGTGTTCTACCCAACCGGCCTGGGGGTAAATCTGGTGATGCGAAAGCGATTCCTGATCAATGAGACGGCCATCAGGGGTGAAAAGCAACGCTTTCGTAGCCGAGGTGCTCTGATCAATGGCAAGGAATAACCTGTTACTGTGGATCATACAGCCTCTTCCTTCAAAAGCTGCAAAGCAGTGTGTGACAGGGCTTGTGGTGTAATGCCGTAATAATTGAAAATTTCACCCTGGCTGCCGGTAACTGTGTATTCGTCGGGAATGCCGACGATACGCAGTGGGCGAAAGATTTTGGCTTGCATGAGGAAAGATGCCACCCGGCTGCCCAACCCACCGTTGACGCTGTGCTCTTCCACTGTGAGAACAACTCGTGAACACATTGCAGCCAATCGGACTGCTATTTCGTCGAATGGGCGGATGCTGTGCAGGCTCAACACGCAGCAAACGATACCTTTTTCCGCCAAGGCTTGGCCAGCCAAATAGGCTGGCGCTACTGCCTCTCCTGTTGCGAACAACGCAACATCGTAACTCTCATGGAGTGGCATGAGATGGATGGCCTTGCCAATCTCAAAATATGTTTCTGGCGGGTGCAAAATTGGCATGGCTTTTTTGCCCAAACGGATGTAGATTGGTCGAGGATGTTGAAGAGCAGCCTGGATGGCCTTAAAGGTTTCGAAGTTATCCGCCGGGGCAACTATATCAATGTTGTTAATCGCTTGCAGTGCAGCAAAATCATGCAGGGAATGGTGGGTGGTACCTAATGCACCGTAACTGACTCCAGCGCTGATACCAATCACCTTTACGGGATGATCAGAGTAGGCAATATCATTCTTAATCTGTTCTAATGCACGCGCTGTCAGGAAACAGGCCGGAGACACGATGAAAACTTTCTTGCCCGCCGAAGCCAATCCGGCGGAAACTCCTACCAGGTTTTGTTCAGCGATCCCCATCTCCACCAACTGCTCAGGGAAGCGTTTGCCGAAAGGTGTCATCCGGCCCGAGCCACGCGAATCACTCGTTAGAACCAGGATATCGCGGTCATTCGCCGCCTGTTCCATCAGTGTCTCGGCAAAAACATCCAGGTTGGTTTTTCCAATTGGTAAAGTCAGATCACCCATGAGTTTGCTCCAAGGCTTTTTGCGCCTGATCCAGTTCTAGCATTGCAATGGCATATTCTGCGTCAGTGGGAACCCGGTGATGCCATTGGATATTATCTTCCATGAAGCTAATTCCTTTTCCCTTGACCGTATGCGCCAGCACCAGGTTCGGTTTACCTGGTTCAAAGGGCAGCCTTCCAAGTAAGGCTGCCAAATCAGCTACGCTGTTACCATCCACATGGCGGACGGCGTAGCCAAACGAGCCGAATTTCTCTTCTAACGGTTCCATTGCCATCACAAATTCGGTTCGTCCCGATATCTGCAGAGTGTTGCGGTCAATGATGGCAACCAGATTGTCGAGACGGTAGTGAGCTGCACTGGCAGATGCCTCCCAATTCGAACCCTCAGTCAGCTCACCATCACCCAAGGTTGTAAAGACTCTGTCGCTGCGCCCATCTTGTTTGGCGGCTAATGCCAGCCCAACTGAAAAGGAGAGACCATGTCCAAGCGAGCCTGTATTGTGCTCAACCCCATAAACACTCCGGGTAGGGTGGCCGATGAAATCGGAAGCATATTTTCCCACCTGGCTGAGCCGTTCCCTGGGGAAAAATCCTTTATCCGCCAGCACCACATACAGCGCTTCTACCGAATGCCCCTTACTGTGAATGTAGTGGTCACGTTCCACCTGGGGAAAGTTTCCCGGGGAGATTTGCATGATATGATTGTAAAGCACGTTAAGAATATCAACACATGATAGACTTCCGCCTGTATGGCCAGCTTTTGCTGTAAATATAAGATCTAAAATACCCTTTCGGTACAAAATCGACTTGTATTCCAGCATCCTGATTGTTTCTAGAGCAAGGGGGGGGGTGATCATCGTGAATATTTATTCCTATCTGTAATAAAATTCATCTTGTGCTATAATACAATATAGGAATAAATAAATCAAGCCATTCTGAATAAATATTCAGAAGACGAGAATTATTCAAGGAATCAAATATGCCAAGAATTGATGAACTTCGACTAGTGGCAAGGGTGGCGCGTATGTACTATGAGTGGGATATGCGCCAGGCAGAAATTGCCAGGCAGCTCGACCTCTCACAGGCAACCGTCTCCAGGTTGCTTGGTCGTTCGAAAGAAGAGGGAATTATTCGGATTTCGATCAACCTTCCCCAAGGAGTTTATACCGAACTGGAAGAAACTCTGGTCAAGAAATATCGCTTGCGCGATGCGATTGTGGTGGATAGCCTGGAGGATAACGAAAAACTAATCCAGCGTGACCTGGGAGCAGCAGCTGCCTATTATATAGAATCGGCGATCCGTCCAAACGAGGTAATTGGGATTTCTTCCTGGAGTGCCACATTGCTAGCATTGGTAGATGCCCTACAGCCTCTACCGCGCAAACCCGGTGTGAGGGTCGTTCAAATCCTGGGTGGAGTTGGTAACCCGGCTGTTGAAGCACACGCCACCCGGCTAACTTCGCGTATGGCACAGCTGGTCAATGGAGATGCCGTTTATTTGCCAGTTTCGGGTATCCTCGCGACCGAGGCAGCCCGAGATATCCTGATAGCCGATGAAGTTACTCAGCAGGCCATCCGGCTGTTTGATCATGTCACCACTGCCCTGGTTGGAATTGGGGCGATTGACCCATCACCACTGCTTGCCCAAAGCGGTAACATCTTTGCGCCTCAAGAACTGGATTTATTGCGGCAAGCAAAGGCGGTTGGCGATATCTTGTTGCGCTTTTTCGACCAAAATGGGAACTTAGTCGAGACCGGGCTGGAAAAGCGTGTCATTTCTATGAATCTGGAACAATTAAGCCGAGTGAGCCGTGCCATTGGGGTGGCTGGCAGCTCGAGAAAGTATCCTGCCATTTTAGGGGCCTTACGCGGCCACTGGATTAACATCCTGGTTACGGATCATTTCACGGCTAACCGGCTGGCAAGGGAGTGACAACACAAAGTACAGAGAGTAATTTCTCAAGGACGATGTGGGTTTGCAGGGCAATTGCCAAGATACCCGCTGTTTCCAAGCGGAGTGGAGGATCATTGACGCTCCTCGCTCATTGGCTTTGCCAGAAACCAGATGCCCCGCAGACGATTTTGTTGTTTTTTTGATCGGCAAGGTTCAGCCAATTCATTTTGGTAAAAGTCCAGCTAAATTCAAATCGCCATAATTCTTGGCCGGTACTGCAGTGCCTCTGCCAGGTGGACAGGAGCGATGTGCTCGCTCCCCGCTAAATCGGCAATCGTTCTGGCCAACTTGAGAATGCGGTGATAAGCCCGTGCCGAAAGCTGGAGTTGGCTCATGGCGGTCTTCATCAAGGTGCGCCCGCTATCATCCAGGTCGCAGAATTGGCGCACTTCCGCCGGGCGCATATCGGCGTTGCATTGGATCGAGAGTGCATCTTGAGATGCGTGCTGCCCATCGGCAGCGAACCGGTTGCGCTGGCGTTGGCGGGCGGCTTCGACGCGCGCCCGAATCGCCGCCGAAGGTTCTCCCATCCGACCGTCACTCAGTTTGTCATAATCGACGCGCGGCGCTTCGATATGGATATCGATACGATCTAGCAATGGGCCCGAGATGCGCTTTTGATACTTGGTCACCGTAGCAGCCGAGCAAGTGCAGGGTTTCACCGCATCCCCATAATAGCCGCACGGGCAGGGATTCATGGCAGCAATCATCATAAAATTGGCCGGAAAGGTGAGTGAACCCTGCGCCCGGCTGATGGTGACCACCTTGTCTTCGATCGGCTGGCGCAGAACTTCCAGCACACGCATACCAAACTCCGGCAGTTCATCCAGGAAAAGCACGCCGCGGTGCGCCAGGGATATCTCGCCGGGATGCGGGTTGTTTCCACCGCCCACCAGGCCGGCATGCGATATTGTGTGGTGTGGCGAACGGAAAGGCCGATTCTGGACCAGCGGCAAATCAGGGGGAAGTTGGTCGGCAACCGAATAAATCCGAGTCACATCCAACGCCTCGTCGATCGTCATCCTGGGCAGGATACCCGGCAAAGCCCGCGCCAGCAGTGTCTTGCCCGCACCCGGAGGCCCCACGAGTATGACATTATGGACAACAAACCGTTTCATTCTCGTTGACTTTGGCGGATGCACTTTTCTCATGCGTGACTCTTGAGCGGGTGGAGTAAGAAGATTACCGCTCGTTCTGTTTGTTCAGCCCATACGAGCGAATACATAATTATACCCTTATACTTATATCCCGATATCCAGGCGAGTGCGCTGGCCCAGGCAGAATAGGGTAAAGCGATCCTGTAAGCTAAATTCTCAGGCAAGGGTATTGCGTTAGGGTATGAACTTATATATACTGGTAACAGTAATTCGGTGCAGGGAGAGGTATTTTTCTCGGAATCAATTTGGGTTAGATTAGGTAGAGGCTTTGCAGTATATCAGGTGGTTTACGCCATGACGAATTACAGTATATTGGATTCCGGTAAGATCAATCGCTTAGGTGCTGCTCATAAAAGATAGGATGTGTGTATGTTTACAAACCGTGAAAAAAAAGAGTTACGAAAGCAAAATCAGGAAAAAGTCAAGGATCTAAATCAAACGCTGAAGAAACTAAGTGCCGATTATAATTCCAAAATAGAAGAATACACACGAAGCATGTCTACTAAATGGGAATATGCGCAGTTTAGCACTAAAGATGCTAATTTATTTCAAAAAATCAGAGAACTCGGACGAGCGGGATGGGAAATGGTTGGTGCCACCTCATTTACAGAAGGATCGACTTTGGGAGTTACAAGCAACTACACAGTGCATACCTTATATGTATTCAAACGACAATTACCCAAATTTCCACAAGAATTTACTGAGAAATATAATGTCATATTGGATATCCGCCGTCAAATTAGCAACCTGGAATCACAATAAAGAAGATATCACCCCCTGATCATTGTTGGGTATGTGATGATTAGCTGGCAATGAAGCGCCGAGTCGTTTTCATTTTCCTGTTTGCCGTTACATTATGTGTCTGGTCTTTTGCCCTGTTACGCGCCAATACGTATTATCCTATTGATGATGTGAGTACAACAAAGCTAGTTGGAAATTGCGAACTGGATATCTATAATCCGCCGGCAGAACTATCTAAAACAGTCGTGCTGGCCTGTCCACGAATGGATATGATTCGACTATGGCCCTGGCCTATAATACACCCGTGGTTTGAAAAAGATAATCCTTGCGATGTATGGAAACCATGTGAAGATGGGTGAGAGTCGCTGAGAACTCTCGATATGCGGGCTGGCCCAGGTGAACTGAGCAAGATGGATAGATGGAACGGGCGGGAGCGATCCTGCCCGTTTTTGTGTTTTAACGATCATTGCCGGTGCTGGCACAGGAGGAAGCGTGTAACAGGCTGGCTGTATATTGATTTTTGGCTCCAAGTATTGCGTTCGGGAAAAATCTTGTATATACTGGTAACAGTGTAAGGCGCGGGAAGAAGTGTTTTTCTCGTAGCGAATGGTATAGATTAGGCAAACGGTTTGCGGTATATCAGGTGGTTTGCATCATGATATACGGATGAATTGCAGTATATTAGACTGTTGAACTAAGCGCTGCGCGCAGGTAAAGCCAGCGCTCTTTTCTTTCCCCAAAGCTTCTTCAATCTAAAACTTCACACATCGCCGCGATCCAAGCTATATTCTTGTGAAAGGTTCAAATTCCATTTCATGAGGAGGTTTAGCTATGACCGCGTTACGTCAAAAAATGATCGAGGATATGCAGTTGCATGGTTTTGCGGACAGGACACAGGATTCCTATCTGCGAGCCGTGCGCCAGTTGGCGGCGCACTTCAATAAGCCGCCGGATCAGATCAGTGAAGAAGAACTGCGCCAGTATTTTCTGTACCTAAAGAACGTCAAGAAAGCTTCGCGCAGCACGATCACGCTGGCTTTGTGCGGGATCAAGTTCTTCTACGAGCGCACTTTGCAACGGCAGTGGGCTGTTTTGGCACTGCTGCGCCCGCAGCCGGAGAAGAAGTTGCCGGTAGTGCTCAGCGTGGACGAGGTGCATCAGGTCCTGGTGCGAGTGCGACACTGGCGCTACCGGGTGTGTCTGAGCACCATTTATGCCTGTGGGCTTCGTTTGCAGGAAGGGCTGCACTTGCAGATCAGCCACATTGATGGGGCGCGCCAGTTATTGCATGTGTGCCACGGCAAGGGAGGCAAAGATCGCTACGTGCCGCTGCCTGAACCAGTATTGAGAATGCTGCGCCAGTATTGGGGCACCCACCGCGATCCGGTTTGGATTTTTCCATCCAACCATCAGGCCGTCAAACACCCAATGGATGCGAGCGGAGTGCAACGGGCATTTCACGGTGCACTTGTGGATAGCGGCATCCAGAAGCCAGCCACCGTGCATACCCTGCGCCATTCTTACGCCACTCATTTACTGGAAGCCGGGCTAAATTTGCGGATTATCCAGGCTTACCTGGGGCACGCTTCACCCAAAACTACTGCAATTTACACCCACCTGACCAAACCGAGTGAAGATCTGGCAATTAAAGCCGTCAATCGCCTCGTGGCGGGGCTGTGGGACTAGAACTGGCCGACATTTTCCGCCAGTACGGCCCTGCCTATCGCCAGAAATACGCTGACCAGTTACTCCCTAGCCATCGCCAGGCGATGCGCGCCATCGAGCAGTGCCGCACCGAGGCTCTGGGTGGGCAGGTCTACGCCTGTCCTCAATGCGGCGAGGTGCAGTACAGTTACCATTCCTGCCGCAACCGGCACTGCCCCAAGTGCCAGAACGACAAGGCCCAAGAATGGTTGGAAGCGCAACAAGATTTGCTTTTGCCCGTACCTTACTTCATGCTGACATTCACCTTGCCTGCCCCACTGTGTGAAGTTGTGCGCAGCAACCAGAGTTTGTTGTACAACCTGCTCTTCCGGATTTCTGCCGCGGCTGTCCAGCGCCTGGCAAAAGACCCGCGTTTTGTGGGCGGCCAGATTGGCATGGTGGGTATCCTGCATACCTGGGGGCGTAACCTGGCCTATCACCCACACATCCACTACCTGCTCCCGGCAGGTGGCCTGGTCGCGAATACTCAAAACTGGCTGCCTGCCCGGCAGGATTTTCTGCTGCCGGTGAAAGCGCTCTCTAAGATATTTCGCGGCAAGTTCCGGCAGGCTTTAGCGAAAACACCTCTTTTTGCTCGGATACCGTCGAAAGTCTGGCAGCAGGATTGGGTCGTTCACTGCAAACCGGTGGGCAATGGCCGCACAGCCCTGAAGTATCTGGCCCCCTATGTTTTCCGAGTAGCAATCAGCAACCGCCGCCTGGTCAAGTTGGAGAACGACCAGGTCACTTTTCGCTACCGGGCGGCAGACACGCTCTGCTGAAGCGTTCATCCATCGCTTCTTACAGCACGTACTGCCCAAAGGCTTCGTCAAGGTGCGCTACTTCGGCCTTTTTGCTCCCGGCTGCCGCAAGCGCCTAGCTGCTTTGCGCCAGCAGCTTGAGCTGACCTACTCCTGTTGTGCGAACGATACAGAATCCACCCAGGAGCCAGCAGATTTATCGCCAGGACCCAAGTTGTGTTGCCCAAACTGCGGTCAGCCGCTACTTTTTCAACGAACCATTCAATCCACGGGGCGCTGCCCACCATGAGTTGCTTTGCCTTTCCGTCCCTACTTTCCTACTGGGTGCTGGATCTCAAGCTTGCCCCCGTGTTTCCGCTCGTCCCATGCCAGGCAATATTCATCCGAATGCCTTTTTTGCCGGATCTCCAGCTTGTGCTGGCAGGCTTTTTGGATGTACAATTATTCATATCCGCCGATTTTACGGCGGCGTTGATCTGGCAGTGTGCCTTAAATTCCAAATAGTCAGGTGCGTTGGCTAAAACGGCTTAGTTCAACTCGGTTTGATGTGGCGGCGCAACGAACCGTTGTTTGGACTTTTACCCACCCCGCCACATCAAACCTTAACCGTTAGCCCGCTATCCTGACAGATAAAAAGCACATATGCCTGAAAATTTTCTGCTGACAAAATATTTTTTTCCTATACAACAGCCTATAGCTTTGTCACATCGTTTTGGATTTGAATTTGATAATCCTCGCACAGAAAAAGAGATAGCGTATGTGAAGCGCTTCATAACCGATTTATATAATTCTGGAGTTATTAGCGTAATCCCACCATATTCAAAAGAGGATGTAGTCACACTAGAATTAATAATTAAGCGTTTCGGAAATGTCTATTCTAAAAATAATGAGTATGTCAAAAACTTTTTTCGACCATATAAAAGAAAATTTCTGTTCGATTATTTAGCAAAAATGTGGTGTGTTGTACGATTTAATGATGGTGGTGTATCTAAATACATTGATGAAGTAAGTAAGGAAATGAAAGAAAAGGGGCAAAAAGGGGGTGTGCTTTTAGATGATAATAGCCCCGCTTTACTCAACGCTCAAGCGCTAATAAATTATTGTCAGTTGTTGTCTCTACTTTCTCATAACGAAGGTAGTGAGTATTTTGGACGACATTTTATCTACAACCCAGACCAACTTTTTGAACCTGTTTTGCTAGATAACTTAACGGATGATTTAATAATGTTGTCCGGCGACCTGCATAATGCTAAAAACAGACCCGAACATCGAGATTCAATGGATTGGATATTTTGGAGATTCGGCTCCAGTGAAATTATCAAAAATGCCCAGGCTCTTGAAATGGCATTTGACAATGGGCAGGCAGAGCAATTGTTATATATTGGCGGCTTGTTAGATATAGCAAATCGAACGCATGACATAAGAATTAGGTTGTTGACTCTGACATCAATCATTGAACTCTTAGTCACACGTAATCCCGACACTAGCCGCTTTAATGTCGAAGACTCAATAAATAAGCAATTCCAACTAAAGGCAAGTATATTGATTTACCTGAATAACAAGGAAAACGACATTGAGTCAATAAAAAAGCGGCTAAAGTTGATTTATCAGCAACGTTCAAACGTTGCTCATGGAAATTTTGGAGAAATTGACAAAATATCCAAAAAAGAAGGAATGCACGAGCATTTTGACAGTTTGGTCAGTGACTTATATGCTTATGTTCGTGCCATCATTGAGGAGTATCTTAAAGATACAAAGTTCGTTGAATTCATAAAAGCGGGCTAACAACCGCTTGCATGTGGACGGCGGGGGGATTCTCCCCGCCCAGGGATTCTGCCGGTTAAAATGGGTTATCTCAAGTCCCGAAGTTGGTTCTGACTTCGCCCCGCCGCCAGTGAAGCGGAGCGTTCGTTGGCTGGCATGTTCTGCAGGACAGATATGGTAAACAAGAGAATTAGAATTTTAGGAAGATAACTGCAAGATGGTAATTACCTGGGAAGAAGCCATACTTAAAACCATTGCTTATCTAAACGGGGAAGCATGGCTACAGCAGCTATACAACAATATTGAGCAGTTTATGCGGTTGTCCGATTACCAAAAACGAGAAACACAGTGGGAAGGACGTCCAGCGTATCAGCACACGATAAGAAGCATTGTTTCCGATCTTTGCGATAAAGGTGTGCTGAAAAGAACAGGAAGGGGAAAATATGCAATAATAGAGAAAGACTATCAAACAAAAACGACCGTCTTAAGTGATTTAGAAGCAATTGCTCATGAAGAAACTCGCGTTGAAGGAAAACAAAGAGAGCGATTTATAAATTACTACGAACGTGATCCTAAACTTCGTTCTGACGCAATTTTGTTCCACGGAACAAAATGTAAAGTGTGTAACTTTGATTTTGAAGATAAATATGGTGATCGTGGAAAAAACTTCATAGAAGTTCACCACTTAAAACCAGTAAGCGAACTTGAAGGCGAAACGATAGTAGACCCCAAGACAGACATGACCGTAGTGTGTTCCAATTGCCATAGAATGATTCACCGTAAGAAAAATGATGTGCTTTCAGTGGAAGAATTGAAACGTATGATTTCTATTGCATCTATCGAACACAATATTACACAATAAACACTGCCGCCCAACACGGGCTGCACCTGACTGGCGGGTACGGAGCGGCTTTTTGAGTTTTGTTGGCGTCCGGGGTTTTTCCCGCTTCTGAAGGTTGTCTAGCCCTCCCACCAGCCGGTGAGCCAATCGTCGGCACGCCCCTTGCACAATTATCAGAAAGATTTATTAAAGGGAGTAATGAAAATCCATGCCTAAAGAACGCTCTCGCCAATTCTTGAATTTGACAACAGATGAATTGAAATCTGCCCTAATTGAAAATGCCTATCGAAAAGACGACGAAAGCCGTAGATGGTTCAGTCGTTTCAAATTTGCATCTGATGCTGTAAATGGAAATCCTCATATCGCATTAGATCAAGGATTGCATTTGCTTAATACATGCAGAGCGTTGAATGAAGATGCCTATAAACAAATACACAAGGGCGGGGCATTTTATTGGCTTGGAATTGCTTCGTTTTTAGTTAATGAATATGAAATGGCTACATTTTTCTTTGATGCATCAGTTTCGGAAGATATACGATGGGGCGATAATCCAAAAACAAACCCGACTCCTGCAATGCTATTCATGCAATTAGACGGGGCAAATCCAGACCAGAAAGCAAAAAAATTAACTGAGTTGGCACAACAAGGTATAAAACGCTGGATAGAAAATTACAACGGTCTTTCGAACACTTCTTCAATCCCAATGTCAATACCAATTTTGCGAGAACGATTATTTATTCCGTCACTTGCCCCAGAGCATTCTAAATGGCGTTCTATTTCCACAACTTTTGTCTCTTTTTGCTTGGAATGGGATTATAGAAATGCACTTCTTGATATTCGAATCGAATCAGGAACATATGAGCCGTTTTATATTCACTTATTCAAAGGCTGTTTATTATTTGAAAGTTTACTAAAAGAAAATCCATCGCCTGACCCGTGGAAACCAACAAAAGAGCAAAACAATAATTTAGGGCAACTCCTACTGAAATATTCTACCGCATTGGGAAGCAAGGAAAATCTTGGAGAAAAGATTAGTGGAAATTTACCTTCAATTTTGGCGGACTTAGAAACTGCCAACGATTCGATTTTCACTGCCATCAAATTAACAGCCCGCTTACGAAACACAGTAGGACATAATCTTGGATGGGAAAATGGTTTAACAAAAATTCAATACCAAAAGTTGTTTATGATGGTTGCGAGTTCATGTCTTCATGTGATAGCGTGTTTATACAAATGAAACCTATCTTGTATAATGCCACTAAAAGCAAAGAGTATTCAAAGGTCAAAAGCGTGCCACCAAAGCGTGCACCTAGCGCTGGGGATTCTGTGGCATTTTCAAGTATTTTCTTGGCTTCGAGTTTCCCCTATTCCCAAACATTATCTTCACCCGCCCGCCAGCAAGTACGCAAACCATTAGTTACATCCAGTAGAAAGCGATCTGTAGCTCGACTGGCTTATTCTCCTGGTACATACTATCACCCCTAACGAAATGTTTTCTATCGACACGTTACCTACGGGAAAGTGGGGCGTTTCATTGTGCCCGGAGCATGGCCGGCAGCTTGAAATGAAAGAAGTGGTAATCATTGACCGGGAAGCTACGAAGTTATCACCCCCAAAGCATTGTTGGGTATGCGACGATTAGCCGCCAATGAAACGGCGAGTCGTTTTCATCTTCCTGTTTACTGTTACGTTATGCGTTTGGTTTTATGCGCTATTGCGCGCCAATACGTATTATCCTATTGACGGTGTGAGTACAACAAAGCTGGTTGGAGATTGCGACCTGGATATTTACAATCCGCCGGCAAGACCATCTATAACAATTGTGCTGGCATGCTCACGAATGGATATGATTCGATTATGGCCCTGGCCCATAAAACGCCCGTGGTTTGAGAAAGATATTCCCTGCGATGTTCGGAAACCATGTGAAGATGGGTGAGAGTCGCTGAGAACTCTTGATATGCGGGCTGGCTCAGGTGGACTTAGTAAGATTGATAATAAAATGAGCGGGAGCAATCCTGCCTTTTTATTCAGAATTTCCGGTATATAATAAACTTAGATAAAGTAAACCTTTACGAAAGGGGTTGAAAATGAAAAAGAATATATGTTGGATTATAGTATTGGTAATCTTTTTTACGGCTTGCTCACCTAATCCCTCTGAAGGAACAATCCAAACCGCGATTGCCCAAACACAGGCAGCACAATCCACAAATACACCTACAATAGTACCAGCAACAGAAACCCCCATGCCTTTGCCAACCATAACCCCTATTAACCTGTTAGAAATAGATTTGGAGTCAATCTTGCTAGTTGAGGGCGATTTACCTCCTAACTACATTGGATCGGTGATTACAGATGAATTTTCAGACACAAAGTATTGGAATTACCTACAAGACCGTAATGTTCCAAAACCAGACCGAATTATTAATTTTAAAATAGGATTAGCAGACGCGGAGGCGCCTGGTTATTCGCTCAATAATGTTGTCATAATTCTTTACAACGACTACGCAAAAAGGGATATAACCTACGAAAATTTAATTGACGTATCAGAGTTTGTCTCTGATGAGGGTACTGTTATTGAAGCGGACAACATTGGAGAAATAGCGACTGTGGCAACAGAACCAGGAACCTTTTACGGGTACAGGGAGCAATCTGTTGTTTTTACTCGTTGTAGCGCTGTTGTATATATGAGGACTATTGCGGATACCGAAAATTACGCCAAACGGCTTGATAACAGGTTATCCGAGCTAATCTGCCCATAAATTCTTATCTTAGGAAGCTATATAGATTAGCTAGATAATAACCGTGATTTCAACGCGTCTATCCCTGGTAGGCGCGTTTTATTGTTGACTTTTACCCTGTTATTTGATAATATTACTTATGATAAAGTCTCTTATAGAAAGTCATTGTACGGAACAGGAGTGCAAGCCATGACAAACCAGAACGCAATAACCCCCATAAACTCGGAACTGCAAACGATCATTGAAACGGTGACAAACGGGCTGACTTCGGAAAACTCCCGCCGGGCATACGGGCGGGCGCTGGCCGACTTCCTGGCTTGGTATGCTCTGCAAGGCAAACCAGGATTGACGAAAGCGATTGTGAACCGTTATAAAACCGAAGTGTTAGAAACGGCTGGCCTATCGCCTGCAACCGTCAACCAGCGGCTTTCAGCAATCCGCAAGCTGGCCCAGGAGGCAGCGGATAATGGATTGATCGACCAGACCATAGCAAACGGTGTTGCACGTGTGAAGGGTATCAAATCCGCCGGCGTTCGTGCTGGTAATTGGCTCACCAAAGAGCAAGCCCAGGCGCTTATAAACTCGCCTGACCTCACAACTCTAAAGGGTTTACGGGATAGGGCAATCCTGGCGGTTATGTTGGGCGCTGGATTGCGGCGCTCTGAGGTTGTGGCACTGACATTCGATCATATACAGCAACGGGAAGGAAGATGGGTAATTGTTGACCTGGTAGGCAAAGGCAACCGGGTAAGAACCATCCCGATTCCCGCATGGTGTAAAGTTGCGCTGGATGAATGGGCGCTCACGGCTGGCATAGATTCCGGGCATGTTTTCCGGCCCATTCACAAAGGCGGCTTTATAACCGGCCCGGCCATGACTGCCCAGGCGATTCGTGATTTAGTAAGCCAGTACACGGGCGGGCAGGCAGCGGCTCACGACCTGCGGCGAACGTTCGCAAAGCTGGCTCACAAGGGAGGCGCTGGATTAGACCAGATTCAATTATCGTTAGGGCATGCTTCACTCAAAACAACCGAACGTTATCTTGGTATCGAACAAAACTTGAATGATGCGCCCTGCGATCATTTAGGGTTGAAGCTGGATTGATCCCGCCTAACTTACAAAGCCGGGCTTGTCTATGTCAAGTGTTTTTGCAGAATTGGCAGGGGATTGCAATTTTAATGAAACATTAATCTTTTTGGCGTAAACGCCTTTTTCTTGTGATATAATGTATATATAATGAAATGATGTTGTGCGTATGGCCGCCAACCAGCTGAAGTGAGCTTGTAACTCACTTGCAATTGTGGCAGGGGTTGGGATGGGAACGGAATTTGCCGCCCGTTTTCGTAGGATTTTACCTATGGAAACGGGCGCATTGCGTTTAATCAGTTGTTTTAAGGAGGTATACGATGAAAGATCAAATATTTGTGTTTCGTCTAGACTCCGCCCAGCGCGAGGCGATCCGAGCCCTGGCCCGGCGGCTGGATAGAACTGAATCCGATGCTGTCCGGTTTGTTGTTCTGGCGGCGGCGCGGGAACTGGCCAGGGAGGTGAGCAATGAGCGAGCCGATTGACATTATCACGATTCCGATAAATAAACCCGTTGATCCCGATTATCACGAAACCCGCCGTAGACGGGCGCTAGCGCAGGTTTATCGACTGCTGGCCGGCTTGTCAGACTCCGCCCCGGTGGTGAAAAATGATAACCCCCAATAACCGCGCCCGGAGGCTTGAAAACATAGTTGACACCCTGGCCGAATTGGGTCGCGTGATGATTGCAATTCGCTGTGAATCCCGCCCCGTTGATGAGGTGGATTCAAACCTGGAGGCAAATCATCATGGGCACAGAAAATGAAACCCCCGCCGTGGATTCGGCGGGGGTAACAATGGCGGGAATGTTGGACAGTGTTACATCTAATATTACCACAAAACGCGGTGGTGTCGGTATCGATTTAGACAGGTTCATAGCGGAGTTAAAATCCGAACGTGACTACTGGCCGAAACGTTACCAAGATTCCGACCCGTCATGTCCCCCGCCCGAATTGCCCACGCCTGATGAAATCCTAAAAATAGCGAAAGACGCCCCAACTTCCAAGCGCGGCGTTTACCTGCTGGCCCTAGCCGAATCCCTGGCCTATTCTGACGCGTTCACGGTGGGCGAATATGCCCGGCAAGCCAGCGCGGCCGGACTGTGTAACCAAGCCGATTTTAGGAAATCCGTTACCGAAGCCTGCAAAATTTTGGCGAATCTTTATCCAACCGAAGCCGCGCCCGGTATCCCTACCGATGATGAACTGGCCGAAACCTGGCGGGCGATGCACTCACAAACCGCTTACGGGTTGGGTGAATGGCGGCGGTACGACCGCGGAATCTGGCCGGCGGTAGAAGCTGATTTTATCGCCCGCGAAATTTTGGCGATCCTGGAATCGCAAAAACCACACGGGATAAAGCCGAATGCGCGTCTACTCAATTCCGTGACTGAAATCGCCCGGCTGAAAGTGCGCGTTGACGATTCGCTGTGGGATGCCAATTGTGAACTGCTGGCCTGCCGGAATGGAACATTGAATATCCCCACGCGCAACCTACAAGAACATTCGCCCAAAAACTACCTGACTGCCGGCTTGGAAATAGACTATGATCCCCAAGCGGATGCCCCGAACTGGCGGCGTTTCTTGGATAGCACGGTGAGCAAAGCGGTTGAAAGTTTTTTGCAGGAATTTATCGGCTATTGCCTAACCCCTGATTGCAAATTTGAGATTGCAACATGGCTGTATGGCCCGCCTGGCGGCGGAAAGTCAACATTTATAACGGGGCCGGAATCGGTGCTTAGGCCGCGAGTGACTCTGTTGAGCCTTGCAGATATTGAACGGTCGCGGTTTGCTCTCACCAACCTACCGGGTAAAACATTGGCGATATCCACGGAAAATCCGGGGATGTTCCTGCAAGCGACTAACCTGCTAAATGCGATCATTTCAGGTGAACCTGTCACAGTTGACCGCAAATTTCGCGACCCTATTAAGATCACCCCACAGGCAAAGTTATGTTTCGCTATGAATGAGCTTCCCAGAGTGGCGGATGCCGGCAACGGATTATTCCGGCGGATTCAGGTGGTTTATTTTCCTGAGATCCCCGAAGCCAACCGCGATCCCGATCTGAAAGAAAAAATCAAAACTGAGGGGGCCGGTATCCTGAATTGGGCGCTTGATGGGCTGGCCCGACTCCGCGACCGAAACCGGTTCGATATTCCATCTGAGATCAAATCGGCTACCGCTGAATTTCAGGAAGCCAGCGACCCCGAGGCGGCGTTCGTGTCGGAAAAATGTTTGACCGGCGAAATCTACCAGGTTCAGGCAAGCGCGCTATATAAAGCATATCGGGATTGGTGCGCCGAAAACGGTCACAGGTCGAAATCATCAACCGGCGTTGCCCAGGATTGGAAACGACTTGGGTTTATTTGGGAACATGCCAGAACGGGCAGCGTTTGGCATGGCGTTGGGCTCAAAATGTGACAGGTTTGCCTATTTAAGCTAAGCGCGAAGATTCGCACATAAAAAAATAAAAAAAATGAAAATTGCAGTCTTAAATAGCGCAACCTATCACAGTCGTCACACGTTATCACAAAAATCTTGAGGTATATACATGCGATTTTACAGCGTAAAACATTTTGAAAAAATCTTGGATGATCCCCAGGGTGTCACCCCTGGCGACCTGATCCAATGTCACAAAATTATCGGTTGGGAGCATAAAGCGAAACGTTGCGGTAAAAAAAACCTTGCGATCCTAGAATCTTTGGTTGCAGAGATTGAAACGACCGGCGCGATATCCGAACAGACTACCCAGGCAGCACGGGCGATAATCACCCGCCTGCTGGATATCGCAGCGAAGCGGAGCAAACACGCCGCGGATAACTACGCCGATTATTTAGAATTTGAGGCGGCGGAATTTAATAAAATGATTTTTGGGGAGGACGATCTATGAACAAAACGAAAATTGTCGTTTTCGATTGCCCGCCCGAAGCACAGCAAGCATTGGAAGAATGGGCGAGGGCGCATGGTTGGGTAGTAGAAATTTTCGATTGGCCTGCGCTGGAAGTAGATTTAATCGCCTTTAAGGAAACTGCCAAAAAAGCGGCGCGGGAGCTTGCTTTAAGCGCTTGCAAAAGCCGGACAAAGCCTATCCGGTTTGAACCGGATTGACAGGCGGTGGTAGGTTGCGCGGAATCGGGTTGATAGATAGAATTGTCTTATATGAGCAACGGAAACGATGAATGGCTCACAGTTTCAGAAGCAGCGTCCATGGCAGGTTATCACGCTGACCACGTTCGCCGGCTTATTCGAGCGGGCGAAATATCAGCCAAAAAATTTTCTATCGTCTGGCAAGTTAACCGAGAGTCGCTGCTGGCCTATCTTCAAAAAGCCGAAGCCTTAGGCGAAAGACGCGGCCCAAAGAAAAGTGACCACTCATCCTCTTGACAGTATATGCTATAATTGTAGTTAGATAAGACATTTCATCCCCTAAAATCGCCCGTGAGAGTGTTACGAGCACAAACACGGGCTGACCCACAAGCCGGGTAAGCGGCTGGCAGGCTGAACCTATTTTATCATAGGCGCGCAACCCGAAACCGCTAAACCTGGCTACAGGTACAAGCGGTTTTTGTTTTGGAGGCGATATGAACACGTTAGACCGGATTGAAACAAGTTTAGTTGATGTGGTATCAAAGATTGCGCCCTGGTGCGCTCCCATTCCTACGGCGTTTTTGGTTGGGCGCGCGACCATCCTATATCTTGCGTGGCCCTGGCCCGTGGCGCTGGTCGCTGCAATTATCATCGAATGTTTAGGATTAAGCGCAACGTCAACGGCATTGACCTTGTATGAGTACAACCAGGCGCGGCGAAAGAATGACTCTGGAGCGCCCTTCGGTTTGGCTCTGGCTCTGGTCATGATTTACTTTGCGGTTGCAACCGGGCTGACCGTGGCGCTGGATATCTTCCCGACTTTGGCCCGCTATGCGCCGGCAATCTTCCCGACTCTCTCACTAACAGGTATTACCGTCTTAGCTTTACGAGGCGATCATAAGCGGCGAATTGCAGTCATCGAAAACGAACGTTTGGAGCGTAAAGCGAACCGACAAACCAGCGTAAAGAAAGCGTCAATCCAGCCGACAATAGTAGACGGAAAAGTCAAAGAATTTACCGCATTACTTGACCTGGCGAAAGCTGGTCGTAAAGCTGCCCAGGATGCGCGAATTGACCGTTTACTTGACGTTTATAGAGACGATCCCTTTACCGGCCCGACTGAAGCGGGGCGCATGATCGGAGTATCACGGCAAACCGTCCATTCCTACTTGACCAGCCTGGAAAAATCCGGGCGCATTCACAAGAACGGGAACGGCGTTGAGATATTGGAGGTTTGAAATATTATGATGACAAAAGAATAGTGGAAAACCAGAAATATCAGATATATATTTTCACAATTGTCCCTGAATAGTCAGGGTGCTTTTATCAGCTAAAAAATCTACAGGAAGTATAGGAGCGTTAAAAATGACACAACAAATATTGCAGTCTAACGTGATGTTAACTACGGAGGTCCGACAGGAGTACACCGACTTATTGATCGAGGTGAATAAGGTGATCCGTGAAGCATTGCCGGCGGACAAGCGCGGTCTCTTTGACACGTTTGTTTGTACGCAAATCATATTGACCGCGTCTGACCCCTATGGCCTCACCCCCAGAGGGGAAAAGTCATTAAGGAAAATGGCGAACAAGATCAAGCGCGCGTTGGCTGTCAAGCCGGAAGAGAGCTGCTAGGTTTGAAATATGGGAGGCGTGAACATGGGTAAATTCCTGATAATCGTTTGTATCGTTATCGCTCTGTTGTTTAGCCTGGCCGGCATGGCAACCGCATTGACAAACGCCCAGGCTGGATTGGTGCAAGCCCAGGCGAATGCAGCCCAGACAAGTGCAAACCTGGCGACGCAATGTGTAAGCGGCTTAATGGTACTGGTTGCCCTGATTGCCGGCGGCGCGGTGGGTATGGCAATAACACGATTCCGGGCAGGCAGGCAAGAGCTAATTGAAAAGCAAGGCGGAATCTATAGACTCCCTCCGCCCGTTGAAACCCTGGAGGTATCAGATTATGAACCTGAAGATGTTTTATTCAAAACTTGGTTTTCTTAGTTTGATCGTTCTGGCCCTGGCCGGCTGTGTGGAAGGCGCGGCAGGTAATGTGTCCTATGATTCCCCATTGCAGCCAACCGCCCAGGCGGCGCAATTCTATCAAGACGTTTACGCGACCCAAACGGCAAGAGCGATCATGTTTGAAAGCGACCTGCGAAACGTGCAAGCTACAGCGGAGGCAGCGACCCAGGCGGCAATCTATCAGCAAACCCAGGCGGCAATCTACCGAACCGAAACGGCGCAAGCCTGGCAGGCGCAAGCGACCCAGGAAGCGTTTATCATGGGAACTACTCAAACGGCCATCGTTCAATCAACCCTGGATGCTCAGGCAACCGCCCATGCTGCAATGGCTCTGACCTCTACAGCCTGGCCCATGACTGCAACCCCGCTAAGTGTGACCCAGGCGGCAATATTGCGGATGGAAGATGAAGCGAAACGGCGCGCCAAGTGGGAATCGTATACTACCCCGCTTGAAACGATCCTGCCTCCCGTTCTGTTGGCTCTGGTCGTTATCCTGATTATCATTGGCCTGGTATTGGCATATAAGAGACTTATGCCCGTGTTGGAGCTGCGACTCCGAACGATTCCGCGCGGTGAACATGATGCGCCCTTGATTTTATTCCCTGGCCTGGTTGTAGACCCTGACCGGAACTTCGGCCCGGCGCTCTTGATCGGTGCGAACGGGGCGACCTCCACAGGACACGCGCCGGCCCTGGAACTGCAAGCGGGCGTTACCATGCGCGACCAGGCAATAGACCTGGTGCGAGGTTTACCACGGGATAACAGGGAGCGGCGCGAGGCTCAGAGAATGGCGGCGAACCTGATACCAGGCAAACCGGCCCTGGAAGCGGGAAGCGAACTGATAGACTCGCCTGCCCTCCCGATTCCAGCCTGGCGAATGATGGATAATTGGCGCGGCGGCGCTCTGCCTTTAGGCATGGGCGAACATGGGTTAATCCTGGCCGATCCTGAAATGACCCCGCATTTATTAGTTGCTGGAACTTCGGGCAGTGGGAAAACCCGCTATGGACTCCGCCCGCTTATTACCTCCGCCCTGGCGGATGGTTGGCAGGTTGCGATATTCGATAGAAGCGGATTAGACTTCCTGCCCTTCATAGAACATGAGAACTGCAAGGTTATTACCCTGGATGATCCCGCCCAGGCGATAGGTTATCTTGGCGCGTTGTATGCTGAAATCCAGCGGCGTTTTATTATGCTCAGGCAAGCCGGCGCGTCAACGTGGGGCAGGTTGCGCGGCGCTGGCCCTCGTGTGTTGGCAGTTTTTGATGAGTTTAGCAACCTGGCTGATTCCCTGCCCAATGACCAGCGGGAATCGTTGTGGCGTGGGGCGCGCATGGTTGCAGCGGAGGGGCGCAAGGCTGGAATCCATTTAGCCCTGGCGCTGCAAGACCCTTCACACCGAAGTATTGACCTCCGCATTCGGCGCAATTGCACGGCTCTATCATTCCGGGTAAAAGACGATTCTGCAAGCCGGCTGATATTGGGAGCAAGCGGAGCGGAGTCATTGCCCGACCGTCAATTCCTGGCAGTCATGGGAGTTGAGATAATCCGGGGCGCGGCCTTTGCGCCTGAAGATGGCGAGATTGAAACATTCCTTGATGCTCACACGGTAAACGCCCTGCCTGAACTGGCTTGGCTGGAATTGCCGGCCCAGGCGCAAGCAACCGCCCAGGATGATACCAGCCGGCGCATTCGGGAACTAAAGGCCGCGGGACGCTCGATGAATGCGATCCAAGATGAGATATTTGGTTATCGCGGCGGTGCGGCTTATGCTGCGGTGAAAGCGGCAATTGATGATACTACTACCATCGAATAAGCGATACCGGGCAAGTATCAGCCTGGCAGTAGTAGTATCGGGCTCACGTTCTGCCCATTATGGTGGCTCTGCCTCCGCCCGTCATAATGGGCAGCGGTGAACCAAACAACCAAAACTTAGTGAAAGGATAAAAGAAAATGAGAGCGGCAATCTACGCAAGAGTTTCTACTGATAAACAACGGGACAACTACAGCATACCGACACAGATAGCGGAAATTCTCTCCCGTGCTAAAAGTGCTGGTTATACGATTGTTGGTAATCGGTATATTGATCCAGCAACCGGCCTGGATACTCAAGCCGGCAATGATGCGGTATTGGCATTCGTTGATGATTATTCCTCACGGGAAATATCACGGCCCGGCCTGGATGCGGCATTGCAGTATTTAGAGACTGTTGGATATGATACCCTGTTGGTTCATTCCCTTGATCGAATGGCGCGCGATCCTTACATTCGGGAAACACTCGAAAGAGAGTTTCTAGCGCGCGGGGCAAGTGTAATCTATGTTTTGGGGAACTACGATGAATCGGCGGAGGGTGAGGTAAGAAAAGACCTTGATGCCACATTTGCAAAGTGGGAAAACGCCAAAAGGGTTGAGCGGTGCAACCGTGGCAAACGGGGCAAGGCTGAATCGGGTAAATTCGTTGCGGGGCGGATTCCATTCGGGTATAAAAAAGACCCTGGCGCGGCTTGCGGACTCGTTGTAGACCAGCAAGAAGCGGAGGTTGTTTCTTGGATATTTACCGCATACGTTGAAGATGATACCAGTATCAGGGAAATAACCAGGTTACTAAACGAACGCGGAATCATCCCTAGAATGGGCGGGAAGTGGGGAAAATCTAGCGTGGCGCGATTGCTTACCAATACCGTTTATATAGGGCATTGCTACTACAACAAATATAAAAGGGTTGATTCCAAAAGGTTGATCGAACGTGACCGGAATGAATGGATAAAGATTCCGGTTACTCCAATAATTGATAATTGGATATTTAGAGCGGCGGCTGAAAAGCTGGCAGATAACAAGGCAAACAGGCGAAAACAAACAACCCGGTTTTATCTCTTGTCGGGCAAGGTGTTTTGCTCTGAATGCGAGCGATCATTTACAACCCAAGCGGCGGCGGCTGGCAAAAATCGGCGCATAACTGAAGCCCAGTCCTACCGTCACCGCGCTAAAGAAGGGCATTGCAGCAACCGGCAAGTATCAGCAAGGATATTAGAACCGATGGTATGGGATAAAATCAAAACGGTATTGCTTGACCCTCAAACCTTGCGTGATGGATACTCCGCCTCATTAGAACAGGAAGAGGCAGCCAAGATTAGAATCCAGGCGCATTATGAAACATTGCAAAGAAACCAAAAGAAGCTACAACAAGAGCGGGCGAACCTGAATAATGCTTATCTTGATCCTGACATCGGCATGACTAAAATTGAGTATATCGAACAAAAGAACCGGATAAACGATTCGATCAACGAACTGAATCAGAAAATCGAACAGGCTGAAAAGGATTTAGCAAAGATACCTATTCCTGAAACCCTGGAAACGATTGAAGCATTCGCAGATAAAATCAGGATGCGATTAGCGACTAATCGAGAACTTAGCCGGGAGGAAATCCGGCAAATTCTAGATATGTTACACGTTAGGGTTTTTGTTGATCGGGAAGGTAAACTCAAGAGCGTTCAGGGATGGTTCAGTAAAGATAACGAAAACGGCGGTTTATCGCCTAAAACATTGCTACGAAAATAAATTAGGAGGCCAAGGAGACCGCATATCCAAGTTTGG
>CAZVRZ010000027.1:0-43102 GCA_964629965.1 uncultured Anaerolineaceae bacterium
GGACCGCTATGGTTTCAATATCGTATGTCCGTTTTTGAATTAGTTTCTCTATTAGGTCTTAAGAAGATTTAAGGAGCTTGCACACCAGATTAAGATATGATTGGTATACGTTTTTTGATCACCAATTGTTTCAAGATCATCTCCGAAAGGACCCGCGCTTCTGTCATGATAAGGCAATTTGCTCGCAATATCACCCCTCCCTTAAACGCCATGCGCGCCATGACAGATCTGATCGACCTGGCTCTGGATGAAGATAGCATTAACGATGCCAGGTTTTACCTCAAGCAGCTCAATTTCCAAATCCACGTGCTCAATGAGCTGGCAAATGATCTTTCTGTACCACAGCAACTCAAAAAGGGAACGCTCCAGGTCAATTTGATACCCTATGATCTGAACGATGGCCTGCAAAGAGCCGTGGATGATGTGGGAGATATAGCCAGTTTCCAGGGGGTCAATATTCTCTATGATCTTGCTCCCCAACTCAAGCCGGCTTTGGTAGATGTCGCCTGCCTGCGGCAGGCTTTGTGGAACCTACTCATTGTGATCATCCATACCAGCCGCCCCAACAGCACATTAACCATTCGCACTTGGCCGCAAGGAAAATGGTATTATGCCAGCATCATGGGAGATTTCGCTGTTAGTGAACTGCCGGAACAGCCCAAACCATCTCAAAACGAGTTGATTCTACCTGCCAACGAGGGCAATGATCACGCCGGCTACACCCATTTCAGGCTTCACGCGGCCCAGGCATTGATCCAGGCTATGAATGGTCAAGTTTTCGTGCGAACATCTACCGATGCCCAAGCCGCCGTAACCCTGGTTTTCGGAATGTCTGAAAGCAATCCCCCTTCTTAAACCTAATAGATCGGTTGGCGAGGATCAACATCGATCAAGTCAGTGATCGCTGGCTGCAAGCCGCAAACCTTGCAGGCCGGATTCTTGTGCAGCTTGACGAACTCAAAAGACTGCTCCAAAGCATTGTACAGCAGCAAGCGGCCAATCAGCGTCTCACCAATGCCCAGCAGCAGCTTGAGCGCTTCCACAGCTTGCAGCGCACCGATCACACCGGGCAGCACCCCCAGCACACCGCCTTGCGCGCAGCCGGGTATCAGGTCCGGCAGTGGTGGTTCCGGAAACAAACAACGATAGCATGGGCCGCGCCGAGCATCGAACACGCTTATTTGCCCATCGAAACGATAAACCGCGCCATATACATTGATCTTGCCGGTCAGCACGCACAGATCGTTGATCAGGTAACGCGTGGAGAAATTGTCGCTGCCATCGATGATCAGGTTGTACGGCCCGGCAATGCGCCCCGCACTTTGAGAGACAAAGGGTTCGCAGTACACATCTACCTGGATATTGGGATTGAGGTCGAGCAGCCGTTCCCTGGCCGTGTCAACCTTTGGCTTGCCCAGGCTGGCGACGCCATAGAGCACCTGGCGCTGCAAGTTGGAAGCTTCTACCACATCGTAATCGACCAATCCAATGCGCCCCACCCCGGCCGCAGCCAGGTATAAGGCCGCCGGCGATCCCAGCCCGCCGGCGCCCACGATCAGCACTGCCGCCGATTTCAACTTCTTCTGACCCTGCAGGCCAATTTCGGGGAGCAGCAAATGACGTGAGGATCGTAAAATCTCTTCGTGCGAAAGATCAGGCAGCATAGAGTTAAGTTTACCAGTTCTTATTTTGCTTCAACATAAGGAGAGAAATTACTCACCCTCCTTTGATTCGCCTCCGCCGCCAATGCCCAGCGGCTTCCACTTGGCTTCATCCTTCAGGCGATGCTGGATGCCGCCACGATCGTGTAGCTGGTCAAAACCTTCGGGCTTGATGAACATCTGCTCGCCATCCAGCAGACCCATCACACCATGCTGCCCGGGTTCGGGGCGCTTCAAGCGCGGCTTGGCAGCCATGTCGGGCGTATAATCCACCGGCTCTTCGTAGGTGGTGATGTACCCCTCATAATTGCGCAGCACGATCTTGTGATCCGACATGCTGATCAGGTAATTGGGCAGCACCGGAATCTTGCCGCCTCCTCCGGGCGCGTCTACGATGTACTGGTGGACGGCATAACCTGAGGTGTGGCCGCGCAGCCCTTCCATGATCTCAATGCCCTTGGCTACTGGTGTCCGAAAATGACCGGCGCCTTCCACCAGGTCACATTGGTAGAGGTAGTACGGACGAACGCGGATCCGCACAAGCCCATGCACCAGCTCGCGCTGAATGTGCACATTGTCGTTGACACCCGCCAGCAGCACAGCCTGGTTGCCCAGCGGAATGCCGGCCCGCGTCAGCTTATCGCAGGCTTCTTCCAGTTCCGCCGAAATTTCGTTGGGATGGTTGACGTGGATGTTCATCCACAGCGGGTGATATTTTTGCAGCATGTCGGTTAGCTCATCGGTGACGCGCATAGGCAAGAAAACCGGGACGCGCGAACCAATGCGCACAATTTCAATGTGGGGAATTTCCCGCAGGCGGCTGAGGATATCTTCCAAGATCTTGGGCGCCAGCACCAGGGGGTCACCCCCCGAGAGCAGCACATCCCGCACCTGGGGGGTGCGGCGCAGGTATTCCAACTGCATGTCGAATTCTGCGTGCGAGAAGGTTGCCGTGGGATCGCCCACCATGCGCGAACGCGTGCAATAACGGCAGTACGAGGCGCATTGCGTGGTCACCAACATCAACACGCGATCCGGGTAACGGTGCACCAAACCCGGCACCGGCGAGTGACGATCCTCGGCGAGCGAGTCTTCCATCATCGCGGTGAAGGGTTTCTGTTCGGCAGCCTTTGGCACCACCTGCTTACGGATTGGGTCATCCGGGTCATCCGGATCGATCAGCGATATAAAATATGGGGTGATATCCACCCGAAACAGACCGGGCGTCGAAAGCGCCTGGCGCTCACTCTCGGTCAGCGGCAGCACTTTTTCAAACTCTTCCACTGTATTAAGACGGTTGCTAAGCTGCCAGCGCCAGTTATTCCATTTTTCATCCGGTATATCCGCAAAGAAAGGGGCTCGCTTGGATGGGAAATGTGGTTTCAACATGCATTTACTCCTTTCGGGATGTATATCGAATTATACCGTTATCTCATCGAACACTTATGGGCCGAGCAAGATTTCAATACTGGTCGCATAGACCGGCCCGCTCATCCGGCTGCTGCTCAACTCCTTGACGGTCAAGCGCACCCAGGTCGGCGAGGTCACCAGGTAAGGCACATCGATCGTGAAAGGAGTGTATTCCACATCGGGCGCGGCTGCCACAAACAACTGGCGATAACCGGTCAATTTCTTATCCGCGGCGGTCAGTTCTACCAAAAAAACTTTATCGGCCGGAGCCTGTACCAGGCCGGAAACGATCAGCTCCCCACCCTGGATCAGCTTATTGGGAAAAGGCTCCTGGATGATCACCGTATCCAAGAAGTTCCCAGCAGGGTTGAGATCATCATTACCCATGGAAAGCAGCACGATCTCTTGGGCAGCCAGCGCCAACACCCGCCCATATACATCATAAGTGATGATCTGCACCCGGGCCATCTCGGCAACCGCGGAAATTTCGAAATCTAACTCTTCCACCAGCGAGATACGCTCGGCATCTGGGCCGTAGATCAGCACCTTACGCGCCAATAAGCGTCCATCTTCACCCAGCAGCTCGATATGCACGCGGCCATCCAGGCCAGGCTGCACCCAGCCCGAGATACGGATGGGCGTGGTCAGGCGAGACATCGGCCCGGGTTGGCGAATGAAAATGTCCGCGTTGGGATAGATAGGGGTAGGCGTGATGGTGGGAGTGCGCGTAACACCCCCGGCTGTGGGGCTGAGAGTGGGCGCAGCAGCCAGCGTACGGGTAGGCGCCTGGATTGAGATGGGCGCGCTGGGCGTCTCCGGCTCGGGCGTTCGTAGGGCCAGCGTAGCAATGCCTGCCAGCTCGGTAGATGGCATCAGAGAACCATCCAGCAAGCCGGCAGGCAAAGGTGTATCCGTACTTGCAAAAACGATGTTTGGCGTTGCCGACAACTTTGCCTGCACCGTCAGAACGATCATGGTAGGCAAATACTCTGTTGGCATTGCCGTGGGTATAGTGGTTCCTTGGTTCGCGCTGCAACTGCCGGCGCCCAGGCATAATAGCGCCATCCCAAACAGGAGAACGCCATACCGTCGCCATCTCAGAGTAATAACCCGTCGAAGATTCAAGATACTCCGCAGAAGTGAAAGCAACTGCCTTATCACAAACCGTAAATAAGCGAATATTTCTCGCTCAGGTAGCGCATGTATGGCGCCGGGTCGATCTTTGAACCGGTCACTCGTTGTACCAGGTGCTGAGGTTCATACTTGGCGCCATGCCGATGGATGTTTTGCCGCAGCCAATCTAACAAATTCCGGAACTCACCGCGCCGGAACTGCTCATCGAGGTCTGGGATATCGGCCTGGATGCGTTCCCAAAGCTGCACCGAGACCAGGTTGCCCAGCGCATAGGTTGGGAAATAGCCGATCAACCCGCTGGACCAGTGGATGTCTTGCAGCACGCCCAGGGCGTGGTTGGGCGGGGTGAGCCCAAGCGTTTCCTGCATGCGCGTGTTCCAGGCCTCCGGCAGATTTTTCACCGCCAGGCTGCCATCCATGAGCGCAATTTCCAATTCCAGGCGCAGCATGATGTGCAGGTTATAAGTGGCTTCGTCGGATTCCACCCGCACTAGCGATGGTTCTACTTTATTGATACCCTTGTAGAACATTTCCAATGATACGTTCTCTAGCTGCGCCGGGAATATTTCTTGCAGGCGTGGATAGTAGCACTCCCAGAAAGGCTGCGACAAGCCCACCAGGTTCTCCCACAGGCGCGACTGCGACTCGTGAAGAGCCATCGAGGCGCCTCCAGCCAGGGGAGTGCGGCCTAGGGCATGATCGACGCCCAACTCATACAAGGCATGGCCGGTTTCATGCATGGTGCTCATCAGGCCAGAACTTAACAGGTTTTTATGAATACGCGTGGTAATGCGCACATCATCGATACCGAAATTGGTTGTGAAGGGATGCACGGTTTTGTCCTGCCGGCCGCGTTCCCAATCATAGCCCAGAGCCGTAGCGATTTCAACGCCAAAATCCCACTGTTTCTGCTCATCGTAATCCTGGTGCATGAACGAATCGTCCACCTGCGGGCGAGCGCCGATGGCTCTGATCAGTTCCACTTGCTGAGGGCGCAGAGCATCGAAAACAGCAATTACATCGCGTGTTTTTAGACCTGGCTCAAAGTCATCCAATAACGGATCATAAACATGATCGTAGGGAGCAAACAAAGCTGCATACCGCCGGCGCAGTTCAACCACCTTTTCCAGGTGTGGGCGAAACTTAGAAAAATCATTCTCAGCCCGCGCGGCCATCCAGGCTTCTTGCGCCAGGGTGGTCTCCTGGGCAAATTCCATCACCAGATCAGTGGGCACGCGCAACTCTTTGTGATACAGCCGATGAGTAACCTGCACCAGGCAAGCATCATCAGCGTCAGGATCCATCTGATCGGCTTCGGGTTTCAGCGCTGCGAGTAAATCCCCAATTTCCTGGGAGATAAACTTGGTATGCGCCAGGCTGCTCAGGGTAGCCACCTGATAACCACGCCCCTCGGCCGCGCCACGCGGCATATAGGTGTGTTGATCCCAATCCATCAAGGCTAAGGCAGCATTGATATCTGCCACCTCCCCCAACAATTTCTTTAATAACACCAGTTTATCTAGATTCACAGGTTCCCTTTCTCTAAGCAACTTTCCAACGCAAAGGCTCGCCGCGCAGCGCGGTCAGCACCTCAGAAGCGATATCTTCAGAAGCATGTTCCTGCGCCTCATCGGTCTGCGCGCCGATGTGCGGCGTGGCGACCACGTTGGGATGTTCGGCAATGCTGCCCGCATCGGGTGGTTCCTTTACAAAGACATCCAGAGCGGCAGCAGCCACCTTGCCCGAATTGAGCGCTTCCAGCAAAGCCGCTTCATCGATCACGCCGCCGCGCGCCGCACAGATCAAGCGAACGCCGGGCTTCATCTTGGCGATGGCATCTGCATTAATGACACAGCGCGTCTCATCCGTCAACGGGATGTGCAGCGTGATGAAATCAGAGCGAGCGAACAGATCATCCAGGGAAACAGGTTCGGCCCCGAGCAAGCGGATATCGGCCACAGAAAATTTCGGATCGTATCCCAGCACCTTCATACCCAGGGCCTGGGCGCGCACTGCCACGGCGCTGCCGATATTCCCCATGCCAATGACCCCCAGGCTTTTGCCGCACAACTCCACACCTTTGAGCTTCTTTTTGATCCATTCGCCGCGTTTCATGCTGCCATCAGCCAGAGAGATCGAGCGCGCCACCGCCAGCATCAATCCCAAAGTTAACTCGGCTACCGAGACAGAAGTGGACTTGGGAGCATTGACCACTGCCACACCATGCGCTTTGGCTGCTTTCAAATCGATGTTATCCACACCGACACCGGCGCGTCCAACGACTTTCAATTTCTTGGCGGCAGCAAACACATCGGCAGTGATCTTCGTACGGCCGCGCACAATCACAGCATCGTACTCGGCAACCACTTTCAACAACTCTTCCGCGGTAATAGTTGGTTGGTCGTCAACCTGGGCAACTGCGCGTAAAATTGCCTGCCCGCTTTCATCTAATCCGTCCGTTAATAAAACCTTCCAGTCCGACATAATGATTTCTCCTAAGAATAAGTATATTGAGCATGCTTTCGGCGTTATGCTCCTCCCAATTTTACCCGAAAAACCATTTCGATCAAAAACTTGTCTGGATGAATTTTCAACACGTATCAGCGATATAATTAAGAATCATTTCTCCAGGAGGATAACTTTGCAGTACGATTTCAATCAACTCCCGAGTCGCCGAGAAACAGAAAGCATCAAATGGAATGCTTACCCGTCAGATGTGCTGCCCATGTGGGTGGCTGACATGGATTTTGTTTCGCCCGAGCCGGTCATCCAGGCGCTGCATGAGCGTGTGGCGCATGGCGTGTTTGGCTATCCCGGCAGTATTTCACCCTCATCCCACCAGGCGCAAGACATACGCGCCATCCTGGCAGACAGGCTGATGCGCCTGTATCACTGGAAAGTGGAAGTTGATGACATCTGTCTTATTCCCGGCGTGGTTACCGGCCTGAACATGGCCACTCACGCGCTGGTTCCAGCCGGTGGAGGCGTATTGGTACAGACGCCCGTTTACCCGCCCTTTTTGTCGGTAGCCAAAAATGCCGGTTTGCTCCACCAGGAAATGGAATTGACCCGCCAAACAGACGGCAGCTATGTGATCGATTTCGATGCCTTCGAGGCCGCCATCGATTCGCAAACGCGCTTGTTTATTTTGTGCAATCCACATAATCCGGTCGGCCGCGTTTTTCGCCCAGATGAACTGCAGCATATGGCAGAGATCTGTTTGCGCCGGGGAATATACATTTGCTCAGACGAGATTCACTGCGACCTGGTCTATTCGGGTTACCAGCACACACCCATCGCAAAGCTTTCTCCTGAGATTGCAGAAAACACCATCACCCTCATGGCGCCATCGAAAACTTATAACCTGGCAGGGCTGGAGTTTTCTTTTGCAGTAGTGCAAAACCGTGAGTTGCGCCAGAAACTGCTCCAGGCCGGGCCTGGATTGGTGGGATGGGTTAACCTGATGGGCCTGACTGCTGCCCGGGCAGCCTATCTATCCGGCCAGGAGTGGCTCGATCAGTTGCTTCCCTACCTGGAAGACAATCGCAATGAACTGGACGAATATGTCCGCCGAGAACTACCCGGCATCCAATTGCACAAACCGGAAGGAACCTACCTGGCCTGGCTAGACTGCCGCGGCCTTGACTTGCCTGAAAAGCCGTACGATTTCTTTCTTAAGCAAGCGCACGTGGCCTTCAACGATGGCGCCACATTTGGCAGAGGCGGCGCAGGTTTTATCCGTCTGAACTTTGGCTGCCCGCGCAGTATGCTGCTCGAAGCACTGGAACGTGTCAAAGCAGCTTTAGAACACCATTCCTCTTAACTCGAGCAGGGAGACCATGGAAAGATTACGTGTTTTTCACAACCGTTTCTCTTGCGGTAAATATTCTATGAAGACCCGTATCCGTCTGCTGGCAATCCTTTTCATGATATGGCTGCCGGCCTTAGCAGGCTGCTCTAACGAGGCTGAAGACTTCATCCAGGGTAAGTGGGCGCGTGGTGATGTACACTATTGGGATGAATGGAACTTTGACCGGGGATATTATTCTCATTCCTACGACGATACCCATTCGCAGGTTTTCGAAAGCGGGCGCTACCGGATCATCGACCACGGCGATGATTTCATCTCTCTGGAGCTGTACGATCCACAAGCAGGCCAACGATCAATTGAAGATAGCAATGAAATAAATATAACCTTTGATAAAGAAACAGATACAGCAAAGATTCGCCGCGGCGAATACACCCGGGTGATTGCCTCCTCGCTCGAAAACCTGAGTACACAGCAGGCGCCCTGAACCTCCCAAAAAGCGCCTCCATACATTCACCTTCCTCAGTATAAGTCCGCAAGCGCGGTATAATCCTTCCGCATGCGCCTCAAGGCGTATATTTTTTTGTGATGGGAAAACTCCATGGATATTGGCACCGTAAAACAGATTGATATTGATGAGCAGATGCGCACAGCTTACCTTGATTACGCCATGAGCGTAATTGTCGCCCGGGCTTTGCCAGATGCCCGCGATGGCCTGAAACCGGTCCACCGGCGAATTCTGTATGCTATGCACGATATGGGCATCCGCTCGAATACTCCTTACCGCAAATCGGCCCGCATCGTTGGCGAGGTATTGGGTAAATACCATCCCCATGGCGATTCGGCTGTTTACGAGACCATGGCGCGCATGGCCCAGGACTTCTCCATGCGTTACACGCTGGTCGATGGACAGGGAAACTTTGGCTCGATCGATGGCGACGCCCCGGCTGCCATGCGGTATACGGAGGCGCGCCTGGACCGCATGGCAGAAGAACTGTTGGCGGATATTAGTATGAATACGGTGGACTTTAGTGACAACTTCGATGGTTCGCTGCAAGAGCCCGTGGTGCTGCCATCCCGCCTGCCCCACTTACTCTTGAACGGCTCGTCGGGAATTGCAGTGGGCATGGCAACGAACATCCCGCCGCACAATATCAACGAACTGGTAGCCGGCTTGAAGTACATGATCGATCACTACGACCGGATCGATGATCTTACCATGGAAGAGCTGCTCCCATTGATCCCCGGTCCCGATTTTCCCACAGGTGGAATAATTGTAGGCGTCGAAGGTATTCGCCAGGCATACAGCACTGGCCGCGGTCGAATCGTGCTGCGCGGGTTAGCACACATTGAGGAGCTCGGGCGCGAACGCCATCGTATCGTCATCACCGAAATCCCCTACCAGTTGAACAAATCCAGCCTGATCGAGCGTATCGCCGAGCTGGTGCGGGAGGACAAGCTGGATGACATCTCTGACCTACGCGACGAATCTGATCGTCGCGGCATGAGCATTGTCATCGAACTGAAACGATCTGCCCAACCCAAAAAGGTGCTCAACCAATTGTTCAAATATACCCCGCTCCAATCCACCTTTGGCGTGCAGATGCTGGCATTGGTCGATGGAGAACCGCGCTTGTTATCACTCAAGCGCGCCTTGCAGATCTATATCGAGCATCGCCGGGAAGTGATCGTCCGCCGATCGGAATATGAAATCGAAAAAGCCCGGGCGCGCGCACACATCCTGGAGGGTTTGCTCATTGCACTGGCAAACCTGGACGATGTGATCCAAACCATCCGCCAGGCGCCTGATGCAGATACAGCCAAAGAGCGCCTGATGCAGCGCTTCCACCTGACCGAAATCCAGGCCCAGGCCATCCTGGATATGCAACTTCGCCGCCTGGCAGCATTGGAAAGGCAAAAGATCGAGGATGAACATCGCCAGGTACGCGAGCGGATTGCTTACCTCGATAATCTGTTAGCTAACCCCCAAAAGATCCTGGACGTGATCAAAAACGATCTGGATGAAATTGCGAAAACCTACGGTGATGACCGCCGCACGCACATTGCCCACGATGCTAGCGAAGATTTCCAACAGGAAGATCTGGTACCCGATGAGGCAATCCTGATCAGCATCACCGAGCGCGGCTATGTGAAGCGGGTCGCCGCCAAAGCATTCAAAGCACAAAGCCGCGGCGGACGAGGCGTTACCGGACATGCAACCAAGGATGAAGATGAAGTATTGTTCTTGTTCCCGGCGCGCACATTAGATACAGTCTTGTTCTTCTCGGATCGCGGCAAAGTATATTCGGAAAAGGCCTACCAAATACCAGATGCGCAGCGCACTGCCCGGGGTATCCCGATCGTTAATGTCCTGACGCTGGAAGCCGGCGAAACGATTACTGCGGCGGTTGCCGCTCCCAATTTTGACGCGGCCAATTACTGTATCATGGCAACCCGCAACGGGCGCGTCAAGCGCCTGGCACTCTCCGAATTTGCCTCGGTTCGCCCTTCTGGCTTGATTGCGATCAATCTTGATAAAGGTGATTTCATGGGCTGGGCACGCCTGACAAGCGGCCAGGATGATCTTATCCTGGTAACCGAACAAGGCCAGGCCTTGCGCTTTTCCGAAACCGCCATCCGTCCTACCGGGCGCAGCGCCGCCGGGGTGACAGGGATCAGCCTGAAAGGCAATGATCGAGTGAGCAGTATGGAAGTGATCGAACCAGACGGCGCCCTGCTGATCATGACCGAGCAGGGCTACGGAAAACGTACCCCGTTATCTGAGTATCCTTCCAAGGGGCGCGCCACCGGCGGCGTAGCCACGATCGATCAAAAAGCATTGGGGCGCATCGGCATGGTTTCTACCGCCCGGGTTGTCCAAGAAGCCGATGATCTGACCATCATTTCTTCCGGCGGCGTTGTACTACGGATGCAGGTGAAAGATATCAAAACATCTGGACGGGCCACGCGCGGAGTTTTGATCATGAGCCTGCAAGAAGACGACCGGGTAGCCTCGGTGGCGCGCATAGCGGCAGCCGACCTGCGCAATATTGGGGCGGCCAACCAGGAATGAGAGAACGAGCGTTAGAAGATTGGTGGAACGATTTTTTCTGTTACTAACAGAAAGAAAACACCCGAGATACAAGTGATCATCAGCAGCATCACCGCGATCACGAATCTCTGCACGGCAGTCATACCGAGCAACAAGCGCGGGGCTTGTTTCCGACGGCGCCGCGAGCTTGCCGCCTCTAATTCTTCTGCTTTCTGTTCTTCTTCATATTGAGAGTCATCTGCCTGCTGGCGTAATTCATCAAACATGTTTGGCTCCTATCCGCTTATGCCTCTCACAAATTATCGATCACCAACGCCTGCCGCGGTTGGTCGCAAACGCACTTCGCCAAAGCGTACCATGGTCACTTCTCCCGAATTTTGGCGCAAACGCAGCGAACCATCCGTCGATAGCCCCAATATCCTGCCTTCATTTACCACCGGCGGATCTTCTTTTGACCCTGCCGTTAACTCATTTCCACCACGATGACTAATAATTTGCACCGGCTCACCGCGAAAAGCAAGGCTGGCTTCCCAACTCTGTAAGAACTCTGGCGACGAGATACGCTTTCGCCAGCGCACCAACTCTGCCATAACACCATGCAGCAAATCCAGGCGTTCTATAGGACGATCCAGAGCTTCTTCCACGCATGTGGCCGGGAAATGATACATCGATTCATCTCGCTGAAAAATCATTACAGCCGCCGGCTTGATATTAATGCCAATGCCCAGGATCAAAGCACTTAATTGATCACCGATCCAATGAGCCTCCACCAATACGCCTGCCACCTTACGGCGATTGACCAACACATCATTCGGCCACTTGATCTGGGCATGCAAACCAAAATCTTTATACAAAGAATCTTTGACCGCTAAGGCGCCCAAAGCCGTCAGGCGAGGCACAACATAAGCCCCCTTCTCGAGTGGATAGAGAATGATGCTGATTGCTAACGAAGCATCTGGGAGCGAATACCAGACTCTTCCTTCCCGCCCGCGGCCTTCGGTCTGCTCATCTGCCACGACCAGCGAGAGGTCAGGCGCACCTTCATCGATCCAACGCGCAGCCTCATCATTGGTAGAACTCACCCGGGAGAAAAAACGGATTGCTCCCAGGGGAAGATCCGCTAAAGCAGCCTGCACCCGGTTCTGATCCATGCCTGAATTCTACCTCACTTAGCTGTTTTCCGCTGTAATTCCTTTTCTACTGTTGATCCGATCACGTACGATTTCGATCACCGCCGGCAATGCTGAAATCAAGATGATGGCAATGATGACGAACGAGAAATTGTTTTGCACAAAGGGCAGCCCGCCGAAGAAATAGCCGCCAAAAGTGAACAAAGCGACCCACAGCAAGCCGCCGATGACATTGAAGGAAATGAAGCGCCCATAGCTCATCGCTCCGACCCCTGCCACGAATGGCGCAAACGTGCGGATGATAGGAATAAAGCGCGCAATGATGATCGTCTTGCCGCCATGTTTTTCATAGAAAGCATGGGTCTTATCCAGGTACTCTTTCTTCAAAAACCGGATCTCACCGCTGAAAGCCCGCGGGCCAATGTAGTGACCGATCCAGTAATTGACCGTATCGCCCAAAATAGCGGCCGCTCCTAGCAGCACGAACAAGATCATTACATTCAAATCGCCCATTCCAGCAAAAGTGCCGGCCGCGAACAGAAGTGAATCGCCCGGCAAAAAAGGTGTAACCACAAAGCCGGTCTCCATAAAAATGACCGCGAACAAAAGCAAGTAGCTCCAGGTGCCATAAGTGCGCAAAACTTCTCCCAGGTAATCATCCAGGTGAATAAAAATATTGATTATCTGTAGTATGAAATCCATTTGTCATCCTTATCCAAAAAATAAAAAATCAAGCTTCGCCCGCCGGTGTTTCATCATCGGTGGATGGCGCATCGTCACTTGAAGCAGCCGGTAAATCTTCAGAAGTACCCGGCTCTACACTGGCCGACGCGTCTTGTTCCAGAACGGGAGTGATTATAGCATGCTTTAGGCTAATGCTAAATCCAGCCAACAAGCTGAGCGATAGCAAGAACAGGCCCACCAGCACAGCCGTCGGTAGCACGTTCAAGGCCGTCTTTGACCATTCTGGCAAAGAGATGGCCGGCAGCGAGGCCGCCACGGTCAGCAGGGTCATTCCATTCCAAAGCGCATGGAGCGAGACAGCGCCAATGAAAGCGATAGTCAGATACTGCCACTTCCGTTGGCCCCAGGCTTGCGCCAGGCCCCATCCCATTAACCCAGTGGTACACATATGCAAAACCCCGGTGGCTATTCGCACCACCACCAGGGTGACCCAACCATCCTGAGAGGCTGCCAGGAACAAAGACTCAAAGATGGCATACCCGGCGCCGCTGATAACGCCAGCCGCAAACCCTTCCGCCGGTGATAATCCGCGCCCGGCCAGCAGCCAGACGCCAATAGGCTTTAATATTTCTTCGATCAGCGGCACCAAAATCGCAACCAACACAAAAACACCCATCAGGATAACGGGCTGAGAGATGATCGGCGCCAAATTATCCATCAGCCATTGGGGATTAGCCGCTCCCTGTTGCAGGCGTTCAGCCATCAAGTTTAACGCATCAACCCATTCTGGCTGCCCGGCGATATAAAAAACGCCTAACAGGCCCAAAATGCCCATGGCAATCATTTCAAGGATAATGATCAACACAGGTCCTAAAGCCACCCCCGCGCCTAAAATGCCCCAAAACCGTTGGGGCGAGCCAACCGGAAGTCCTCGAGTAAAGGCCCACACCAGGCCAAACACAGGAATGCTCACTGCCAGCACGTGTAGAAAAGGCAGCAGCAGCCAATCCAGGGTAGCTGTCTTCGCCGCCCAATTCCCTGCCAACAAAACAAGAGGAAGAATACCAGACAGGGCCAGAGCAATGCCAATTTTCTTCTGGCTAGATAGCACAGGCCAGGGTGCGGCCTGTCCATCTTTGATGCGCTTCCAGGCATACCAGGCAGATGGTAATAACAGCAATCCAACAAACAGCAATCCACCCATAAAAAGGAACATAGGGGCAACACTGACGCCTGGGACGCGCGACCACAATTGGATGAAGCCGGTTAGTGCACAACAGGAGGCCACTAGTCCAAACAACAGGATCGCGGCCAAGCTGCTGCCAAGCTGCCAGCTAGAGCTATTTTTTCTCAAACTATTTCTCCTCGATCGTAATATTCATAATGCGATCTCCGGCAGGCAAATCCACGTTTTGGGATGGATCGCGCGCTGACAAACTCTCGGCCACATCCATGCCCTTGATAACCTGGCCAAAGATCGTATAGGTGCCATCCAGTTGAGAAGCAGGAGCAAAAGTGATAAAAAATTGGCTGCCGTTGGAGCCAGGGCCGGCATTTGCCATTGCTACCAGGCCCGCCCGGTCAAATGTGAGATCCGGGGAGATTTCATTATCAAAAGCATAGCCGGGACTGCCAAAGCCGGTTCCGGTTGGGTCGCCGGCCTGGGCCACATAACCCGGCAGAACCCGGTGAAAAGTAATATCTTTATACCAATCGTTGCGAGCCAGGAAGATAAAGCTGTTTACTGCCAGCGGAGCCGAATCGGCAAACAATTCGATCACGATCTCCCCTTTCTCGGTATTAATCGTTGCCACGTAGCGTTTCGCCGGATCAATGGTCATCGCCGGGCAGGCATCGTATTGGCGCTTTTCCAACAGTGTCAGTTGGATCACGGCATTGAAACCCCAATGATCCTTCGGCACGTTATTCGGCCAAAGCTGCCAATTGACCATCACAAACGGCGTTCCTGGCATGCCAATTTGCTGACCGAAATCCCAGGCCTGCTGAATCTTTGTTCGTAAAGCATCGCTGGTCAGATCATTTGAAAACTTTGCTTCATCCAGGTCTAATTCTCCGGCCCGGGCCGCCAACCAGGTTTCAAATTGGTCCACCGGCAGTAAAGACCATTCTCCCTGCCTATCAAAGAGCAGTTCACTCATTTCCCAAAATCTACCCTGCAGCCCGGCTGCTTCGGCCGCCTGGGCTGCCAATCCAGCCTTATCGTGAAAGGGTTGTTCGGGAGTACCAATTAATGGAAAATGCCGAAAAACCACCCGCACATCATTGCCATATTCTTCTTGGATTTGCGCCAACACGGGCGCAAGCGAAGCGCAGCCTGGTCACTGGAAATCGCTGTATTCTACGATCGTGACCGAAGCATTCTTCGGCCCTTTGCTCCAGTCGTCGTCAGTAACCGGCGGAAAAAGGGCCTCCAGACCCGAATCGGTCTCCTCGCCAGCGCTGGCAACCGTACATCCCGGCTCGGGTCCCGTCTGTGCCGCCTGGGTGACAGTAGGTTTGGCGGTTGGCAAGGGCGTATCCGTGGGTGTTAACAGCACCTTGTTATTGGAACAAGCCGCCAACCCACCGGCGGCAAACAACCAGCTTACCAAGAATAAAAAATATTTTATCCGATTGTGCATAAAGGCACTCCTGTATGGCATCAAATTCGTTCCAATTGTACCAGCGTTTCCCCGGTGTAGTGGAATTGAGGACTGAGAAAGGAACGCTGGAAAAATACTGCTGCCGCGAGTAAAATCATCGTGCGTCACAGCCCAATTCATCCTGGTAATTAGGAGGATATTCATGAAAACAGAACGTGTTCTTCGTTGGTGGCCTCTCTTCTTGATCAGCAGCATCAGCCTATTCATGGAAGTAGCCGTGATCCGCTGGCTGACCTCTGAGATTGAGGTGCTGGCTTACTTTAAAAACCTGACGCTTTTGGCTGCTTTCTTGGGCCTGGCCATAGGATTCGCGTTGGTGGGCAAGAAGAGCGACTATCGCCAGACCTTCGCCCCCTTGTGGGGGTTATTCGCCGTTTTGGTGATCGCCGTAGGCGCAGCCAGTAACAGCCGTCCCATCTTTTACCCGGGCGGGGGAGATGAATTTATCTGGAACACGCTCTCGACCTCCTTTTGGATATCATTATTTCTGTTCATCGCCACAGTGCTTATCTTTTTCCTGACCTGTATGTTCATTTTCATACCATTGGGGCAGTCCACCGGCGAAGAGATGGCCCTCCACCCCCCCGTGCCGGCATACATCGTAAATATCCTGGCCAGCCTGGCGGGTGTGTGGGTTTTTTCGCTGCTCTCTTACCTCCAGACCCCACCCTTTGTATGGTTTATCATTGGCTTGGCGGCTCTTGGTTTCTACGAAGCGCACCGCAAAAAGCTTGCCCGTTCTGCCATTGCGATTTACGCCATCACTGTGATTGGTATTGCCATCTTTGGAAGGGGTGTTGTCTGGTCGCCCTACAATCGTCTGACGGTCTCAGATCTTTCTTACACCGACCAGCAGAGTGGTAAGAACATCCCCATGGGCTACATGCTCAACGTCCAGCAAACCTTTTTCCAGACCGCCCTGGACTTATCGGCAGGGCACATTCAAAACCTGGCTACCTACCCAGATGTGCAGGCGACAGCGCAAGAAGCCGCGGCATCGTACGACCTGGCTTACCAGCTTGCGCCACCAAACAGTAACGTATTGATCGTGGGCGCCGGCATGGGCAACGATGCTTCTGCGGCGCTTCGCAATGGCGCCGGGCAGGTGGATGCGGTAGAGATAGACCCGGCCATCATATCCTTGGGACGCAAGCTTCATCCCGAGCAGCCATATAGCGATCCACGCGTGCAGGCAATCGTTGACGACGCTCGCTCATACTTCAACAAAAACTCCAAGAAATACGATCTGATCTCCTTCGGCTTGTTGGACTCGCATACCCTGCTTTCAGGTTTATCCAGCGTCCGCCTGGATTCGTTCGTTTACACCCTCAACAGCTTCGAGCAGGTCAAGAAACATCTTGCTCCAGGCGGTGTGGCAGTTCTCAAGTTTGCCACAGACCTTGAAAACAATGCCTGGATCGAAGAGCGCCTCGGGCGCATGCTGGCTGAGGTGTTTGGCGCCAACGAAATCAGCGTGTACCGAGATGTATTGGGTACCACTTTTGTCGCCGGCCCACTGACCACTGCGCAAATCTCTCAGTACGGCTTACAAGCCTGGCAGCCAAATGCCGAATATGATGACTTGCCGCTCGCTACCGACGATTGGCCCTATCTGTATATGCGGGCGCGGCGCGTCCCCGCCGGTTACTGGCAGACCCTGCTGCTGATCGCTATCGTCTGCCTGGCGCTGCTAGGGCGCTCCTTTCCAGAAACTCTGCGCCCCGATTGGCACTTTTGGCTTTTAGGCGCGGCATTTCTCCTGATTGAATTCAAGAGTGTGACCGAATTAGCCTTGTTGTTCGGCACCACCTGGTTTGTCAACTCTCTGGCAATTTCAGGCGTGCTGCTGATGGCACTGGCTGCCAATCTATTTGTGCTAAAAACTCAACGAGTAGACTTGCGCCTGGCTTACCTGTTGTTATTCGTTAGTATCGTGTTCGGCTTTATCTTCCCCCTGGAAAGCCTGGCTGGGCTCCCTGCTGTCTTGAAAGCCGTGGTTGGTATGATCTTGCTTTCCCTGCCGCTTCTCTTTGCAGGCGTGATCTTTTCGGAGTCGCTGCGGCGCTGCGGAGAGACAGCCCGCCCGTTGGCTTCCAATTTCAGTGGGTCAGCCGTCGGCGGGCTGCTGGAATATGGCTCGATCTGGTGGGGTGTGAAAAGCCTGCATCTCTTGGGAGGCTTGCTATACCTGGCAGCAATGGCAATCGCGTTAAGGCGCCGTACACCGGGGAAATGAACACGCTGAAAACCCGGCTCATGAAAATAGCCACCTTTTTGATCTTCACCGGCATGCTGGCAAGCTGCACGGCTAAAACTGCCGCGCATCAAGAGCTTCTCCCCCCCACACCAGCTCCGGTTGCACAACCATCCGCTGCCCCGTCACCTTCGCCGGTTCCCTCCGCAACCATACAGATCATCCCCAGCGCCACTCCATCGTCAACCGTTACTCCAACCAGCGTACCACCTTCTCCATCCCCATCTCCCACCAACCTGGCCTGCTGGGCGAACGGAGGGCAGATAGAACTGCAGCAACTCGCCACAGAGCTGCTGCGCGAGCCATTGGATTTTCGTGTTTACCTGCCGCCTTGTTACCACGAGCAGCCAGAGCGTTACTACCCGTCCCTGTACCTGATCCACGGCCAGGGTTTTACCGATGATCAATGGGACCGGCTAGGCGCCGATGAAATCGCCAACGCCCTGATCCTGGCTGGCGAAGCATCTCCTTTCTTGATCATCATGCCGCGCGATCGGCTCTGGACCCAACCGGTAAGAGATCCTTTCGGAAAAGCAGTCATCGAGGTACTCATCCCCTGGGTAGAACAGCACTATCGCCTCCAGGACGATCGAGAAGCTCGCGCCATTGGAGGACTGTCCCGCGGCGCGGGTTGGGCCATCCACCTGGGCTTGGGCCATTGGGAGATGTTCAGTATCATCGGCGCACACAGCCTGCCGGTATTTCTGGACGATACCCCCTCGATACGCCCTTGGCTGGATAGTATCCCTTCCGAATCTATGCCGCGCTTCTACCTGGATATGGGAGTAAACGATCAGGCCGGGATCCGCCAATCGGCGACCTGGTTTGAAGCGCTGCTCAATGAACGCGGCTATCCCCATGAGTGGCGCCTGTTCCCGGGTTTTCACAACGAGGAATACTGGCAAGCTCATGTGGAACAATATATGCGCTGGTATGTGCGCGATTGGTAAAACATCGCCCAAACCCTGATATAATCGCCTAATGCAACTAACCCTGGATGAAGTCGAACATATCGCCTCGCTGGCCCGGCTGAAACTAACCGCGGCAGAAAAAGCTCATTATTGCGAGCAACTTTCTGCCATCTTGGACTATGCCGCCCGGTTGCAAACGCTGGACACATCTGGCATTCCCCCCACGGCCAGCGTGCTGCCGCCGCGCAGCGTTCTACGCCCCGATGTGGTGCAGAATGGGCTGGATACCGCCGAGCTGTTGCAAAACGCTCCCGAAATAGATGCATCTCAGTTCCGCGTACCACCCGTGTTGGAATGATTTAGAACCATGGAAGAACTCACCGACCTGACCTTGAATCAGGCTGCCCAGGCCTTGCGCCGGGGAGATGTTTCCAGCCGCGAATTGACTCAAGCCTACCTGGAACGCATCGAACGCCTGGAACCTGCCATCCATGCTTATTTGACTCTGACACCAGAAAAGGCCATCGACCAGGCTGCCAGGGCTGACCGGCAGTTGGCAGAGTGGCGCCGCAGCTCCGACCAAAACGCCCCGCTGCTGCTGGGAGTCCCGATTGCCGTCAAAGATGTGTTGGCAGTTGCCGGTGTGCGCTGCACCTGTGGTTCACGCATCCTGGAAAATTTTGTTCCCCCCTTCAGCGCCACCACCGTCGAACGCCTGTTGGCAGCCGGAGTAGTGATCCTGGGCAAAACCAACACCGATGAGTTTGCAATGGGGTCTTCCACTGAGAACTCCGCTTATGGCGTCACCCACAATCCCTGGAAGCTGGACCATGTGCCGGGCGGTTCCAGTGGAGGTAGCGCGGCAGCAGTTGCGGCGCGGCTGGCGCCAATAGCCCTAGGAACGGATACGGGGGGCAGCGTCCGCCAGCCGGCCTCTTTCTGCGGCGTGACGGGCATCAAGCCGACCTATGGGCGCGTTTCCCGGTATGGCCTGGTAGCATATGGTTCTTCACTGGATACCGTGGGAACGCTGGCTCGCGATGCAGTCGACGCAGCCACAATATTCTCCTTGATCGCTGGGACCGACCCTCGCGACGCCACCACCATGGATATTCCGGTTCCTAAGATCGAGTTGTCGAATTCAACCGATCTGCATGGGCTGAGGGTGGGCGTGCCGGCCGAGTATTTCATCGAGGGCATCCAGCCTGAGGTTGAAGCTGCCACACGGGCAGCCATTGAAATATTGCATTCCATGGGCGCCACGCTAAAAACGATCAGCCTACCGCACACCGAATATGCTTTGCCGGTCTACTATCTGATCGCACCGGCAGAAGCCTCTGCGAACCTGGCCCGTTATGATGGCGTTCGCTATGGACCACGCGTTGCGGGCGAGGCAATGTGGGATATTTTCTTTAACACACGCGGCGAAAAGTTTGGCTCCGAAGTCAAACGCCGTATCATGCTGGGCACCTATGCCCTCTCTGCAGGTTATTACGACGCATATTACGGGCAAGCCCAAAAAGTTCGCACCCTGATCAAACGCGATTTCGAAGCCGCATTCGAGAGCGTCGATGTGATTGCGGCGCCGGTCGCTCCATCTACCGCCTTCCGCATTGGCGAGCACTCCGACGATCCGTTGGCCATGTACCTGGAGGATGTTTTCACCCTGCCGGCCAACCTGGCTGGCGTGCCTGGCCTGGCCTTCCCAGCGGGTTTTGATCACCAGGGGTTGCCAATCGGTGTGCAGTTAATGGGCCCTCATTTCCGCGAGGAAATTCTTTTCGAGGCAGCCCACGCCTACCAATTGGTCACGGAATGGCACCTGCGCCGGCCAGAGTTGGGTGCTTCCCCGGCATAACACACTGCGGCTCAATCAACCAGGCCTCCGTTCAATTCCTCGAGCGTAAAACTGACCTCTTCCTTGCCAGTCAACTTCTCTTGCACCTTACTGACGATCAAATCCAGGTGAGCGGGGTGAGCTACATAATCCAGGTTATCTGCAGGCACGGTGAGAACCGGGCAAAGGCTAAAATCGGCAATCCAACACTCATATAAAGCGTTTAGCTGATCCAGGTAGCTGACGCTGATCTCGCGTTCGTAGCCCCGGCCCCGCAGAGCAATCCGTTCCAGCAAGCGCGGCGCAGAGGCGCGCAGGTATATCAACAGGTCAGGCGGAGGCAAGAATTCTACCAATACCTGATACAGATCCCGGTAAGTGTGATAATCTCGCTCCTGCATAATGCCCTGCCGGTATAGATTCGCGGCGAAAATCTCCGCATCCTCGTAGACGCTGCGGTCTTGCACAGCCGAAATGGGGCACAGAATCAAATGGCGGTGCAAACGCAATCGGCGCGCCAGGAAAAAAACCTGAGATTGAAAGGCCCATGCGCCCATATCCTGGTAAAAATCTGCCAGGTATGGATTTTCAGCCTCGGGCTCATAAAACGGTTCCCAGTTCAGGCGCTGGCAGAGCAAACGAACCAGCGTGGATTTTCCTACGCCAATGTTACCCGCAACCGCAATAAATTTCTTCATGGGCTCCATCCTACTGATCGATACCGTCTAAGCATCACCAAAGTCAATCTTTCACCAGGCAAGCAACCGCCAGGCCGCGTTCGTCATCCATGGCCAGGTCAAGGTGATGACCTGGGCGGAAACCGGCGACATCGATCACGCGCAAACAGCTCAAGTATGCTGCCTCGCTGCACCCCACCGCACCCTGAACTCCTGCGCCAGGAAGGAAACGCTCCAGGCAATTGGGAGTCTGATAGAAAAAGGCTTTGTTGAAAACAGCATCTTTATCATCCAAATAGATCGCCAAAGGATATATATTGGCCTCCACCAGGTCCTGAAAGAAGTGCGTTCCCAAAGAAGGCTCCGGCGCAGAACCCAAGCCTTGCCCCGACAGTTCAACCAACGACCGAGTATTGTAGATATCCGAATAACCGATTGGCACACCCAGGTCCGGATTCGATGTACCCCATCTCCCTGGGCCAACACAGATAAAGGTTTCGTCCGCCATTTTCGCATTCAAATGTCCAATGGTGCGAGCCAGCTCAGAACGCAGATTCTCTGCCGGCAGTGCATGGTATCCTTCGGGATCGATAAATACAACCCAGCGCACATTTTCCACGTAACCTTCGGGCACGACTCGGCGGGTGGAAAAAATAATATCATTCGGCGGGATATGCTGCGGAAAGCGCGCCTTGACATCTCTCAGGTGACTTTGCGGACGGCATTGCAGCAAGCAAATTTGGATCTCAGGCTGTAATGCCTGAGGGTCCTTGATCTGCACGGTAAATTCCGTATCTACCGGCGACCGGTATATTTCCTCTAATTTTTTTAGCATCGCCCGCATGCGTTCTGCCAACGGTGTTCGCCTTAGCATTTCATCAAAGGTGAGCACCAGTTGATCCGTGCCGCCTTCGAGGATCGCACTGCGAATCGGCCGCAGATAACCGCCATCGTCGAGTTGCGCCACATAACGCAGCGGCGCGTAGCGCGAAGAAAGCACCTCGGCAGCCGGCAGAGTGACCAGCTCATTTTTCTCCAGGTCGATCAGATCCACAAAATGCTGCGAGTAACGGCGTATATTTTTGGCGGAGTCAGTGGGATACAACAATGGATGGCTGAGTGCTACCAGGCGAGGGTAATCGTTCCCCACTCGATCAACCGCCCGGGTGCCCAAGCCCCATACCAGGCGTAAGAAACCATCCTCCCTGCGTATCTGAGGAGACCAGCGATAAAGGTTGCGACTAAAAGCCACCCCGGCGGCATGCGGCAGGTAATATTTGCCAAAACGCTCACCTTGCACAACCTGGATAAGAACTGCCATGCGTTCATCGTAATCTTGCAAACCTTTGCTGCGCCGGTACATGAGGGCATCCGGATTCAAGATGCTCGAATAGATCATCTTAATCGCGCGGATCAAAGCTGCCAGGTTTTCGTCCAGCGTACCCTGGTTCGGGCAAAAATGGCTTTCGTACTTGCCGGCAAAGGAGGCGCCAAAATTATCCTCCAGCAAGCTGGAAGAACGCACGATCAGAGGCAGCGGGCCTATATGCTCTAAGAGCTCACGCAGCCGGTCGCTTGCATCCTGAGGAAAGTCACCTGCCAGGAAATCACGGCGGACGATCGGGTAATCTGCCCGGATCTGGGCTTCGCTCTTATATTTCTGATCGCTCCACTGCATCAGGTTATTTAGCGACATGAACCGATAGGTGATATCGGCTCCCAGGAAATACGATTCGGGCATGCTCAGATTCTGGCGGATATCGTCAGAGGCGACCGAGTTTAAAATGCGTACAGCCAGGAGCATACCGGCAGATTTACCGCCAATTTTCCCGCCACCGATCTTGCGCCAACGGATTTCGTTCAGGTCAGAAATCGTCAACCATTCTTTGGCAATATTGATATAGGCCAATTGGTCACTGATCAACGAGCGAATCAAGACCACCTTGATCTCCCGCAGGCGGGGCTCCATCTTATTCCGTTCACCCTCTGGCATTTTCTCAATTGCCAGGGCCTGTTCAAAAAGCATTTCCTGAGGAGCCAATTCAGGATTGAACGAGACCATCAAATCCTGGCTGTGAGCACCACGCTCACTTAATGTTTGCCGAACGATTTCCTCAAACAATTCATAGGGCAGGTTATTGGCAAAATAAAAATCGGTCAGGTGTTCGCGGATGCGCGTCAAGCGCGTTTCCCATACGTCTGCGGGCTCTTCCGAAAATGGGTTATGCAGCGCCTCGCGTGCCTGCGAGCGGATGGCTTGCTCACGCACCTCGATCTCGAATTGACCAGGCGTGATAACGCCACGCTGAAACAGATCGCGCCGCATGCGGGCGCGCATGGAACTGCTCAAAATAGGATATTGCACCAGAGCCAGGTAAATACGGAGCGTTTTATCAGCAAAAGTATGAGGCAGCATCACAACAACCAGTTAAAATAAAAATTGCAGGCTGTCGCGCAACAAGTTCGAACCCTGTTACCCCGCCAACCTGCAACCATGCGAAAAACTTTTCCTCTGCAGATCAACCCCAAACGATCAACTCCCCAGGTGCATGGGCATGATCACATGCAGGAAGTTATCTTCTCCCACCGGGTGGATCACGCCCGGGCTGGTTTCAGTGTTTGTCTCTAAAGCCACGTTCGGCGATTTGATCACATCCAACACATCACGCATAAAGCGTACGTTAAAAGCGATCAACAGTGGAATGCCTTCTATATTAGCATCCACAACCGTCTGGTTATAGCCGGTTTCCTCAGATTGTCCAGAAATTTCAACCGTTCCTGGCTGCATCTCACCACCGGGTACAATATTGACCCGGGCAATATGCGAACCTTCTCGAGCAAAGATTTCTGCCTGGCGGCATGCTTTCAGGAAGGCAGAGGTGGTCATCACTGTACGGGTTTGATAAGAGCGCGGGATAACCTGGCCCAGATCCGGATAAGCCCCATCAATGAGCTGCGAGACCAATTCTACATCCTTCATCCTGAAAATGACCTGCCCGCGGCCAGGTGGAATTACCATGGTCAGCATTTGATCGCCATCGCCTGAGATGCGAGCCAACTCGCTCAGTGCACGCGCCGGAATGATCGCACTGATCGGGCGAGCAACCGAGGATGAAAGCTCAGCCTTGCGCACAGATAGGCGGAAACCGTCCGCAGCCGAGAGCGTGAGTTTATTATCAGTAACTGTGAGGTAGACACCCGTCAAAACCGGGCGAGCTTCATCGGTAGAGGCTGCAAAAACTACTTGCTGGATCATATCTTTGAGATCTGCCACGTTGAATTGGATGCCATGATCCAGGTCTGGCATCGGCATGGGCGGAAATTCCTGCGAGTCAATACACTTAATATCTGTGTTCGAAGCGCCGCACCGCACGTTTAATGTTTGGGTGCGAACATTTAAAGACATTTCAACATGGTCATTGGCCAAGGTGCTGACCAGGTCGGTGTATGTTCGAGCCGGCGCGGTGGTCGATCCTTCTTCCTCCACCTTGGCACCGATCCAACACGTGATTCCCAACTCCAAATTGGTAGCAGACAGGCGCAAGCGGCCCTCATCAGTGGCTATCAGGACATTTGCCAACACAGGCAGCGTGCTGCGCGGCGAAACCGCTCGCGAAACAATATTCAAACCATGGGCCAGATTCTCTTGCAGGACAGAAACCTTCATAGGAAGCCTCTCCTTGTATAGAATTATATCGAGTATACAACGAGTGGCGTAAATTCGCTAGTGTTCCAGTCCTAAATCAATATCATCCCAAGACAGCCGCCTCAGCCGGCCAGGGCAATACAGCAGCACCAGGAAAGGCCCCACAAATGGGAGCAGCACCGCCAGCAATCCCCACCCTAAATAAGCCGGCGCCGTCAACCTGCGCTGCCGCAAAAAGAATACGGCTAGCAGCGCCATGCCAACCATACAACTGACAATCAGCAGGCGCATCGCTTGTGGAGAAAGTATCATTCATCATTATTCTACAAGATTTTATACTAGAACGCAAGTTCTAAACAAGAAAAAGAATAAAATAAAGCCCGGCCAAGTTCAGCCGGGCTGCGAACATGTAAACTCTGAAAACAGAAAGAGCTAAATCCAGCCGCGCAGCTCCATGGACTTGACCACTCTACCAATAGCCACCATGTAGGCTGCATCGCGCATATATACGCCTTCGCCTTCAGCTAATTCCAACACGCTGTTAAAAGCCTGGGTCATCTTCGTATCCAGGCGCTCTAATACTTCCTTCTGCGTCCAATAGAAATTCATATCATTTTGCACGCTCTCAAAATAGGAAGTAGTGACACCACCAGCGTTGCATAGGAAGTCGGGAATATTGAATATTCCCCGGTTCTTAAACTCCGCATCTGCTTCGGGGGTAGTGGGGCCGTTTGCGCCTTCTGCAACAACACGCACCCGGTCACTAATGCGTTTCACCGTCTCACCATTGATCTGTCCTTCTAAAGCCGCCGGGATCAAGATATCCACATCCCTTGCAATCCAGGCATCGCCATCTTCAAGCACATATCCGGCCGCGCGTGCCTTATCCTTGTCAATCGTTCCATATTGATCCGTCAGGGACTGCAGGAAGCGAGGATCAACGCCATTCGGATGGATGTAGGTATAGGCAACCCGATCGGCACGATCCCAACATGACACACAATCAACTTTTCCACCCAATAATTCAACAAACCCAATCGCGGCATATTGGGCAACATTGCCGAAGCCCTGCAGCGCTACCACTGATTTCTTGGGATCGATCTTGAGATGATTCAGCGCTTCGCGCAGGGTATAGATCACGCCATATCCGGTAGCTTCTTTGCGGCCTAAGGAGCCGCCGCCGCCGACCGGCTTGCCAGTGATCACCCCAGGGGTATATTCGCCAACAAGTTTTGAGTACTCATCCATCATCCAGCCCATCATTTGAGGGGAAGTGCCCACATCGGGAGCCGGAACATCCTGGCGAGGGCCAATGTTGCGCCACATTTGATCCACCCAGCCGCGGCACAGGCGTTCTTTCTCGTAAATGGATAACGAAGCCGAGTCAACCGGCACGCCTCCTTTGCTTCCGCCCAGGGGAATATCGGCAACAGATGTTTTCCATGTCATCCACATTGCCAGAGCGCGCACAGTATCCACCGTTTCAGATGGATGGAAGCGAATGCCACCCTTGGCAGGGCCGCGCGCATCACAATGTTGGACGCGATAGCCGGTGAAAACCCGGATTGCCCCGTCATCCATCCGCACGGGAATGGTAAACTTAAATTCGCGCGTCGGCCACCGTAACATTTCGGCAACCTGAGGATCCAGGCTCAACATACGAGCTACTGCGTCAAACTGTTGCTGCGCCATCTGAAAAGCATTAATCGGTTCTGTCATTCTTTTCACTCCTATCACATGACTTGGTGATTAAAAGATAAACGGACATCCCGGTATGGTGCCCGCTTTTAAGAAGGATTTGTGATAACGGAAGATCATAGCAAGATGTCTATCCGAGCCGTCATTACTTTCCTACATTCTTAGCATAGCTCTTGTCAGACATTTCGTCAAGTGACGAATGCCATATCTTCGTCATGCAATTCTATTCACATTCATCCCGCTTGCACACGCCGCAAAGCAGCCAACTGCTTGTCCAACTCATCCTGCAGCACCTGGGGATTGGCCTGCCCCCTGGCAGAGCGCATGACCTGGCCAAACAGCCAGCGCGAGAGGCTGTCCTTGCCTTTCAAATAGGCCGCCACCTGATCTGGATTCTCTGCCAGCACTTTCTGAACGAAACCTGCGATCAGGTTCCCATCAGAAATTTGGCGTAAACCTCTGGCTGCAATGATCGCTTCAGCGCTTTGACCGGTTTCGAACATCGCAGACAACACTGTTTTGGCTGTATTATTATTGATCTCTCCGGTTGCAACCGTCTGCAATAATGCCGCCAGGGCTTCAGGCGTCACGGGTGATTCATCAATATCCCGACCAGACTGGTTGAGCAAACCGAACAACTCGCCGGTCACCCAATTGGCAGCTGTTTTAGGAGAAATGCTCTGGCAAGATGCCGTCAAGCGCTCATAGTAATTTGCAGCAGCTTGTTCTGCCGCCAATACGCCGGCGTCGTAGGGACTCAACTCGTATTGTTTCTCAAAGCGACTTTGTTTAGCCGCCGGTAACTCTGGCAAACTATTGCGAATTTGGTCCACCCAGGTTGCTTCCAAAACCAGGGGCGGAAGATCAGGTTCGGGAAAGTAGCGATAATCTTCTTCGCCTTCTTTCACACGTTGGGTAAAAGTGACTTCTCTATCCACATCCCAGCCAAGCGTCTCTTGCCGCACGGATCCACCTTGCCGGATCAACTCGCTCTGGCGTTGGATCTCATAATCCACCGCCCTTTCTAAAGCCTTGAAACTATTCAAGTTCTTGATTTCTACCCGAGTTCCTAATTGAGCGGCACCCTTCGGGCGCACGGAAACGTTTGGCTCGATACGCATCACGCCTTTTTGCATATCCCCTGAATTTACGCCCAGGTAACGCAGGAGAGAACGCAGCGCCATCGCATAGGCCCTGACTTCCTCAGCAGTATGCAAGTCGGGTTCCGATACAATTTCTAATAGCGACACTCCCGCGCGATTCAGATCCACCAGCGAATAAGGCTTCTCCTGGTTGACATGGGTCAGCTTGCCAGTGTCTTCTTCCATGTGCACGCGGCGGATTCGGATGGTCCTCTCACCTTGAGTGGTATGTATTGCCAGTTTTCCGTGCCGCGCCAGCGGCTGTTCATACTGGGAGATCTGGTAGCCTTTGGGCAGGTCCGGATAGAAATAATTTTTGCGCGCAAAAATACTGGTCAACGCCACTTCACAATCCAAAGCCAGGGCAACTCTTAAAGCATATTCCACTGCGCGTTGGTTGACCACCGGCAAAACCCCCGGCATTCCCGCGCATACCGGGCACACGGCAGTATTTGGCTTCGCCTGGGTAACATCAACCACCTGGCAGGAGCAAAACATCTTCGACCGGGTTTCCAGTTCAGCATGTACTTCCAATCCAATGACTGCTTCGAATTCCATAGTTGTCATCCCTGCCCAATATTAGCCGTAACGATGCATGAAACGCTCGATGCGCCGGAGCGCCTCCTCGATCCGTTCGTAAGCTGTCGCGTACGAACAGCGCACAAAGTTTTCACCACCCGGGCCAAAAGAAGTACCAGGCACCACCGCAACGCGCTCTTCTTCCAAGAGTTTCCTGGCAAAGGTTTCATCATCCATGCCAGAATTGCCAATGTGCGGAAAGGCATAAAAAGCCCCATGCGGTTCAAAGGTTGGCAATCCCAACTCATTCAAACCACTGACGATCAGTTTTCGGCGGCGGTCATATTCGCTGCGCATCTCAGCCACGTATTCATCCCCATTCTTCAGCGCTTCAAGCGCGGCCAATTGAGAAATCGTCGGTGCAGACATGATCGTATATTGATGGATACGAACCAGGCCTTGAATGATCCCCTCAGGACCGGCAGCATATCCCGCACGCCACCCCGTCATGGCATAATTCTTTGAGAAACCTCCCAGGAGCACCGTACGTTTTTTCATGCCTGGCAAACCCGCAAAACAAACGTGCGAGCAGCCATATACCAGTTGATCGTATAGCTCGTCCGACACCACAACCAGGTCAAATTCTTCGGCAATTCGGGCAATTTCCAATAGATTCTGGCGCGTGGCCACCGCGCCGGTGGGATTGTTCGGATATCCGATCAACAAAGCCTTCGTCCGAGGCGTGATAGCAGATCGAACTGCTTCGGGCTTGGGTAGAAAATTATCTTGCACATACGTGGGCAGTTCCACTACCACTCCCCCAGCCAGACTTACTTCTGCCTGGTAAGAAACAAAACAGGGCGTTGGTATGATCACTTCATCGCCTGGGTCCAGCAAAGCAGTCATCGCCAGGTAAAGAGCCTCCGAAACGCCCACCGTCACAATGACTTCATTGACCGGGTCATACGTCACGTCATGCAATTTTGCCAGGTGATCGGCAATCGCCTGGCGCAATTCCAGCAGACCGGCATTCGAAGTATAGTGAGTCTCACCAGCTTGCAAAGAGCGGATCCCCGCCTGGATGATCGGTTCTGGCGTCACAAAATCAGGTTCTCCAATACCTAAAGAGATAACATCTTTCATCGTGGCAACAATATCAAAGAATTTACGAATTCCAGAGGGTCTTAGCCCAACGATATTACGTGCCAGGTAAGTTTCGCGCATGCCTGCTCCTTTATTCCAATGATCGATTACATCTTCAAAATAGAATTATCGCCCGCATTGATGATCTCTGGACGCCTGCTGATCTTCGTAAAACGCCCAATGATAGATTTTTCCATGATCACATCTTCTATAGAAGCACTGTCTTCTAAAATCGAATCCCGGATAATACTACCCACCACCGAGCAGCCCGCCCCGATGGCGGCATAAGGGCCAATGACAGAACGTTCTATCTTGGCGCTTGGATGGATGAAAACAGGCGGTACAACTACAAAATCGGCATCACTCCGCCCATATCCGCCAGATTGTTGGGCTTTAAGTAGATACCGGTTGGTTTTCAGGATGGCTTCTGGAGTACCTGCATCTAGCCAGGTATCTACTTTTTCTATTCGCATCTTCAAGCCTTTTTCCAACATCAGGTTGATCGCATCTGCCAGGAAAAATTCACCTTTGAGCTGAATGTTAAGACGCATCTGTTCTTCAATAGCAGCAATTAAATCTTCGGAACGCTTGAAATAGTAACAACCTACTACCGCCAGGTTGTTATCTATCTCTTTTGGCTTTTCTACCAGGCGGCGCACATAACCATCTTCACCGGCAATTGCCACTCCAAACCGGCGGGGATCGGGCACTGATTTCACCCAGGCAACCGCGTCGGCGCTCTCATTCTGAAGAAAGTGCAGATCTGTTTCGATCAATGTATCCGCGAAGATCATTAACATAGGTCCCGATAGATATTCCTGCGCCAGGTGAATAGCATGGGATTGACCACGTGGATTTTCCTGGACAACATAGTGCGCCGGAAGCTCGGGGTAATGCTCTTCCATATAGGCTTCGATTTGTTCACCCAGATAGCCAACAATGTTGATCAGCTCGATATGGTCGGGGTCAGGCACCGTGCGCAGCATATCCAGCACATGCCCCAACACAGCTTTACCTGCCACGCTGATCAATTGCTTGGGTTTGCTCCAGGTTTGTGGGCGTAAGCGAGTGCCCAAACCAGCCATAGGAATCACTATTTTTAAAGTATTCTCAGCCAAGGGAACCTCCTGATGGGTTTATCAAGTCTATTATACTCTTGGAACCATCGAAACAAATCTTTTCCTCCCTTGAAATCAGGCGCAAAAATGCGAGCACTCGGGTGAGGGGGGCACCCGAGCGCTCGCAAACTTATAATAACATATTCCATTGATTTGTCAAGAATTTGAGCTGAATTTTAATGATCTTCTCAGAAAATCCAGAGCATTGGCGCCTGACTCAGTGTCCGACGCCAAACAAGAAAGGATAAAACAAGCCGGCTGGGAATTGTTGCTCCGTATCTTGCCACTGTTTTAGGGTCAACGCCTGCCCTTCCATCTCCAACGGCTGCGTACGCCGGACAAATTGGCCTCCTGTCGTTTCGATCCAGATAACCTGGGTACTTGGCACATCCAAATATTCAGAAGGACTTATAAACGAGGTGCTAGAATCCAGGCGGAAGAGGCCGTCTCCAGCCGCCAGGTAATCCTGCCAGCCCGGTTCTAATAGATAAGCACGCGGGGCGCGCTTCCAACTACCAGGAAATTGGAAAATCTCTGGCAGCAAACGCGGCGTGGTCCAGGAATTTGCTCCGATCTGGAGCGGCTTCAAGACGCCATCCGGCTCAACAATGATCACAGTGCCATCGGTCATATCTGGGGCAAGCGGCAGCACCTTCGCCCAAAAATCTTGCTGCGCCTGCCAGGCCAGGCGATAATCACGTTGCACCACAAAACCATAACCCACCAACAAAGCCAGTAGCATGGCTAAAGGCAGCAAAGCCCACCATTTTTTCCCGTAAGCCCGAGCAAGGCATAAAACTGCCAGGGTCACGCAGCCGGTAAGCAGAGCCGCACCTGCTACCGCGGCAAAATGGACGCGAGTATCGCGCCCGCTGATTGCGTAGGCGCGTACGGTAAAGGTCAACGGATAAGCCAACAACAGCATTGCCAACCCGGCCAACGCCAGCCGCCCCAACCGGCGCACATCCGAATTCGTACGTGCATCTTCGAGCAAATGAGAAAAGAAAGAACGTTTTTCATCATTACGGGGCAAAACATCGTAATTTTCTCTCGCCAGCAAAATCACCAAAACCGGCAATGCTGCTGCACTTGCGATGGCGACTTCAACATTCATCGCTTGCAGCGCTTGCACCGGCCGGTATAGATAGGTTCCCAGGCTCACCATCGGCCCCTGGATCATATGCAATAGAGGCGTAAGCAATATCTGCGGGAAGCCCAGGTCGGTGACGCGTTCCTCACCAACCACAATACTGCGGAAGAGGGCCACCGCCACCAGTAATGCACCTAGAATGCAGCCGTGCATCAACAGCTCTTTCAACCGGCCGCGCTCCCAAGGCTTCAGCAAAGGGGCAGCCAGGAACAACAAATAAGGACTCTCGTAGCTGAATAAAATGATTCCTACCAGCAGGTAGGGCACAATACGCTTATAAGAAAATGCTTCGCCGGCAGAAAGATAGAGGTGCAAAGATAGAAACAAAAGCGTCAAGGAAGGGTGCAGACCTAGCGAGTGGGTAAGAAAAGCCTGGGTAGTATCCGCAGAGAACAGGCAGTAGAATAAGCCTGCCAACAAGGCCAACGCCGGGCCGCCGGTACGCCTGACCAACGTATAGAACAACAGCACGTTGAGCGCCGTCACGCTATAACCGATCCAATAAGCACCGGGAAGGCCGCCTATACTCCAGCCCAAGCGTGATAGCAAATAGATCAAGCTGTCGGATAAAGGCCGGGCGTGTCCATAAAGGCGAACAATATAATTGGCAACGTAGCGCAGCAGTTCGGGAATGGACAAGGTCACTGCTCGCGGCACGATCGTCCAATCATCCTCATATAACCCGAACTGAGCGTTATGCCAGTAACGCGCCACCCATAGGATCAGCAGCAAAATTGCCGGAACCAGGAGCTTACTTTGCAGGCAGGCATTTAACCATTTGTGGTGAACAGTGGATTTCATAAGATGATCGTGAGAACTCAAAATTCTTTCCCGCAATACTGGCAAAATTTAGCATCTACCGCACTCAGATTACCACAGGCTGCGCACGTTTTCCCTTCTGTTCCGGCAGGCAAAGAAGGTGCAGCGGCTAGTTTCTTTTTCTTCTTCTCCTTTGCTTTGCCTTTTCCCAGGCGTGGCAGGCGTTCGGCCAATTTTTGCGCGTTCAACTTGCCGCGAGTCAGCGCCTGCCCATATAAAGCTGCCACCTGCTGGCGGGTTAAATGCTTGCCCGTGAGATACCACCGCAAGACCGTATGGCCGACCACATACGTACCGGCATAAGACACGGCGACTTTTGGAATGATCCCCCATACCGGGATCAAACCCACCAACTGGCGTGCGAACTGCCTCCAAAGAAAACCGCTGCCAATAACACTACCAAATTCCGCCACATAATCCTGCCAGTGTGTCGAGAAACCCAATAATAGACCCAGGCGGTACACCAAGAAAGCCTGGGCTTTCGTCAGGATGAGCATATCGGTAATATTTATGGGGACAGCCAACACGGGCACCGTCTCAGCCAGCGAAGTACTGAAAGCATAAGCCCCATTGGCAAAACAGGCATCGTTGATCAAGCGATTCGCAATCGTCGAGCGGAACAGCGGAAACAATCTTCCCAACGCCAGGTGAAGACCCGGAAGCATATCCAGAACAACCGGCGCAAATCGATTCACCAAAAAGCGTTTATCCTGCACCGATCCAAGCAAAACCTTCGCCCCCTCCCAATACGGCACAGGCTGCATGGACTGCTCACCGGCAGGCTCTTCCCGCAGGTTGTAGATCACGATCAACTTTTTCCCGGCATCTACCCAACGCTGGCAAAGATCCCGCTCCGCAGGGTGATCTGGCAAACTGGCATCTAACAGCATCACCACCAGGCCCTCAGGCGGTTGTTCACCCACCGATTGGGTATCCAACGCGGGCAAGGTCGATTCTTGATAAACGTCTGCCCGATCTGGATCGTGACGCATGCCGGCTGCCAGGGTATGCCGTCCCGAACCTGGAGCGCCGACCAGGGTAATTTTGACATCGCGTTGTGCATCCAGCAGAATAGGCCGCAGCTCAAATTCTTTGATATTCTTCCAAATATTGGTCAGACTTCTCAGGTCAGCCATCGATTACCACCTTTCTCACAGCTTTACATTAATACCTGGTATAGATTATACCTCCCTCATTAAAGTGGTAAAATGCCCATATTGTTGTTCGCACAGATCCGGACAAACCCGGCTTTTACGCTGCCGGGCAGATACCTGGAAAGCGATATCAGAATAAGGAGAATAGTATGTTTTTAACACACAAAGCTCACTCGCAGGCTTCCAGACCGCGTGGACAACGCCGGTTTGCTCCGTTCCTCTTGGCCTGCCTGGCAATCATGCTGGCCTTCAGCCTGGCGTTAGCCAACGGCCTGGGCGCCAGTCAAACTGCCAATGCCGCATCCGAAGCCGCCGGCTGGTATGGCTGGACGCCCCAGACGATCGATGCTCCTAAATTTTTCACCGAAATGGGAGATCACAGCATGCGCCTGGAGCCCGGCACAAATAACCCGCGCGTGGCCTATGGCGGAGATCATCTGTACTATGCATATTACAACGGCACGGCCTGGGTGCAAGAAGTGGTGGATAATTCCAGCGGCGTGGGCCGGTATACATCGCTGGCCTTGGATAACAACAAACGGCCTCATATCACTTACTATGATGCCACCATCGGCGGTCTCAAATATGCCCGATACAACGGCAGCGCCTGGGAAATCATGATTGTTGACCGCGCAACCCAGGCAGATGATCCAACGAGTAATAATGATCCCGAGGCGGTTGCCGGGCCAGACACCTTTGCCGCTCTCGAACCAGGTTGGCGCAGTGATTCAGCCAGCCGTCCGGAACAGATCCAATCACCACAGGTGAACATCAAAGAAGGCATCGGGTTGTACTCCTCGATTGCCATTGATGCTTCCGGCAACCCGCACATCGCCTATTATGATGCGATCAATGGAAATGTGAAATACGCCCGGGTCGGCCTGGGCGGATGGACCATCCGCACGGTGGATTTTATAAACGATGTAGGCCAGTACCTTTCCCTGGCAGTCGACAGCAATCGGACAGCCCGCATGATCTATTTCGATGATGATACAAATGATTTTAAATACGCAGAATGCACCGCCAGTAACTGCGCCATCATCAACCCTTTCCTCAAGGATCCTGCTGAAAGCGGCGGCATGTATGGTTCTATCACCCTCGACGCGAACAACTACGTTCATGCCACCTATTATGACGAGACCTACAAGCGCCTGTTCTATGCGTATTGTGAGGGAAGCTGTGGTACGAACAAAACAAGCTGGAGTCACAGGTATGTGATCGAAAATACCGAGATCGGCCCCAATTCGTCCATTGCGGTTGACAGTAACAAACGTCCCCACATCAGCTTCTTTAACAAAACAAAAGGCGAACTGAATTACGCCTACTGGAACGGTTCGAAATTTGATATTTACGAAGTAGATTCTGATGGCCTGGTAGGCACCTTCAGTTCCATTGGTGTGGATGCGTCCAACAAGCCCCACATCACTTACTATGACAGTGCTCGAGGATTGCTCAAATACTCTTTTATGAAGCTGGACTACACTTTTGAGAAGCAAATGATCGATCAGTCGGGCGATGTAGGCGTGGGGAGCGATATGGCCATCGACGCGGCCAACCATCTGCACGTGGCCTATTTCGATGATATCGCCGATGATCTCAAGTACGCCTTGTGGGATGGAACGAGCTGGAACATCCAAAAAGTAGATTTCAATGGCGATGTAGGCTTGAACCCATCCATTGCCCTGGGTGCTAACGATTATCCACATATTTCCTACTATGATGCCACCAACCAGAAGCTGAAATATGCCTACTGGACGGGCAGCGCCTGGCAGATCACCACCGCCGTTAACACGGCAGGGGCAGGCATCTACTCCTCGATTGATGTAGACAGCAAAAACCAGCCGCACATTGCTTATCTCAACGATCAAGATGATTCGCTGCGTTATGTCTGGCTGAACGGCGGAGCTTGGGATCACCTGGTGGTCGATCAAAGCACCACAAATGCGGTTGGGTTTTATCCTTCCATGAAGCTGGATATCACCGATCGACCCCTGATCGCCTACTATAGTGATACGAACAAACAACTGAAGTTTGCCAGGTTCACCAGCACAAATTCCTGGACGTACCAGATCATCGACTCCAATGAGGTGGGGTTATTTGCCAACATGGTTCTGGACGACCTGGGGCGCGCCCATGTGGCTTACTTTGAAGATTACGTCGACCGCGCCAAATATGCTCTCTGGAATGGAACCAATTGGGTCGCTACCATCGTTGACCCAACTACCCTGCGCGGCTGGTATCCTTCGGTAGCGGTTGATACCACCAATTCGCCTCACATGGCTTACTATGATTGGGACAAAGGCGATCTGCGGTATGCCCGCCTGGTTGGCGCCGCCTGGGATCTCATGCCAGTAGATACCGCCGGTGATGTTGGACAGTACACTTCGATCGTTACAGACAGTTCGGGAATGCCCATCATCATCTACTATGATCCCACGAACGGCGACCTAAAAATCGCCTGGTCCTACGCAGCGAAAACGAACTTCCTGCCGCTATTGCAACGGTAAATGAATTAGCGTCTCACTGTAAAGGCTGTCCAAAATATCCCTTTTTGGACAGCCTTTATTTTAATTCTGGCAAAGAAACTCGCAAATGCCTGTGATACAATTGCAAACTGCGAAGGTATTTCGCTGCATTCACAGTCAAAATAACAGTTGGCTCAGGTGATTGGCTTTTTGGGTAACGCACTGGTAATCTCCCTTCTGCCCATCGCACCTGACATCACCTTATTGGGAGGAAGTATGAACAAATCACAACAGCCCTTGAAAGTAGAAGACGGCCTCGTGGTCACCCTGGATTTTAAATTGACCGTAGATGGTGAGTTGATCGAAGACACGGAAAACGATGAGCCAATTCAATTCATCCAAGGCGAAGGGCAACTCCTGCCTGCTCTGGAAAAACACCTTTACGGTATGACCGTGGGCGATAAGAAACAGGCGATCCTGACCCCTACCGAAGGCTATGGGGATTACGACCCTGATGCTTTCAACGATGTTCCGCGCAGCGAATTTCCAAAAGAAATTCCCCTTAAGCCAGGCGTGGAACTCCAGTTGAAAGATCAAGACGGCGAGGTCCATTATGCGGCCATTGAGGCCGTTGACGATTACAACGTGCGCCTGAATTTCAACCATGTCCTGGCTGGCAAAGATTTACATTTTGCCTTGCACATTGTTGCGCTGCGCACCCCAACGCCCGAAGAATTAGATCACGGGCATGTTCATTCTGAACATCATCACGAGTAATAGACGGACGAGATCCATCCATTTGCTGGAGGAATTATGAAAATATTTGTTCCAGGTCGCATTTGCCTTTTTGGCGAGCATTCGGATTGGGCCGGCGGCTATCGACGCATCAACGCCGAGCTTGAAAAAGGCTACACGTTGATTGCCGGCACCAACCAGGGGCTTTACGCCGAAGTTGAGCCGCACCCAGACTCGCTGATCATCACCGCGGCTGGAACAGATGGAGAAGTACTGGGGCCCTACACCATTCCGATGCAGGCCGCAAGCCTGCTGGAAGAAGCTCAGCGCGGCGGCTTCTGGAGTTATGTCGCCGGTGTAGCCTACCAGGCCTTGATCCTTTATCACGTAAGCGGCCTGGTAATTAATAATTACCGAACCGACCTGCCCGTTCAAAAAGGCCTGTCATCCAGCGCAGCGATCTGTGTCCTGGCAGCGCGTGCTTTTAACCGCATATACGATCTTAAGCTGACCGTGCGCGGCGAGATGGAACTGGCCTACCAGGGCGAAATCACCACGCCTTCGCGCTGCGGACGGATGGATCAGGGCTGCGCATTCGGCAGCCGCCCGGTGCTGATGACCTTCGATGGCGACCGGCTGGAGACAACCGAACTGCGCCCAAAAGAAGATTTATTCTTTGTGGTCGTTGATCTGCGAGCGCAAAAAGACACCAAGAAGATCCTCTCACGGCTTAATCACTCTTTTCCTTTTGCTGAAAACGAACTAGATCAAGGTATCCAAGAACTGTTTGGCCCGACCAATAAACGCATCGTCAGCCAGGCTGTAGAAGCCTTGCGCCAATCCGACGCCCGCCGCCTGGGCGAATTGATGAACGAAGCGCAGGAAATGTTCGATCGCTACGCCCAACCCGCCTGCCCCGAAGAACTGACTGCACCGATCTTGCATAAGGTCCTCCAGTATGAGCCGATCAAGCCGCATGTCTGGGGAGGTAAAGGCGTCGGCTCACAAGGCGATGGTACGGTTCAACTTTTAGCTCGCAGCGCAGCCGACCAGCATAGTGTTGCCGAGATCCTACAGCGTGATCTTGGCCTGCCCTGCTATCGATTAACCTTGCGCGCTGGTGCACGCGTCCGCAAGGCCGTTATCCCCGCAGCCGGTTTTGGCACGCGCCTCTTCCCGGCAACCAAAGCCGTCAAGAAAGAGCTTTTCCCCATCGTTGACCGAGATGGCATCACCAAGCCTGCCATTCTGTTGATCATCGAGGAAGCATTAGAAGCCGGGATCGAGGAAGTGCTCATCATTACCCAGGAACATGACCTGGACGAGTTCCGCAGCTTCTTCACCAAGCCGGTTTCGATCGAAAACTATAACAAGCTGCCGCAGCAATTCCAAGAGTATTCTCGCCGCCTGCTTGAGATCGGGCAGCGCGTCTCCTTTGTCATCCAACCCTTCCAGGAAGGCTTTGGGCATGCTGTGTATTGCACGCACCAGGCCATCGGCGATGAACCTTTCTTACTATACCTGGGCGATCATATTTATCGGTCAAGCACCGAAAAATCTTGCACCCAACAACTGCTAGATGCTTACAACCAGCGCGGCGTCAGCATGGTTGGCCTACGCCGTACGCCCGAGTCCATGATCCAAAACTTTGGCACCGTGACCGGAGCCTGGGTTGAGCCCGAGAAGCTGCTTACCATCACCGAATTCGCTGAAAAGCCCACCCTGGATTATGCCCGCAACCGTCTGCGCGTCCCCTACCTGGATGAGAATGAATACCTGACCGTCTTTGGCCAGTACATCATCCAGCCGCAGGTGTTCGACTACCTGGAAGAGCACATCAAGAACAATGTGCGCGAGCGCGGCGAGTTCCAACTCACTTCTGCCCTGGAACGCCTGCGCCGTGAAGAAGGTTTTATGGGCCTGCTGATCGATGGACAGCGGTTTGACATCGGCCTGCCCGATACATATTTAGATACCCTGCAAGCTTACCGGCGCTAAGTGCGGCCCAGGCGTCAGAGGCGTTCTTCTACAACCCCTGCCTGGACAAGCGGCGTGAAGGTCAAACCTTCATCGCTGCGATCAACCCGGATCATTTCGCCTGGGCGAAATTCGCCTGAAAGTAGCTTCAATGCCAGCGGATCTTGCAACTCGCGCTGCACGGCTCGCTTGAGAGGCCGCGCACCAAAGTCAGGATCATAACCAACCTGGCTTAAGAACTCGCGAGCAGCCGCACTCACCTCCAGAGTATAGCCGCGTTCTGCCAGCAAACCAGTTACCCGCCGGAGCTGGATGTTCACGATTTGAGCAATGTGCTCGCGGCTCAACGGGTGGAAAACCACGATCTCATCGATCCGGTTCAGAAACTCCGGCCGGAAGTGTCCCTGTAAAATCTGTGTCAATTCATCCCGGCTGACCTGGCGGCCGCCTTCCCAAAGCTGGTTGCCAAGGTTGCTGGTCATGATCACCACCACATTGCGGAAATCAACCGTGCGCCCGTGGCCGTCGGTCAGGCGTCCATCATCTAGAAGCTGCAGCAGCACATTAAAAACTTCACTGTGAGCTTTTTCGATCTCATCGAACAGCACCACACTGTAAGGACGGCGGCGTACCGCTTCGGTGAGCTGCCCTCCCTCATCATAGCCCACGTATCCCGGAGGCGCGCCGACCAAACGTGAGACGGTGTGTTTCTCCTGGTACTCAGACATATCGATCCGGATCATAGCGCGTTCGTCATCGAACATGAACTCTGCCAGGGCACGCGCCAGTTCGGTCTTCCCTACGCCCGTCGGGCCGAGGAAAATGAAAGAGCCAATCGGGCGATTGGGATCTTGCAAACCGGCTCGGGCACGCCGCACCGCATTCGAGACAACCCGCAAGGCCTGATCTTGTCCTACCACGCGCTCGTGTAAACGATCTTCCATATGGATCAATTTTTGCGTTTCGCCTTCCAATAATCGAGACACAGGGATTTTCGTCCAGCGCGCCACGATTTGAGCAATCTCTTCTGCATCAACTTCCTCTTTCAGAAGCGCTCCTTCTTTTTGGATCTCTTTCAAGCGTTTCTCACCATCCGCAAGGCGGCCTTCCAGTTCGCGCAGGGTACCGTAACGCAAGCGAGCTACTTTCTCTAATTGGTTATCGCGTTCGGCGCGCTCCATTTCCAGGCGCGCTTGTTCGATCTGCTCCTTGGCAACCTGCAGGTTGGCGATGGCATCCTTCTCCAGTTTCCAACGGGCGCCGAGCCGGTTAGACTCCTCGCGGAGATCAGCCACCTCTTTCTCCAGTTTTTGCAAGCGTTCTTTGGAAGCCTTATCTTTTTCCTTTACCAAAGCCTGTCGCTCGATCTCAAGCTGCATGATCTGGCGATCGACTTCATCCAACACCTGGGGTTTTGAGTCGATCTCGGTGCGCAAGCGGGCAGCCGCCTCGTCGATCAAGTCAATGGCCTTATCGGGCAGGTGGCGGTCGGCAATATAACGGTTTGAAAGCGTAGCTGCGGCAATGGCGGCAGCGTCTGTGATACGTACGCCGTGATGCACCTCGTAGCGTTCTTTCAAGCCACGTAAAATACTGATCGTATCTTCAACCGACGGCTCCTCTACCAACACCGGCTGAAAACGCCGTTCCAGGGCAGGGTCTTTTTCAATATACTTGCGATATTCATCCAATGTGGTTGCGCCAATCATATGCAGTTCGCCACGCGCCAACATCGGCTTGAGCATATTGCTGGCATCCATCGCACCTTCGGCGGCGCCCGCCCCTACCACGGTGTGCATCTCGTCTATGAACAAGATCACATCGCCAGATGCATCTACGATCTCTTTCAATACAGCTTTCAGGCGCTCTTCGAATTCACCACGGTACTTTGCGCCAGCTACCAGAGCGCTCAAATCGAGCTGCACCAGGCGCTTCCGTTTGAGACCTTCTGGCACATCACCGTTGACCATGCGCTGTGCCAAGCCTTCCACAATGGCCGTTTTGCCCACGCCCGGCTCACCGATCAATGCAGGGTTATTCTTGGTACGGCGGGATAGGATCTGCACGGCGCGGCGGATTTCCTCGTCACGCCCAATCACCGGATCCAGCTTCCCCTGGCGCGCTAGTGCGGTCATATCACGGCCATATCGCTCCAAGGCCTGGTAAGTGCTCTCCGGATTCTGCGAAGCTACCCGCTGCGTACCGCGTACACTGGTCAGCGCTTTCAGGATAGCCTCCTGAGTCAAGCCATACTGTGCCAGGCGCTTGCCTTCTGGCGACTCAGTCAGGCCCAAGAGAATATGTTCGGTAGATACGTACTCATCCTGCATTCCCTTCGCATACCGCTCGGCCGATTCCAGGGCTTGAGCAGTAGGGCGCGCCAATCCCGGCTCTCCTGCAGCCCCATAGACTTTGGGGTGCTGATCGAGCTCGCGAGTTATTTCTTCGCGCAAGGCCAGCACACTACCTGCTATCTTGGTCACCAATACCGGCACCACGCCATCATCCTGGCGCAGCAAGGTTACCAGCAGATGCGACGGTTCGATAACCTGGTGATTCAAATCTCGTGCCAGGTTCTGAGCACCCAGCAGCGCCTCTTGTGATTTTTGTGTATAGCGATCTAAGTTCATCGAATAACCTCCTTGCAATTTGTTTGAGTATAGCTCAACGGTATTGGAATTCCGTAAACAGTGTATTAGTAAAATATATGAGCGGCGCCGGGGATTCTTACACTCCTCATAAATTCCGTATACTTTTTTCTAACAATCCTTTGCTAGGATAATGGCTGAAACGGATTGGAATATCCGCACCATATCTAACAAAAACAAAGTTTATTCAAACACAATTTACAGGAGGTAAAGTCTATGTTAACTCGTTGGGATCCATTCCAGGAAATGATGAATCTGCGCACTACAGTTGATCGTTTGTTTGAAGGCGCCTACGGTCAATCCAATTTGACCACTCAGGCCGCTAACTGGGGCCTGGCATTGGATGTGATCGAAGATGATGATGCCTTCGTGGTAAAAGCCTCTGTTCCAGGTATCAACCCTGACGATTTGGAGATCACGTTCAACGATAATACGCTGACGATCAAGGGTGAAGTCAAGGCAGAGGAAGAGATCAAAGAGGCCCACTATCACCTGCGCGAGCGCCGCATTGGCACTTTCTCCCGTAGCCTATCGTTGGGTTCACGGGTCAATGCCAATGCCATCGATGCCAGCTACGAAAACGGCGTGTTAACGCTGCGCCTGCCCAAGGCAGAGGAAATCAAGCCCAAACGCATTGCGATCCAGGTATCGAAGATGATCGAAGGTAAAGCGAATAACCCTGCAAAGAAGTAACTCGTCTGGAAAAGGCTGAGGCTATCCTATGGTGGATAGCCTCAGCCTTTCTTATATGATCCGGACAATTCTAAAAGGTGCGGGAACGGATCAGATCGTAATAAGTGGGGTTGCGAGCCAACAATTTGCACAGCGCCAATCCAAAGACAAACCCACCAATGTGCGCCCAAAATGCCACGCCGCCCATATCCGGGCCGCCAAGCGTGAGAAAGCCCTGGAATAGCTGCAGCACAAACCACAGCCCCAACACCAACGCGGCAGGCACCATCGTCATGCGAATGAAGAAACCGAGAGAAACCATCGTCAGCACGCGCGCCTGGGGGTATAAGACCAGATAGGCTCCCAACACGGCAGCGATTGCCCCGCTGGCACCGACCGTAGGAATAGCCGAAGCCGGGTTGGTCAATATATGAGCCACAGAAGCAGTCAGACCGCCTGCCAGGTAGAAGAACAAGTAACGCCCATGCCCCATCGCATCTTCCACATTATCCCCGAAAATCCATAAATAAAGCATATTACCGGCAATATGGGCTAGCCCGCCATGCATGAACATACTGGTAAACATATCCAGCACATCTTCAACATTGATACCGCTGGTTACTTGAGCAGGGATGAGCGCCAATTGATAAACCAAATTTTCATCCTGGGCACCCACGACAATCTGCCATATAAAAACCAGCACATTGATAGCGATCAAAACATAATTCACATATGGAACTCGCCGTGTAGGAATTTCGTCTCTGATAGGCAGCATCTCAATACCCTCACTGTAGAAAATAATCGTGATTAATCTGCTTTGATTCTATCACAGGGCATCCCGGCCTGATCATGCTCAGGTACGCCAAAACATTTTCAATGATAAGCTCCCTGAAGCCCTGATATACTTAATCCATGTCTTTCGATTCTTGCGAAGTGATCGATCTCGGCCTCGTCGACTACCTATCAGCCTGGGAGTTACAAAACAGCCTGGCAGA
>CAZVRZ010000028.1:0-42123 GCA_964629965.1 uncultured Anaerolineaceae bacterium
AAAACCCCGAATATCGGCAAGCGGAAGACCCTCAATGGATTTCATCTTGTTTTCCGGTGGCGGTCAATGCCCTTTTACTGGGGAAAACTTTGCTAGGCATGCGTATCTATGATGTGATGCGCTTGATTGATTATATTAACACCTTGCCAGGTGTACCCACTCACTCGCTCGGTTGCGTGGGTCTTTCAGGAGGCGGCATGGCGACTCTCTTTACTACTGCCCTGGATACTCGCATCACCTGTGCGGTGGTCAGTGGCTATTTCAACACGTTTCGCCATTCGATCATGTCGATCCGCCATTGTATTTGCAATTTTGCCCCTGGTCTGGCGCGCCTGGCTGAAATGGCGGATATCGCTGGGTTGGTTGCGCCTCGCCCATTGTTGATCGAATCGGGCCTCCGGGATCCCATCTTCCCGGTGGAAGCAACTCGCCTGGCTTATGTTCGGCTGCAGCAAATCTATGCTGTTTTTGGCGTTGATGCGCCTGGCCTGGATCATCCTTGCCCTCGTCTGGATATTGACATCTTTGATGGAGAACATGCCTGGAGTGGTGCCAAGGCTTTTGATTGGTTGGCCTGCAATTTATAAGTATTAGCTCGCCCGTTTTTTTCGAGTGGACTTAGTCAAATTTATAAAGAGGTATACAGTGGCTGTTATAAAATACACAGAAGCAAAGATCGATCACATCCGGCCTGGAGCCGAACGAAGATTAGGTCACACGAATAATCTGATGATGACCGTCATCGATTTCTATGATGGTCCGCAAACGGAACCCGATCTACCCCATTCACACCCCCATGAACAGGTAAGTTACGTGGCTGAAGGAGAGATCCTCTTTTTCTTGGGGAAACATTCTGAGCATCTGGTGCCCGGCGACATGTTCCTGGTGCCTCCCGATAAGATGCATGCCATCCAATTACTCAGCGCGCATGCGCGCCTGGTCGATTGTTTTTACCCTGTGCGGCAAGATTTTTTGGAGAAATAGTATGTTAGGACAAACCTGGAAATCTGAAATGTCAGTTTTCAAAGATGTGAAAACTGGTCGCAAGATCCGCCGGTTGACTTCGACCGGTAATAATGTGCATTTATACTTTACCGAAAATTCTTTTGATGCTTACAAAAACGAGATCATCTTTCTATCGGATCGGGCCGCGGGCGAAGATAAAGCTCCCCAGGATCATCCATACTACAACCTGTTTCGTATGAACCTGGATAGCGGCGAGATAACTCAACTGACCGACGAGCCGCAGGAAAATGCAGGTGGTCAAAGCCATGCGGGTCCTGTGCAGAGCGTCACCAAGACGCGCGACAGCGAAATTATCGTCTATAAAACTGGTAATAAAATCCGCAAGCTGGATGCCCGCACCGGCGAAACCATCACGCTCTATGAGGGCTCTGGCTATAACCTGGGTGCGCCCTCCATCGCATGCAACCGGCGCTATGCAGTTTTCTGCCGTAACGAAGATGTTCAGGTGCTCGATGGCCCCAACTATACGGGCTTTAAGGAACGTTTCTACAAGGTAAAAGACGGGCGCATCACCCTGGCATACCTGGATGGCTCGGGCTGGTTGGATGTTTTTAAAGACACCCACCAGGTGGGTCACTTTCAGTTCTGTCCAGACGATAGCACTTTGGGCTCCTTCTGTCACGAAGGCCCCTGGAACCTGGTCACGCAGCGTATCTGGCTTTTGGACTTTGTCTCTAGAGAAGCCAGGCCTTGCTTTCGGCAGACCGAGATCGATTCGATCGGGCATGAATTCTGGACGCGCGACGGGTATATAATGTTTGACAACCGTGGTCCTGGTCATGATGGCACGATCACATCCTCTCGTACGCAGGCTGTTGCGACGGATGTGGCAATCAAGGTGCAAGCAGACTTTACGCCGTTTGTTGGTTGGGCAAGCCGCACTGGTGAGATTGTTCGCCGGATCGACATGCCTTTCTATTGCAATCACTATCATGCCAATACGGATAATACCCTCCTGGTCGGTGATGATGTCGATGATCTGGTGCTTATTGATATTTCGGGCAAAAAAGCCACTCTCAAAACGCTCTGCAACCACAAAACATCCTGGCACACCCAAAGCGCCCATTGCCACCCTACCTGGAGCTGGGATAGCCGCCGCATCTTATACGCTTCAGATGATGGCGGTAAAGTAAATCTTTACCTGATCGAAGATCTATGAAGAACAAGTGAGGTAAGCATTGAAAGCTGGTATTCTCTATCAAGCAAAAGATATTCGTTTGGGGGATGCGCCCGATCCGATCATTGCTTCTGATGAAGTCCTGATCGAATCCAAGGCAGCCGGGATTTGCGGCACCGATCTGCACATCTACCGCGGTGAATTTACCGCGCGGGTCACTTATCCTGCCATCCAGGGGCACGAGTTTGGCGGCCTGGTCTTGGAAGTTGGCGACCATGTGCGAAACCTTAAACCTGGGCAGCGTGTGGTGGTGGATCCGATCATCTCCTGCCATGCCTGCCCGGCCTGCCAGACCGGCCATATCAATGCCTGCCGCACGCTCAAACTATTGGGCGTTGATTTGAATGGTGGCTTTGCCCAATACGTGGCTGTGCCGGCCGACCGAGTCTTTCACCTCCCAGAAGAGATCGCTATCACCCATGCTCCCATGGTAGAGATGTACGCGCTGGGGCACCACATTCTTCAAAGAGGCCAGGTACAGCCCGGAGAAACGGTTGCCATATTGGGCGCCGGTAAGCTGGGCCTTTCTATTTTGGATGTGCTCTGTCATAGCGCCAGGCCGGGGATTTCGATCGTTACCGATCTACAGCCTTTTCGTCTTGAAATGGCCCGCAGATTAGGCGCCGATTATCCTCTCAATATTGGGATTGTTGACCCCGTTGAGTGGGTCATGGAATTCACCGCGGGGGTAGGAGTGGATTGTGTTATCGAAGCGGTGGGGCATTACCACCTCATGCCTGGTCAAGAAGCACCTCTTGCTCAGGCTGTCAAGATGATCCGCAGCGGCGGCCGTGTTGTTACCACAGGCTTGGGCGAGCAGCTCACCGCACTGCATTTCAAAACGTTAGTGCTCAAAGAAGCCCAAATTATTGCTTCGCGGGTTACACGCGGTGAATTTCCCCGCGCCATGCAGATGATGAGCCGCGGGCTGTTGCACCCTGAACTGCTGATCACAGCCGTAAAACCGCTTGATAGGATCACCGAGGCTTTCCAACAGGTTGACCAGGAAGAACCAGAGACGATCAAGATCGTGTTGGAGATTTAGATGCATCATCATGTTTACTTGGATTACGAGCACGCCTGGGAAGATTTCCGTACAGCGGCCTATCCCTCGGGGAGCCTCATTGAGTCAACATCGGAGCGCGGCGAATTCGTGGTCGGCCAAGGAGCTGCTTCGGCTTCGAAAGTCCCCGTAGCCCTGATCGTTGATAGCCCCTGGCTGCCTGGCTGGGCCGGTATTGATACGCGCGATTATTTCCTGTTCCCCGAAAAATGGTTGGAGATCAACAAGAAGCTGCTGACGCGTTTCCCCGGCGCAATCTGGATACCTGGTTTTTGGGTTGAGTTTGGCATGGCGGCCGAGCCATCGGCTTTTGGAGCGAAAATCCGCTTCTTTTCCGATCGCCCCCCTTCGGTCGAACCGATCCTGGCTGATCTCAAATTCTGGTCAGAGGTAGAACCTGTTGACCCGCTTGATGCTGGGCTGATGCCTTTGGCTCTGCGTCTCTACCGGCAAATGGATGAGCGCCTGGCAGCAGATGGCTTGGGCATCCACATGGTGGCCTCTCGCGGACCTCTGACGGTGGCTTCCTGGTTGGTGGGAATATCCGCGTTGATGGAAGGCCTTGCGGCTCAGCCCGAGGTCGTTTCCCGCCTGCTGGAGACCGTAACGACTTCGATTATCCATTGGCTAAAAGCTCAATCCGATTGCCTGCGCCAACCTCAAGGCATCTTGCTGTTGGATGACCTGGTGGGCATGGTTTCGCCGCGCACTTATAAGGCGATGATAGAGCCTCATCTGAAGAGGATCTTTGCCAGTTTCGATGGCATGCTGCGGATCTATCACAATGACACCCCCTGCCCGCGCTTGTTAGAACACCTGGCGGGGGCTGGTTTCAATGTCTTCAACTTCAGTCATGAGATGGACATTGCCATGGTGAAAGAAAAGATGGGCAGCCAGGTGGCCTTGATGGGGAATGTAGCCCCCTTGGGTTTAGGCGTACGAGGCACTCCTGCTGAAGTTTATGCCGCCGCGATGAACTGCCTGGAAAAAGCAGCCCCCGGAGGCGGAATGATCTTATCCTTCGGCGGCGGAGTGTCTCCCGGTACTTTGCCTGAAAACATCGATGCTTTGCTGCAAGCAGCCCATGACTGGAACAACAGGAGTTGACAAGATATGCAAATTTATTCGTCCTCCATCACTCAGCACAACGGTGTTAAATACTACCTGGCGCAAGACGGTGCCTCTGCCCGGCGTTATTTATGTGTCGAGGGAGATGCTGCTGCTTTTCAAGGTGAAATGGATGCAGGAGTTTACCGCTGTTCATTGACTTCGCAAAACGCGGCTGCTTTGCGGGCGCGCTTGTCTTGGTTGAAACCCCAGCCTCTTGGATTGGACACAACGTTTGGCTTTGGCGATCGCTTGGGCATTGCAACACCCGGACATATCGCAGCCCTGGCGGATTTAGCGCCAAATTCGAGGGTAGAAAATTCGTGGGTGCTAAAGGCCGCTGCCGTACGGATTGCTCCGGTCTTCGCACAGCAATCGGTACGTGAGAATGCTCGCACCGGGCGCACCCCGCAGCAAGTGGTAGACGAAGCCATGTGGGTGCTCTTTGCGGATGGTTGGCGCCACCCCTGGGGTGCAGACGCAGATCACTTGAAATCTCCGCAAGATATCGCACCCTTCATCGACGCGGGCTATTCTTTCTTCACCGTTGATCCGGGCGAGTATGTCGACAATGCTGCCGATCATGATACTTTGGAAATATTGCAGCAAAAAGCGGATGCGCTGCATGGTCTGGGGTGGAACTGGAATGAATTGTTGGCAGTCTACCTTTCTCCCGCAAATCATGATTCTGCCTGGGGCAAGTTCACTACTCAGAGCTTACTGCGAGCGCTGGTCAAATATGGACGTGCTGTTCGCCATACGGCAGAGATGTACCAACGTATCTGGCAGTTGAAAAACGGCGCCGAATTTGATTTTGAGGCCTCTGTGGATGAGACCGATACCCCCACAACCCCATTGGAGCATTATTTCATTGCCAATGAATTGACCCGTCTGGGCGTGCGTTTCACTTCGTTGGCGCCGCGGTTTATCGGCAGGTTTGAGAAGGGCGTGGATTATATTGGCGATCTGGCGGCTCTGGATGCTGAAATGGCCAAACATGCTGCTGTGACGGCTTCTTTTGGATCCTATAAGATCAGCCTGCATTCGGGCTCAGATAAGTTCAGCGTGTATCCGTTGATAGCCAGGCATTGGGGGGCGCGTGTCCATGTCAAAACGGCGGGAACCAGTTATCTGGAGGCGCTGCGGGTGCTTGCTCGCCTTGAAACGGCCTTGTTTTCCGAGATCTGGACGTTTTCTAAAGAACACTACGAAACCGATCGGCGCACCTATCATGTTTCAGCCCGGCTTGATATGCTGCCCGCTGAGATCAGCCCTGCCTTGCTGGACGATTTCCATGCTCGCCAGGTTCTACACGTGACCTTTGGCTCGGTGATGGCCCAGTTTGGTGTAAGATTAATGAAGTCGCTTGAAATACACAATGCGGCTTATTGTGAAGGGTTAAAGGTTCATTTCTTAAAACATCTGAGGCCGTTTCAGGAAGGATAAAATATGAGTGTATCGTTTGACATTCGAGGCAAGGCTGCCGTAGTGACGGGTGGGGCCGGGGTACTGTGCGCGTCGATGTGCCGCGCCCTGGCGCAGGCCGGCGCCAAAGTTGCTGTGTTGGATGTGCGTTCCGAGGTGGCCGAAGCGCTGGCTGCCGAGCTGTGCTCGGCTGGTTCCAATGCAATCGGGCTTGCCTGTAATGTGCTCGATAAAACCAGCATTGAAACTGCAGCCAGGCAGGTATTGGATGCTTTTGGGCGGGTAGATATTCTGATCAATGGCGCCGGAGGCAACCGGCCTCAGGCCACCACTCGCGCCGACCTGACCTTTTTCGATTTGCCTGCCGATGCCCTCAGTTGGGTCTTTGAGCTCAATTTGTTGGGTACGATCTTGCCCTCGCAAATCTTTGGCAAGATCATGGCTCAGCAGCAAGAAGGTATCATCCTGAACATCTCTTCCATGAACGCCTTTCGACCACTAACCCGCATCCCGGCTTACTCTGCTGCCAAGGCAGGCGTGAGCAACTTCACCCAGTGGCTGGCAGTGCACATGGCGCAGGAATACAGCCCGGAAATCCGCGTGAATGCCATTGCGCCGGGTTTCTTCCTGACAGAGCAAAACCGTTACTTGTTAACCGACCAGGAATCAGGCAGCTTGACCGAGCGCGGGCAGTCGATTATTTCTCATACCCCGCAAGCACGTTTCGGTGTTCCTGAGGATTTGCTCGGGGCGATTTTGTGGTTGGTGTCGCCTGCTGCTTCTTTTGTGACTGGCGTTGTGATCCCTGTTGATGGCGGTTTCTCTGCTTTTAGTGGAGTTTGATCCATGAGTAATTTCCAGGCTCAGAAGTCAGCCGGAGAAGAACCGATGGCTGAAAGAGCGGCATCTCCGAAGGGAGAACTGTCTCCGGATATCTTGCGCCAAACGCTTGCGAAAGGTTTGGCAGGCATCGCTGCCCGGCAAAAAATCCTGGTGCTCATTCCCGACCATACCCGTTCTATACCGCTGCCCATGCTTTTTCGCATGCTCGTCGAAGTACTGCATGACGCCAGGCAGCTCGATTTCATGGTGGCCCTGGGCACGCACCCGTCTTTGCCGGAGAGTCAAATAAATAGCTTGGTCGGCATTACTGCTGCCGAGCGAAGCGGCATGTTTAAACGGATAGGTTTGTATAATCATGCCTGGGATGATGATGCGGTTCTTACCACGCTTGGTGTGATAGAGCAGGATGAGGTTAAGGAAATTGCCGGGGCGCATTGGCACGCCTCGCTGCCAACCGAAGTTCCCATCCGCTTGAACAAACTGGCTTTGGCATATGATCATATCCTGATCCTCGGCCCGACCTTCCCGCATGAAGTGGTCGGTTTTTCTGGGGGGGCTAAATATCTTTTTCCGGGCATTTCAGGTGCAGAGATGATCAATGCTACGCACTGGTTGGGGGCGTTGGCAGGCGTGGTTCGCACGATCGGCATTAAAGATACGCCTGTGCGTGCCATGATCCATGCTGCTGCCCGGCGGTTGAAAACGCCGGTTACGTTGATCGCCATCACCGTCGAGGGTCATGCCGTCAGCGGTTTGTTTATCGGCGATCTACAGCAGGCCTGGAATATGGCTGCCGATTTCTCGGCCCAGCGGCATATCATCTGGTGTGATAAGCCTTACCGGCGTGTATTGTCTTGCGCCCCTCCCATGTATGATGAGTTGTGGACTGGCGCAAAGGCTATGTATAAGCTGGAACCTGTTGTGGCAGTGGGTGGTGAAGTCATCATCTATGCGCCTCACCTGGATGTAGTTAGTCATGTGCACGGCAAATGCATATATGAAATCGGTTATCACATCTTGCCCTATTTCTTGCAAGATTGGGCTCGTTTTAAGCACATCCCGCTGGGTGTATTGGCCCATAGTACGCATGTCAGCGGTTCGGGTGTCATAGAAAATGGCCTCGAAAAACCGAATGTGAAAGTCACCTTGGCCAGTAAGATTCCCCCAGAGGATTGTGCCCGGCTCAACCTGGGCTATCTTGACCCGGCGGAAATCTCCGCACAGATCGAGACAGGCTTGTGGCAGAATCGTGAACAAGAAGGCTGCGCTCCTACAATAGGATCGCTGTATGTTCCAAAAGCCGGTGAAATATTGTATCGGTTAAAATCATAGAAGAGCAAGAAAATCGTACCGGAGAGAATTGTTTTATGAAAAAAGCAAATTTTGGAATGATGGGTTTAGGTGTCATGGGTCATATGCTGGCCTTGAATATGGAGCGCAACGGCTTTCGCGTGGCTGGTTACGATCTGGATGCTGAAAAAGTTCAGGCTTTTGCCACAAAGTACCCCGACAAAAACCTGATCGCCTGCACCACCCTGGCTGAATTCCTGGCTGCTTTGGAACGACCGCGCCGCATCATGATGATGGTGCCTGCCGGCAAAGCAGTTGATGCTGCCATCGTCAGCCTGCAAAATTATCTGGAACCCGGCGATCTGTTAATTGACGGCGGCAATACGTTTTTCATGGATACCGAGCGGCGTTCCAAAGAATTGGAAGCGCACAGCATTATCTACATTGGAACCGGGGTCAGCGGCGGCGAATACGGCGCGTTGTGGGGCCCGGCCATCATGCCTGGTGGCCAGCCGGAAGCCTGGCAGCTGGTCAAGCCGATCTTTGAAGCTATCTCTGCTAAGGTGGCAGGTGAGCCATGTGTGGCTTATATGGGTCCGCGTGGCGCAGGACATTATGTCAAGATGGTGCACAACGGTATCGAGTACGGCGATATGCAGTTGATCGCAGAAGCCTATGACCTGCTCCACCGCGGCCTGGGATTGGATAATGCCCAACTGCATGCCGTTTTTTCAGAGTGGAACAAGGGCGACCTGGAATCTTATCTGATCGAGATCACTGCCGACATTTTTACAAAATACGACCTTGAAACAGGCCAGGCAGTTGTTGATCTTATTCTTGATGAGGCTCAGCAAAAAGGCACGGGAAAATGGACCAGCCAGAATTCTCTGGATCTGGGAGCGCCGACGCCTACGATCAACGCCGCGGTGGAAAGCCGGATCATTTCTGCCTATAAGGATGAGCGCTTGGCATCCTCCCGGGTGCTTACTGGCCCACAGCCAAAGATCAAATATGCCCAGAGGTCCGTTATCAACTGGGTGCGAGCTGCCCTGTATGCCGCCAAGATTTGTTCCTATGCCCAGGGTTTTGGCCTGATGCGCCTGGCAAGCAAGGAATACAATTACAATCTGAACTACAGCGAAATTGCGCGCATTTGGCGCGGGGGCTGTATTATTCGGGCTGCCTTTCTGAATGACGTCAGTCAGGCATTTCAACAAGAGCCTGATCTTCCAAATCTGATGCTGGCTTCGGAGTTTGCCCAGGCGCTGAATGCTCGCCAGGCTGCTTTGCGTAAAGTGATCGTATTAGCGGCCGAGAGTGGGATCCCGGCTCTGGCATTCGGTTCTGCCCTGGCTTATTACGATGCTTATCGCAGCGCTCGCCTTCCTGCCAACCTGACCCAGGCGCAGCGCGACTACTTTGGCGCGCATACTTACCGCCGCGTCGATCGTCAAGGCTCATTTCATACGCAGTGGATTGATGAATAGAGTGCTGAATTTTGATGAAGGAGAATAGCAGATGAACGAATTAAAAATAAAACCCGCCGGTGAGAACACCTTAGATTTTGTCTCTGTTGGAGCGTTGATCCACCGGTTGGATACGGGCATCGTGCCCTTTCGCAAGGCCACCCAGTGCCTGATCCATGTGAGCGGCGGCGAGTTCAACGTGGCTGCCAACCTGGCCGATTGCTTCCGCCTGAAAACCGGTATTGCCACCGCCATGGTGGATTATCCAATCGGCGATATGATTGCTGAGCGTGTTCGGGCGATGGGTGTGAAACCATTCTTTAAGTATTTCGAACACAATGGAGTAACCGGGCCGAATATGGCCACGGTGTACAGCGATCGCGGGCAGGGTGTGCGCGCCCCGGTCGTATTCTATAATCGTTCGAACGAGGCGGCTGCCCAGCTCAAACCGGGTGATTTTGACTGGAAGAGTATCTTTGCTGGCGGAGTGCGCTGGTTCCACAGCGGCGGTATTTTTGCCGCCTTGTCTGAAACCACAGGCGAAGTGATCATCGAAGGTATGCAAGCCGCCAAAGAGGCAGGTGCGGTCACCTCCTTTGACCTGAATTATCGCGCCAAGCTGTGGAACTTATGGGGCGGCAAGGAACGCGCCCAGGCGGTTATCCGCCGTATTGTAGAGCATGTGGATGTTCTTGTTGGCAACGAAGAAGATTTGCAATTGGGCCTGGGCATCCCCGGCCCCGAGGTAGCCGCCAAGTCCAAGCTCGATCCATCCGCTTTCTTTGCTATGATGGACTCTGTGGTAAAGAAACTGCCGCAGGTGAAAGTGGTGGCCACTACCTTGCGCGAAGTTCATTCAACCAACCACCACAGTTGGGGCGCGGTTGCCTGGGTTGAAGGCCAATCTTATGTTTCTCCGACCTGTGAACTGGATATTTACGATCGGGTGGGCGGCGGAGATGGCTTTGCCTCGGGTTTCATCTATGGCTTGCTGTCTGGCGAAGAACCAGAAGAAGCAGTCAAGCTGGGCTGGGCGCATGGGGCGTTGTTGACCACGTTCCCCGGCGATACGACCATGGCTACCGTGGCGCAGGTGCGGGCTTTTGCCAGGGGTGGATCGGCGCGTATCCAGCGTTAATATGTTTATCACTGTAAGGCTTGCGGTCCGCAAAGCAGCCCCAACTAAGGAAGATATCGAGTTTTTCCATCGCTTGTGGAATCATCCCCGTGTGATGAGTAACGTGGGTTTTCCTCATGGCTTGCAGATCACGCCTGAAAAGATTCGCGAGTTGTTCGCACAGCCTCCCCCCAATGATCTCAACTCTCGCCTGATTGTAACAGTGAAAGAAACGGGCGAAAAGATTGGCGAGTGTAAGCTGGGCGCGCCTGATGAAAACGGCCTCTCCGAAACCGATGTCAAGCTGCTGCCTGAGTATTGGGGTAAGGGTTATGGAACCGAGATCAAGCGTGCCTTGCTGCGCTGCCTGTTTGCCTGGACAGATTGCCGGATCGTGCAGGCTACACCTAATGTGAATAACCCTGCTTCCATCCGCATGCAAGAAGCGGTGGGCGGCAAGCGCATTGAGCAGGGCGAGTTTAGATTTCCCGATAACATGGCTGCTTTTACCACGCCGGTGAAGCATTATATTTATCATGTTTACCGGGATGAGTGGGTGCAGCGCAATACCTTAGCCGTTTCACCCGTTGATACCTCGGCGGAAATCCGCCTGCGCCCTGTGGCCTACCGCGATGCCGAAACGGCCCTGCCCTGGTATCAGGATATGGAAGTGCTCTTCTACATGGATGGACCGCAAAGAACCCAGCCCTATACGCTTGAGCTTGTCCATAGCATGTATCGGACGCTGTCTGCTGCGGGCGAATTCTACCAGATTGATCTGCGCGTGAATGATGACTGGTTGCCAATCGGCGACGCTGCTTTGTCGGATGAAACGCTGCCCATTGCCATTGGACGCAAGGAATACTGGGGGTGCGGCATTGGCAGCCGGGTGTTACAACGCTTGATCCAACGCGCTTGTGAACTGGGTTACCGCGAACTGCGAGTAAAAGAGATCCTGGATACCAACCCGCGTTCGCTGAACCTTTACCGGTCAGCAGGTTTTCGCGAGATCAGACGAACTGATAATGGCATACAGGTTGCCTTGGGATTGACGCCTTCGATTGATCAGAGCCAGTAGCTCAGCGGGGCAGTTGCGAATCTTTATTTGCCCTGTTCTTTGCCCATCCGGTAGGCATCTAGCAGCTCCAACTGCTTTTGCAGCATCAGGCGAGCCCAGTTTTCCTGATCTGTGGTGGCGTATTGCCGGTAATAACACTCGATCACCATAATCAAAAATAGGTAAATGTTGTACATCACCCTGCGGCAGCGTTTGGCAGGTGTATCGAGCATTTCCCGGCCGTATCCAGCCAAGAAAGCCGGATTCTCACCGAATGCGCCGAAATTCACTTCCATCAGCGGGTCAGCCCACAGCGCTCGCTCAAAGTCGATCAGGCCGTAGATCTGCCCGTTCTCCGGGTTGATAAACACATTGCCATCCCACAAATCCCAATGCACCAGGCTTGGCGAAGTGATTTCATCCAAAACGGCATAGCATTCCTGCATCTGAGCCAGCAGATCATCATAGGAACGCGGCAGTTCAACCTGGATATCCTTTCCATCTTGCAGCACGTTTTGCAAGATACGATCGAAACCCGCTCGCCAGATTGGGGCGCTCTGCTCCGGCAGCGCAAAGCAGCCAAAACTGTCTCCAGCGATATCATTCATTTGCCTTAGGAAACGCCCAAGCTGAAAATCAATGCCATACTGAGTTTCTATTGATAATTGCTTCCGGACAATGTTCAGTGCTACGCCGGGTAAGAAATCCATAATGTAGAATTCGCTGTTGACCAGGGTAAACGTTGGGTCGTAATACAACACGGCTGGCAGTGGAATCTCTGTACGTTCTTTTACCAGCCGCATCACTTCGACCTCTGCGCGCAGGATATCTTTCTCGTAACGCAGGATAGGAACAGAGGCCCGGGGTGCGATCTTCAGCACATATTTTAGCCCGTCATCCAGTTCCAGCAGGTAAGCGGCATTATAGAATCCCCCGCCCAGTTCCTCTAATTTATCAAGACGGCGCTTGGTTCCAAAGTGTTCTGCCACGATCTTCTGTGCAGTATCCAAAGTAATGGGGTTTTTGGTCAGACTGTACATAGCTTTGCGCAGTTATACCATAGATTTCAACTTCTCCGATTCATTCATACGCTTGATATAATCATATCAATTCGGGTCTGTTCCAGTGATTGTCCGTCCAGGCATATGAAATTGTTAAGTTACTTTCGGCCAATCACAGCAGAAAAGAGGTCAAACCATGTACCAGCGATTTAGCGGTAAAATCCCCGCTTCCTTGCGTGTAATCTGGCTCTCCACCCTGCACTGGTGGGACGATCTGGTCATCCAGGCGGTCATGAATCTGCTTTTCCTTCTTTCCTGGGTCACCGTCATTCTGGGACCTCCGGTGACATTTGGCATCCATTACGTGGAAAGCCAATATGTGCGTGGCGATAATCTTGGCTTAAAGGGCGTGTGGGAAGGGGCTAAAAAGTATTTTGTTATCAGTTGGATTTGGATGTTGGTTAACGTGGTCTTGTTATATCTGTGTATTGTCAATGCCAACTTCTATCTTAGCATTGAGGCTTATTGGGGCGCCATCGGGCGCTATATCGTCCTGGTATTGGGCTCGGCCTGGTTTATTATCCAGTTCTATGCCGTTCCATTTCTGATGATCCAGGAAAAACCATCCTTGATCACCGCCTGGCGCAATGGTTTTATGATGACCATGGCCTCGCCCCTCTACCTTTTGATCCTTCTCCTCTTTCTGCTTGTTTTCGGCCTGTTCAGCTTCTTGTTGGGATTGCCGATGTTGTTGGGATATATCACCCTGTTCATCATCATTGCCAACCAGGCCGTTAAGGATCGCTTGGAGGTTTTCCGGGAGATGGCAGCGCAACAGAAAGATGCATCAGAGAATGAGCATCATCTACCGCAATCGCATGGGGAAGGCCGCCGTTAAACTCAGGTGGTCACTTTCAGCCAGCCGCCATCGATGTAGAAAGTGGAGCCAACACAATAGCTGGCACGCGGCGAGCAAAGGAACACAAATAGGTTAGCGATCTCTTCCGGAGAAGCGAAGCGCCCGATGGGGGCGTTATCCTTGGCAATCTTATCCAGGTAGGCTTCCCAGGTGATCTCCTTGCCTTCGGTAAGCAGTTTGGCAGTTTTTTGCCAGTCAGGCGTCATCACCAAACCCGGATTGATTGTGTTCACTCGAATATTGAAAGGGATCAATTCATTGGCCAGGCATTTAGAGAACATCACCAAAGCGGCCTTGGTTGTATTGTAAATTGGCTCGTAGCCCAGCGGCTGCGTGGCGCAGATGGAAGCATTATTCAAAATCACCCCGCCGCCCCGCGAGCGCATGCCTGGCGCCAATGCTCGCGACAGCCTGGCAGCCGCCATCACATGCAGATCCCAATAATATTGCCAGCGTTCGTCTGGGGCATTCAGGATAGTTTCCTCGCTGCCCGTTCCGGCGTTGTTGATCAGAAAATCGGCGCCGCCGAAGGTGCTTTCAACCTCTGCAACGAAATGAGCAATATCGGTTGCCCGGCTGACATCCGCCTGGACTCCAACGACACGCACCCCGTACTGCTGCCGCAGGGATTGCGCTTCTTGCTCCAATCGCTCGGCATTGCGAGCACACAGTGCCAGGTGAACGCCTTCCGCTGCCAATCCATGCGCAATTGCCAGGCCGATCCCCACGCTTCCCCCGGTGATGACTGCAATCTTTTCTTTGATCCCTAGATCCATGCCAATTCTCCTGTCGGTAGATATCGTTATTCGGATTGTGGTAAGTAAACGAACTCAGGTAAGATCTTGATACCTTTTACTTACGATCGAGATCGATCATCACTTTCATGTAGCGCCCCTGGGAGGCTTCAATAGCATGGTAAGCCTCCAGGTAGTCGGCAAAGGCAAAACGGTGCGTTATCAATGGGTCGAGCTGCATTCTGCCGCTTGCAACCAGGGTAATAGCGCGCTCGTAATCTTCTTTCTGATACATCAAGGTGCCAATCATGGTCAGTTCTCGATCTTGGATCAGGCCGACATCCACAATTGGCTTTTGTCCAAACACGCCCACAACAACGATCTGGCTGCCTTTACGTGCAAACTGGATAGCCTGGCTCATCGTATCTTGCACACCAACGCATTCCAGGATTACATCGGCTTTGTCAGGCCCAAAGATGCGCAGGATGGTTTCGCCCAGGCTGCTCCCCTGGTCTTGCCCGGTGTTAACAGTGTGTTCCAGGTCGCAAGCCCTTGCTTTGTCGAGCTTGTAATCGCTGACATCTGTGATGATCACTCCCGTTGCACCCTCGGCCTGGGCTGCCTGCGCCACCAGGTTGCCGATGGTACCGGCGCCCAACACCATCACCTTCTTGCCGCGCACAGGGCCATAGCGTCGCAGCGCATGCACTGCCACGGATACGGGCTCGATCATTGCGGCTTGATCGAGCGATATGCTTGCGGGTGTTTTAAGAACCATATCGGCATTGACCGGGAAAAATTCCTGCCCGGCGCCATCCGTTTGGAATCCCATCACTTTCAATTGGTCGCAGATATGGTACATGCCATGGCGGCAAGGGAAACATTCACCGCAGGTGACCTGGGGCATGAAAACCACCTGGTCGCCGGGCGCCAGGCGATCATCTTGCACGGCCGCGCCCACCTCGGCGATCACACCCGAGACCTCGTGTCCTTGAACTACCGGGTAGCTCGTATAAGGGTGCAGCCCATGATAGACATGAATATCCGATCCGCAGACGCCGATGCGCTTGACCTGGATCAATACCTGGTGAGGCAGGATCTGGGGCTTCTCGATAGAGCGCACCGTGATTGCGCCTGGTTGGGTCATGACGGCTTGTAACATAGAATCCTCCTGATTTGAGTTAGGCCCACATCGGGGATATGGCTTGATCTTTAATCAGCCCTAGGCCCACATCGGGGACATGGCTTGATCTTTAATCAGCCCTAGGTCCACATCGGGGACATGGCTTGATCTTTAATCAGAGTCTGCATCTCTGCCTCGCCAGGCCGCTTGGCAAAACGGCTGGCTGCGTTCAGCACCAATGGCAGCATGGAAATATCGCCTACCGAGTTCAAGAACACCTGGGGGTCTCCCATCACCCACTGAACGGCCTTATCGATGTCGCCTTGATCCTGCAGCGGTTCGTACCAGGTGTTATGGGTGGGCTTTGTCTCTCCCCACAACCTGCGGGCGATCGATTTGATCGTTTGTACCGCCACGTTTCGTTCGCGGCACACCGCTTGCAACGCCTGGAAATCGGCTGCATATTGGGGATTCTGCATGAGAATATAGCTGTACGGCAAAAGAACCGAGTCGAAGTTGAACTTCTCCAGGGCAAGTTGATGTCTCAACGGAGCAGCCAGGGTATGGCCTGTAACCCCAATGAATCGCACCAAACCTTGGGAGCGAGCCTCGATGGCTGCTTCTAATGCGCCGCCGGGACCTAGCGCAGTTTCCCATTCGTCTGCTTCGATCAGGTTATGCAGTTGGATCAAATCCACTGAAGACACCTGCAGCCGGTCGAGGGAACGGCGGATCTCGTCAAATGCTTTCTGATAAGTGCGCTCGCCTGTCTTGGTTGCCAGGAAAAAATCTTTGCGGTGTTCTTTCATCCAAGGGCCGATGCGCAATTCTGCTTCCCCATAACTGGCGGCCGTATCAATGTGATTGATGCCATATTCCAGCAAGGTTTCCAGGGTGCGGTCTGCGTCTGCCTGGCTGACGGGGCCCAGGGCGGCTGCGCCGAACAATACCCGCGTGCTCATGTGCCCGGTTTGTCCAAATGCCTGTTTCGCAATCATGCTTTCCTCCTAAAAGAAAAAATGAGATAAGATGTTTTTAACATAAAGGGTTCGCCCTGTCAACGCGCGATCCCTACCCGGCAGGCAGTTTTAGCCCCACATCATCATGAGTCCCTATGATTGCGAGTATAATCCAAAGGATAGCCTGGTAAGGAGTGTTATTTTAATGCCGACGAAATTGGAAGAACTTTGGACTCGTTTGGATGAGCTGCAGTCTAAACTGGGCCGTTTGGGGTTTGGGATCCTCGGTGAAGATGCCTTGAGAATCCCCACATTGTTGGATGAAGTTGGTCCACTTTTGAGCGATTTGGAAAGCTCTGGGGCCAATTTGCTGGCTGAGCAAACCACCCTGGTAGAGATTCGTGAGCAGCTTCGAGCAAAAGCGCCGGTGTGGTTGAAAGAAGTTGGCGGTCCCCAGGTGCTGCTCGATGCTCGTCAATCTCGCTCTCCTCAGCCCGAGCAGTGGTGGTGGTTTCTCGATGAAAGCTTGCAAGCGCAGCAGAAGCGCCGCCTGCTGCGTGGGCTTACTGTTGGTGGCATCATCCTGGTGATGCTGATCGTGGCGTTTTTTCTGGTTCGCCTGTGGGCAAATCAGAATTCGACCCGGGGAACCGTCATCGGCGCAGGCCTGGATGCTGAAGATCAAATCCGTAATGGAGATCTCGAAACAGCCTTGCAAACGCTCGAGAAGGGTTTGGCGGCAGACCCCCAGGATGTCGATCTTTTGGTATTCAAGGGCGCATTGTTGCAAATCATGGATCAGGACGATGCGGCGCATCAGGAAGATGCGGCGCAAGAAAGCTTCCGCCTGGCGCGTGCCGCCTCGGCCAGCGAAGAGGATTTTTTGCTGGCTCGCAGCCGGCGCTACCTGTTCATGGGCTTGTTCGAGTCTGCTTATGAGGATGCTCAGGCCATGCTGGAACAGGATCGTTCTTCTGCTGTCGGTTACATGCTCATGGGACAGGCCTTAGATGGCTTGGGACGCACTTCTGAAGCACTAGATGCTTATGACAAATCCTACGATTTGGCAATGGAAAGCAACCAACCCGAGATCGCTGTGGCTGCTCGCATGCTCTACGGGCAGCTATTACAACAGGTGCCGGTCATCAACGCCCAGGCCACGCCCACCGTTTCACCTGTGCCATAGTGGAGGATAAGCTTGGCCTACATATTGGATTTACGGAAACAGGTGGGGAAAATACCGCTGATCATGGTTGGCGCTGCTGTTCTGGTGCTGGACGATCGTGATCGCCTGCTTTTGCAACGCCGCCGTGACAACGGCTGCTGGGCGATCATGGGTGGCAGCATCGAATTGGGCGAAACATTCGAAGAAGCGGCCCGGCGGGAGGCCCGCGAAGAATCAGGATTGGTACTCGGTGAACTGACCCTGGTGGATGAAATGTCTGGTCCAGAGTTGTTCCATGAATATCCGAATGGCGACCAGGTTTACAATACCGGGGCAGTCTATCTTTGTCGCCAGTTTACCGGGCAGTTGGCAGAAAATACGGATGAGGGCTCAGAACTGCGTTTTTTTCATTTAGATGCTTTGCCCGAACAGCTTAGCCCGCCGGATCGAGTTGTGATTGGGCGTTTCTTGCAGAAATTCTGTTTCAGAACCAATAAACTGCCTTTAATCTTACGCGCTCTCAACGAGAATGATTGCGAGGTGATTTCTGCCGCATTCCAGCGACAGGGTTGGCATAAGCCGGTCGAGCAGTACCGTTCCTATTACGTTCAGCAGCAGGCAGGGCAGCGCGACGTGATCCTGGCCGAGCTGCATGGCGAGTTCGCCGGTTATCTCACCATCGTTTGGCAGTCAGGCTATCCTCCCTTTCGAGAGGCAGGCATTCCTGAGATCGTGGATTTGAATATCTTGATCCGTTTTCGTCGCCTGGGAATTAGTTCCAGGCTGATGGATGAAGCGGAATGGCGTATTTCTGCCCGCTCTCCATTCGCTGGTCTGGGCGTTGGCCTGACCGCTGATTATGGGGCCGCCCAACAGTTGTACGTTCGCCGCGGATACCTGCCCGATGGGCGGGGTCTGTTTTATGATCAGAGACCTTGTGCTTACCGCGACCTGGTCACTGTTGACGACAGTTTGACGCTGCAATTGACGCGTAGGTTGCGCTGACCTTGCGTGTCGGTTGCGCTGACCTCGGGGAGGTTCTTCATGAGTCCGGATGACAATTCTTCTTTTTACCGGTCTGAGCAGATTGCCAGCGAATTTGACCGGTATGGTGAACGCGAATGGAATCGTTTGGTGGAAACGCCTGTTGACGAAGTCAGCCTGTTTATCCACAGTTATTATTTGCAGCAACATATCACTGCCGGCATGCGCGTGTTAGAAGTGGGGGCTGGCGCCGGTCGCTTTACCCAGGTGCTGGCGAACCTGGGTGTTCGCATCTGGGTAGCAGATATTTCACCGGTTCAGCTAGATCTGAACCGAAAGTATGCACAGGCCTTTGGTTTTGCCGACGCGATTGAAACGTGGAACCAGGTGGATATATGCGCGATGGACACCTACCCGGATTCGTCCTTCGATTGCGTGGTAGCCTATGGCGGGCCGTTCAGCTACGTGTTGGATCGGCGCGATGCGGCCTTGAGCGAGAGCTTGCGGGTGCTCAAGCCGGGTGGCCTTCTTTTCATCAGCGTGATGTCAGTGTGGGGCACGGCTCACCGTAACCTGGCGAGTGTGTTGGCTTTAACTCCCGAGATCAACCAGAAGGTCACCGGAACTGGCGACCTGACTCCTGCCACGCTCCCGCAGCGCGGCGGTAATTTTATGCACATGTTTCGGGCTGGCGAACTGCGTTCCTGGTTGGAGACACATGATCTGGCAGTTGTGGCGATGTCTGCTTCCGGTTGTATTTCAATTGCCTGGAGTGATCTTCTCAAAAGCATTCGCCAGGATCAAACTCGCTGGCAAGAATTACTGCGTATGGAGTTGGAAGCCAGTGCCGAGCAAGGAGCGCTGGATATGGGCACTCATTTGATCGCCATCGTCAGGCGATTGATCGCCAAGCGATCTTAAAGATTTACGTTGCCTTGCTTCTCCAGGTGACGGGTTAGCGTGGGGTAAGTGTAGGTTGATCGTCAAGCAGCTTGTTGAATGTTCTGCTAATATAAGGATGGGTTTGAAATTTCTTCTTCTCCTCCGTAAGAGAGCCGGGCATGGCGTACCCGGCTCTCGTCCATTTAAGATCCCATTCGTGATCAACACGATTTTTCCTGAGTTCTGTTATACTCACCCTGGTTGAGACAAGGCACCATCATCATTCAGGATTTGAGATCTCATGAGCAGCGCTGAAGATCTATTCGATTTGTTCTGGGCGCGGTTGGACGCCCTGCCAGAGATCGTGGTGCCGCAGTGCAACTGGATAACTTATGTCACCGCTGGCTTGGGTTATCGATTTGATTAAGTATTCACCTGCGAATCACTGGGATAGGTGACATTCTACCACGGTGATTCTATTCGCTGATGGGATTTATATCGAAAGGATGATCTATATGAATTTATTCGATGTGGCACAACGCGTTTCCCCGGCGCAGCCCTGGGTAGAAGGAGACAATATTCCTTGGAACGAACCGGACTTCAGCCAGCGCATGCTGAAAGAACATCTCTCCCAACAGCATGATGCCGCCAGCCGCCGTTTTGAGATCATCGACCGGCATGTAACCTGGATCCACCAGGAGGTGGTAGCGGATCGTGCTGTCCGCGTGTTGGACCTGGGCTGTGGCCCAGGTTTGTATACCAGCCGCCTTGCCCACCTGGGACATACCTGCGCGGGTATCGATTTCTCGCCGGCAGCTATTGCATATGCCCGGCAGCAGGCCGCCGAACAGCATCTGAACTGTACATATCGTGAGGGTGACCTGCGCCAGGTGGACTTTGATCAAGATTTTGACCTGGTCATGCAAATATTTGGCGAATTCAATGTTTTCAAACCCGACGATATTCGCCTTATACTGCAAAAGTCCTGGCAGGCCCTGAAACCGGGCGGCACGCTGCTCTTGGAGGTGCACTCGTTGCACCTTATCCAGCAAATCGGAACAGACGCCCCCAGGTGGTCGGCCTCTTCCGCAGGATTATTCTCAGAGAAACCGCACATCTACCTTGAAGAGGGTTTTTGGGATGAGACCGCCCTGGTTGCCACGCGCCGCCATTTCGTTATCGATGCTGCTAGCGCCGAAGTGACCCGTTATGCCGCCAGTTACCAGGGTTATCATGATCATCAATACCTGGCTCTACTGGCCGAATGTGGCTTTAGCCAGGCGCACCTGCTAAATTCCCTGGCAGCCACACCGAACCAGCCGCGGGGTGATTTGCTTGCCCTGTTAGCTCGGAAATAGGCAACACCGACAAGAAGACAGCTCTAGAAGGCAGATTTTCCTCGCGCTCATCCTGCCATGGTTGGGTGTTGCATATAGGATCGATGCTGGCCGAGGTCGAATATGCGTTGGGACTTCTCTTCCAGGTTCTCGGAGAGCGGCATTGCGTAGCAATGCACGGCCACACCCAGCGCTGCCCACCTCGCCGCATTCGGAAAGCTGCTTTAGGATGGCTTTATCTGTAATGGCGCAAGGCAAGCGCAGCTTGCCCAGTGCCAGGGCTGTGTGTTTTTGGAGGATTGGGCGCGGCGCCCGGCGTTGAGGATGGCGAGGGTCACATCCTCGGGTAGTGGTTGATCCGTAAATTTGCGTACGGCGCGCTTGAGGCGGATGGCGTCGGAAACGTTCATTCAATCTCTCCCATCCAATGCACCCAATTAATTCCGATCTGGCCGGCATTGTTGGCAAGGGCGCGGTCAGCGGTCCATAGTTCAGCGCCTAATTGTTCGGCTGCAGCCAGGTAAAAGCCATCATAGGCGGCTTTCTGGCGCAGGCGGGTCGCCCAGTTCAGCGCAGCTTGGCGCAGATGCAAATCATCTGGAATCAACTGTATCTGCATTTGATCTAAAATGATCAGCGCTTTTTGGGCTTCACCCTCGGTGATTTTGCCGAATGAATAGAGTTTGCGGATCACAGAGGTGGTTTCATACGCCCATAAACCAGGTGCGTAAAAATTTTCGTTAGCTGATAAAAGGTGAGTCCAGACACAGGTGGCTAACTGGCTCAAATCCGAATCGATCACCGTGAAGACGGCTAAGTTAGAATCCACTACGACGGAAGAGGTCTTCATCACGTTCCTCGCGCATTTGCCGGATTTCTTCGACAACATCAATTTCGAGTGGTTGGCCATTCCTCTGCCGCATGCTTTCGCGCAACTGGCGCGCAGCATCGAGCGCCGCAAGCAGGTGCGCCCGCGGATCGTCTTGCGCCATCTGTTCTAATCCCATGTCAATTGCCTGGCGTGTGACTTCGGCAATGCTCTTGCCTTGAAGTTTAGCTAACTTGGCCAGTTTATGGCGCTGTTGAGGTTCCAGCAGCATTTGTACACGTTGCATGGTCATCTAATACGCTCCTTGTGTATGGTGTATACACATATACATTATACCCTGGATATTCAGGCGTGTTTGGATGATTTTCAATTAGGAAACATGAGGTTTTTAACAGGGATTGCCAGGATGTACAAGATAGTGCAAGGATACTTATTGGGGTAGCTCATTTGGGCGTTTTCTGTTCTATAATGATATCGTGTAAAAACCTCAACACTAGGAGCATCATATGACCGAACGCACACGGCTCGAACAAGCGATTGCCACCCTTGAAAGCCAACGCGCCACGTTGGGGGATGCTGTCGTTGATGCGTCTATCGCCGCCATCCAGAAACAATTGGCTGATAGTAAGGCCGAACCCAAACCCGCCGAGAGCGGCGAGCGCAAGCTGGTGACGGTGATGTTTGCGGATATTTCGGGCTTCACGGCTCTCTCGGAGAAGATGGATCCCGAAGCGGTGCGTGACCTGATGAACCGCTGCTTCGACCGGCTGGTGCCCTGCATCCAGCATTACGACGGAACGATTGACAAGTTCATTGGGGATGAGGTGATGGCGCTGTTCGGCGCGCCGGTGGCGCACGAGAACGACCCGGAGCGCGCCCTGCGGGCGGCATTGGAGATGCAGGCGGCGTTAGCGAAGTTCAATGCTGAAAACCAAACGCAGTTGGGCATCCATTTTGGGATCAATACCGGGCTGGTGCTGGCCGGAGGAATCGGCTCAAGCGGGCAGCAGGAATACTCGGTGATGGGGGATGCGGTGAACCTGGCAGCGCGGCTGGAGGATATCTCAGAGCGTGGGCAGGTGCTGGCAGGGCCGGACACTTACCGCCTGACAGCGCCATTGTTCGAGTTCGAAGCGCTGGCGCCGGTGAGCGTGAAAGGTAAGGCCGAGCCGGTGGCGGTCTACCGGCTGACTGGCGCAAAAAGTGGGGTTGTTTCAGTGCGCGGGCTGGAGCGCAAGGGGCTGTCTTCGCCATTGGTGGGGCGCGGTGCGGAGTTCGAGAAGTTAAAGAACTGCCTGGCAGCTTTACAGAAGGATCGGGGAGGAATCGTGGGGGTGATCGGCGAGGCGGGGCTGGGCAAGAGCCGCCTGATGGCCGAGCTGCGCCGCAGCGCCCAAGATACTCAATGGCTGGAAGGCAAGACACTCTCCTTCGGGCAGACGATCAGCTATTGGCCGTTCCAGGAGATCGTGCGGGCTTATGCGGGGATTGATGAAGACGATGCCGAGCTGGAAGCATGGGCCAAACTTGAAAGTAAGATCGTAGCCTTGTTTCCCGACACGGCGCTGGATATCCTGCCGTACCTGGCCACTTTGCTGGCGGTGGAAGTGCAGGGTGAGTACGTGGAACGGGTCAAGTATCTGGATGGCGACGCGCTGGGCAAGCGCCTCTTCCTGGCGATGCGGCGTTTCGTGGAACGCCTGGCGCGCCTGCAGCCGTTGGTGCTGGCCTTCGAAGACCTGCACTGGATGGATGCCTCGTCGGTCGAGCTGCTCGAACACATCCTGGCATTGGTGCGTGAAGCGCCGCTGCTGGTCATCGGGGTCAGCCGCCCCGACCCGGACACGGCCGGGGCGCGCTTGCAGAAAGTCTGCGCCGAGAAGTATACGGACTGCTACACGGAAATCCGCCTGGTGCCGCTATCGCAGCTTGAGAGTACCCAGTTGGTGAACAACCTGCTGGCGATCGACGATCTGCCTCTGCAGGCGCGCAAGACGATGACGCAGAAGGCGGAGGGCAATCCGTTCTTCATCGAGGAGATCATCCGCAGCCTGCTGGACCAGGGCGCTATTGTGCGCGACCCGGCGACGGGGCGCTGGCGGGCGACGGCACAGATCGAGACGGTGCACATCCCCGACACGGTGCAGGGGGTGATTATGGCGCGCATTGACCGGCTGGACGAGGAAGTGAAGCAAGCTCTGCGCGTGGCGGCAGTCATCGGGCGCAATTTCCTCTACCGCATCCTGCGCGATGTAGATATGGCGGACAGCGCTCTGGATGAGCATCTATTGCAATTGCAGCAGGTGGAACTGATCCGCGAGAAGGAACTGGCGCCGGAACTGGAATACATCTTCAAGCACGCCCTGGCGCAGGAAGCAACCTACGAGAGCATCTTGCTCCAAAAGCGGCGCGAGCTGCACGGGCGGGTAGCCGCGGCGGTGGAGGCGCTGTTTGCCGAGCGGCCGGATGAATTCTACAGCTTGCTGGCCTATCATTACGCCAAGGCTGAGAACTGGGCCAAGGCGCAGGAGTACCTGTTTAAGTCCGGCGACCAGGCAGGGAAGATGGCCGCGGACGCAGAGGCGCTGGCGCACTACCAGCAGGCCATGGAAGCCTATGTCCGGGCTTTTGGGGATCAATGGGATGCGGTGCAGCGCGCCATGCTCGAACGGAAGATCGGATCTGCCCTATATAGGCGTGGCAATACGGATGAAGCCATTAAACATCTCGAAACAGCGCTGGAAATTCTCGGCTGCCCGCTGCCTGAGACCCGTCACGGGCGGCGCCTGGCGATTTTTAGGGAGGTGGTTGTTCAGGCGGCTCATCTGCTCTTCCCAAACGGATTTGTTGCCCCCCTGGAACGAGATACAACGACAGCCTTTGCGGAAATACAGTTGATATGGGAACAATTAGGCTGGCTGGAGGCCTATGTGGATTTTGAGGTTACGCTGCTGTTATCACTCCGCGGATTAAATACGTTCGAACGTTTAGGATATACACGTGGAATCTCTTCGAGCCTGATGGGGGTCGGTATGGGGTTTGTCTTTGCAGGGCAATTCCGCCTGGCAGAGAACTATCTCGAGCGCAGCCTCAAAGCAGCTGAGTTCAGTGGGGATCCGCGGCCGCTGGGGCAGTCATTCAATGGCTTACGAGTATTTTATGTCTGCCTGGCCGACTTTGAGAAATCAATTCCGTTCTCGCAGCGAGCGGCTGAGATATCCCGGGAGATAGGCGACTTGGATGGATTGTCAACAGCGCTTAATAATCTGGCTGTCATTTACAATTACCAGGGCGAATTTGCAAAGGCTGATGAGGTATGCAAGGAATTGGTTGATCTCGGGCGTGAGTTAAACGACCCCATGCTGACCAGCCAGGGGCTATCAACTATTGGTTTCATCTTGCAGCGCTTGGGCAGAATGGACGAAGCCGAGCAGTGCCTGCTGGAATGTGTGGAAATCTCCAACCGGATTAAAAACTATTACAACGTTGTCTCTGGGGGCGGCGAATTGGGGCGCTGCTATTTACGCATGGGGGAAGTGGAGAAGGCCGCTCAGATCTTGGGGCCATCTGAAAAGATACGCCGCCAGTACAAAGCGGGTTGGGGGGGAGGGCAAATGCCGTTGATGTTGGGATTGGTAGAGTTGTACCTGGTCAGGGGAGATCTGAAAAAAGCCCGGTTGGCCTGTCGGGAAGCCGTGCAGCAGGGCCACCTGTTCCGCCCCGGATTGCCGGATGCGCTGCGCCTGCGCGGGGTATACGAGTGGCAGCGGGGCAACCCGGCGGCGGCTAAAAAATGGTGGGGGCGCGGCCTGGCGTTGGCCGAAAAACAAGGGCAGCATTACGATGCTGGGGTCATCCATTTGGAGCTGGGCGAGCGCCTGAACGACCGCCGCCACCTGGAGCATGCCGAGACGATCCTGGGTGAAATTGGGGCCAAGTTGGATTGGGAGCGGGCACAGGGGCTTCTGGCTAAGTAAAAAAAGGCCTGGTTTTATGGCGAACTGAATTATGAACCGTGTGACGTAGGCTGGCCCAGGTCGAATATGCGTTGGGACTTCTCTTCCAGGTTCTCGGAGAGCGGCATTGCGTAGCAATGCACGGCCACACCCAGCGCTGCCCACCTCGCCGCATTCGGAAAGCTGCTTTAGGATGGCTTTATCTGTAATGGCGCAAGGCAAGCGCAGCTTGCCCAGTGCCAGGGCTGTGTGTTTTTGGAGGATTGGGAGCGACGCCCGGCGTTGAGGTCCCGTTGCTTGCAACGGCGGCGAGATGTGGTTTCCTCTTATACCTCACCTGGGAAATCGTAACTGATCTTCTTCTGCACAGCTGCGATCTGGGCAAAGGCCTGCTTGAGCAACTCCTGCTGGATATAGCCCAGCCTGGCGGGGTGAATCAGGTTCGTAGGCGCTCGCCCGGCTTGCAGGGCGGCAACCTGATTTTGCAGGCGTAATTGCATCAAGAAATCGTAGGAAGCTACAATCTCGTCACGGCTTGAAGGCAGAATCAGGCCTCGTTCGGCCAGCGCTTCAATCCGCTCCAGTGTGTGGGTTTGGTTGATCTGGTGATTTAAAGCATACAGGCGTGCAAAACTCACGATTGGCATCATGGCATCTTTCATATTGATCTCACCGGCATGCTCGGTGGCCCCACCGCTCAGATAGATGTTGCCCAGCAAGCGGAAAGGCGGCTTAAACATGATGGCATTCCTGGCAAAGTGATGCAGAAAAGCGCGCTCGTTGGCTGGTTCAAGATAAATGGCGCAGCGCAGCTCACGGGTCAAATCATCATTGCCATACACGGTGCGGAAATCAAAGAAAATACTCAGGTCAATGATCTCCTGCAGTTCTGATTTTTGAAACCATTCATTAAATCCCGAAATCCATTCTGGCAAAGAACGACACCAGTGCGGTTTACTGGCCATCACTCCGCCGCGGCAGAGTTGATAGCCGGCGCGGTCCAACCCTTCACAGACACGCTCGCCCAAGCGCAGAAAATATTTGTTGGCAGTTTGTGGATCGGAATTTGCGGCAGGAGAAAAAATGATGCCGTTATCCTGGTCGGTGAGCAGAGTCTGCTCCTGGCGGCCTTGGCTACCCATGGCGATAAAGGCAAAGTCGGCTGGCGGAGTTCCCAATTCTTCGATCGCCAACTGTACCAGGCGCTTGGTGCTTGCATCGCAGATCGAAGCTAACATTTTGGTCACATGCCGGGGACGGGCGCTGCTGTCCAGCAGAGTCTTCACCAGCAGAGGGGTGCGCTCAACGTGATGTGCAACATCTGCGACGCTTGCCGAACGAGAAATCTCGCGTGATAGCACCGCTGCACCGTAACGCTGGAATTGGATGAGCGATTTATTATCAATCACGCTGACAATTTGCCCATCGTGGTCTTCCACTACCAGATGGCGCACGCCTTTTTCTTCCATGTGCATGAGCGCTTCGTAGATCAAGGTGCTCTCAGAGATTCTGCTCAGTGGGGCGCTCATAATGGTGTGGATCGGCGCGCTGGAGGGGATATTTTCTGCCAGCACACGGGCGCGAAGGTCGTGGTCGGTAACAATCCCAATCACGGTGTTCTCGCTGGACACGAGCGCAGCAGTCACCTTGCGTTCATTCATCCCGCGCGCCAATTCGGTAATGCTGGTGTGCATATCGCAAATCAGTACGTCGCGTCCCAGGCGCGCAATGGGTTCGTGTAAGAATAATAACGAGGCCTGTAGTTTCTCGATAAGCGCTTCGCGCCCAGCCTCCTGGCGTTGCTGAGTGGTCACATCTTGCAGAGTTCCAACTACATAAGCGGGGTGATCGGCCTCATCCCGCACCAGCCGAGCCGAAAGCGCGACAAAGTGTGCGGCAGCATCGTGCGTTTCCAAATGCAGGATATGAGACTGTATTTCGCCATTGCTTTGCAACGCTTGGAAAAAGGCGTCATATTCGGCTGCTTCCGAGAACAGATCTGCCAGGGTAGGTTGTTCTTGCGAGAAAAAGGCGCGTGCGGCGGGGTTCATCTCTAAAAGGGTGGCGCGCCGAGCCGCTCGGGCGCGGAAAATACCCAGGGGAGCAATTTGGGCAGCATGTGAAAGGGCATCTTCGCCCAGCACAGCCGATTGCAGGGTTGTATCTCGTGCGAGCAAGATCAGGCCGCGCTGTCCGGCAAATACGATTGGATTGACTGCCAGCGCACACTCCAAGGGGCGACCATCGGCATGACGCAGAACACCTTCAAAGGCAGTCCCTTCAGGCATATCTGGCGCTTCTTGACCATCAAGCCGCTCAAAACGTTCCCAAAAAACGGCGTTCTCATCTTCGTGAGGCAGGAGATCTGAAAGATCGAGAAATTCAATCTGCTGGGCCGTATAGCCGGTCATGCCAAGAAAAGTGGGATTAGCATAACGACAACGTTCATCTACAACCAGTAGGGTTCCTTCGGTAGTAACCTCTACCAGCGAATGATAGCGTTCGGTCGATTCGCGCAAAATATCCAGGACCTCCTGACGCTCGCGTTCGATGCGCAGGCTTTGCTGCAACACAAACAACAGCAGCAATACCACCGCACCCGAAATTGCCAGCGAGGCATTGACAAGGCGGCGTTCAATGCGAGCGATCTCATTGCGCACATCATCTGTGTAAATGCCCGTGCCAATCACCCATCCCCAGGGCTCGAAACCTTTCACATACGATTCTTTTGGCTCCAGGCGCGCTGGATCATCTTTCCATTGCCAGACGTAGTGGATGTATCCCTCGCCTTCCCGGCGAACCAATTCGGAAAACTCCACAAAAATTGCTGTTCCCTGTGGATCCTTGAAGCTGCTCAGATCTTGCCCGTTCAAATCGCTACGGTAGGGATGCATGATCATACGCGGCTGCAAATCCTGGACCCAGAAGTAATCCTTACCTTCTAGCCCATAGCGCAAGGCTTGTACCTGTGCTATGGCAAGCGCCTGGGCTTCTTCACGTGTCAGCAGGCCATTTTGCTCATTGCGCTCATAAGAAGCCAGGATGCTCCACGCCGAGTTGGTTAACTCGCGGATCAATTCGCGCTTGCGGTCCAGCAAGGTTTGCTCAAAAGAAGGGAGGATGATGCCCCATATGGCAGCTAAAAACAAGGCGATGGCAATCAGGGTAGGCAGGAAAATGCGCAATACATAGGAACGCCGGCGAAAGCGACGGGGGCCTCCGGCTGGGTGAGACGCGCTAGCACTACCGCGAGCAGTCTTTTCTACGCCAGGTTTGTATTCTACTGGTGCCAGGTTGGCAAACACTGCCTGCCGGAAGCGGTTCCAATCTTGGTGGGGCATTTCAACGCTGAGGTTTCCACTGCCAGCATGAAAATCTGTGCCGGCGCAGACCAGCAGCCCATACTGCTCTGCCAACTCTCGCAACCTGGCGCACTGCGGCTCTGAGAAAGGCGAGTAGATCGCCTCCAGGCCATCCAACCCTTTGGCTTTTAATTCGGAAACGCTAGCATCCAAGCGCTCTGGGTCTGTTTCATATGTTAGTGGGTGCGCCCAAAAAGCTTTCCCGCCGGCGCGATGGAGCAGGTCAATCGCAGCGCCAATTTCCAGCCGCCCATCTGGCGCGGCGCTGGCAGCCGATATGTCCGTATCTCCGTTAGGGAGATTGGCGCTCATTTTCCTGAGCGAGTCGGCAATGCTATGCACTTCCACGCCGCGCGCCTGGCGCACAGACAATAATGTGGCCTGCAAATCTAGATGTTGTGGATCAAAGCCGTAGCCGAGCAGGTGAGACTCGCGACCATTGAACCAGGTGGTCAGCTCGACCCCTGGTAGGCAGGCCAGCCCGCGTTTCTTGGCGGCATCTTGAAAGCGTGGTAAGCCTTCTATCGTGTCATGGTCGGTCAGCGCGGCAAAGCGCACCCTGGCAGCCGCCAGGTTAACCGCAACTACTTCGGGAGTCTGCTCGCCATCGCTAAAGTTGGAATGGCAGTGAAAGTTGACCAGGATGTTGGATGCCATAGCGGAAAAGAACCTCAGGCCCCAAGAGCCCAAACAAAAGCGATGCTGTCCGAACAGTGGGGCTTGGGGAGTGATTACCACCACATGTGGGGATAATCACTCCCCAAAAACTCCCTACTGCCAAATTCCTATGCTGCAGCATTCGCTTTCTTCTGCGTCATGAGCGAAGCCACAACCAGCGTGATGAAGCTCAATGGGATAGACACGATTCCAGGATTACTAAAAGGGACGGGAGCATCAAGCGGGTTCAGCCCGTAGAGGGTGTACAAATCTGGCGAGAAGGCAATCAACCCTAAAGAGGCAACGATCCCAACCACAATGGATGCAGCGATGCCTTTCGCGGTAGTCTTTTTCCAGAACAGCAGCATCAGAATAGCCGGCAAGTTGGCTGAAGCTGCAACTGCAAATGCCAGGCCCACCAGGAAGGACACATTCATGCCCTTAAAGATGATGCCGAGCAAGATGGCAATCCCGCCAATGACAAAGGCAGAGATCTTCCCAGCGCGCACTTTTTGCCGGTCATTCATCTTGATATTTAGATAGCGATCGAACAGGTCATGGGCGACTGCACCAGAGGCAGCCACAATCAGGCCGCTGACGGTGCCAAGAACGGTGGCGAAAGCAATTGCTGAGATGATGGCAAAGAGCAGTTCACCAAAGGAGCGCGCCAGCAGAGGCGCCGCCATGTTACTGTCGGCAGGGTTCATAACCCCATTAACCATGGCCCCTAACCCCATGAACAAGGTCAGAGTATAGAAAAAGCCGATGGCAGCAATCGCCACAATCGTGGATCTGCGCGCACTGGCCGGGCTAGGGACGGTGTAGTAGCGGATCAGGATGTGCGGCAAAGCGGCCGTCCCCAAGAATAAGGCCAGCATCAGCGATAGGAAGTCCAGCCGCTCTAACAGGGTGCCTTCAACCTTGAATTTTAGGCCGGGGCGCATGATCCGATCCCCCGCCACTTCTTTGGGGTAGTAAACGGTCACTTTATCACCAGCGCTATCAGTAAAACTAGCGCTTTTCCACGTGCGAACGATGGTGTCTTTGTCCGTGATCGCAGACAAAAATTCAAAGATGGACAAACTCTCTGTAGCAGTATCTTTCTGCCCCTGGATTTGCTCCAGGTTACCCACCGGGCGCAACTGGTTTTCTGCCGAGGCGGGCGCTCCGTTGATCCACTTGCCATTGGTTGTTGTGACAACCGACTGGGATTCTGCCAGGGTGATCACGCCAGCCTTGTCAGAAACAAGCCACCAATTTTCGGTACCAGCGTGGCTAAGCAAGACGAAGGTGAGCTCGCCCTTCGCATCCACCTGATCCTGCACTTCCCAACCAGCATCGGAAACATGCAACTGGCCGTCAATTTTAGTGGCTTGCAATTGGGCATATTCGTAGAACGGCGTTTGGCCGCCTTGATCCGGCTTGGTCGAGAGGCCACGAATAACCACGGCACCTACCAGAATGGTAGAGAATACTATTAACAAGGCGCCCTTCAAAAATTGCACGTAGGTGGTGGAGGCCATGCCTGCCGTAGCGACGATGGTTATCACGATCGCACCCACCATAAGCACCCCCCAGGCATGGGGAATGCCCAAGAGCGGCTCCACAAGCACGCCCGCGCCAACCATCTGGGGGATCAGGTAGCAAATGGATACGATCAGGGTGCTGATGGCTGCAACCAGCTTGATCGCCCGCGAATTGTAATTGGCATCCACTGCATCAGTGAAGGTGTACTTGCCTAACTTTTTAAGCGGTTCAGCTACCACAAACAGCGCCACAATCCACCCCGCCAGGTAGCCAATGGAGTAAAGGAAGCCGTCATAGCCAACGGTAGCAATCAAGCCGCATATTCCCAGGAAAGAGGCTGCTGAGAGATAGTCTCCGGCAAATGCAATCCCGTTCACAGCCCAATGAATCTGCCCGCCAGCCGCATAATACCCGCTGGAGGTCTTGGCTCTGTTGCCCAGATAGAGCGACAGGCCAATTACAAAGATCACAAAGAAGAGGAAAACGTAGATAGCCATTATGCTTTGCCTTGCGTATCCATCTTTTCGAGCTCCATTTCTTTTTTACCGCACAAAGCATTGTATATCAGGGCTTCGATCAAAGCCATAATGATCAGTGCAAAGCCGTAAACTGTCGCCAAGTTCAGCCCGGCAAAAACAACCGCACTCATCGCCAGTGGGCTGAGCAGGTTGATGGCAACAAAGCCGGCATAAAACAGCGAGTAAAACAAAAACATCCAGAGCCCCAGACGCGTTTTGTATGGCCCGGCCGGGTCCTTTCCTACAGGTGTGGCTGGTTTGTGCAACATGCAGTCTCCTTATTTTTCACTTGCTCAGATGGGGGGAATTGTATTAATTATAACCGAGGCATTGTTAAAAAGCAAAATGCGGACTTTTGCCTTAAGCTGCGCGTTTATAAATTGTATCACTGCACGGTAAACGGCCAGAAGACCGGCAGCGCCACCATCACAATTATGAACAGCAGGATGGTGATGGGCAGCCCGACTTTGACAAAATCTCGGAAACGATCGCTGCCCGGCTCCAGCATCAAGATGTTGACCGGCTGTCCCAAGGGGATGACAAATGCCATCGAATTCGCTAGCGCCGTTCCCAACCAGCCGCGGGGTGATTTGCTTGCCCTGTTAGCTCGGAAATAGGGAATCCTGTTCTTCGGGATCGTCCAGGCATTTGTAGAATACCCCGCGCTGCTGAGAGCGTCTCAAGTGTATAATTGCTTTCATGGATGCGTAATGGTTACAGTTGGGGCCGTATGCCTTTCTCGGTGTATTATTCCACTTGCAGTTTATGCACAGTAGGTGCAAGCGTGGCGATTGGAGCCTCAAAATAAAGCGCTATTGCTTCGCGTAAATTTTGCAGCGCTTCTTTCTCAGTTTCACCCTGGCTGGCAATATCCACTTCTAAACATTGGGCCACAAACCACTCACCTTCTTGCCATACAGTTGCGGTAAATTTGCTTTTCATTCTTTTCCTCGCTAATATACTTCATCCCATTCTATCCAGCCGGCGCGTTTACGATCTCTGCCAGCAGCTTTTAGTTGTTCAAAAACTTGTTAAGTAACCTGGACATCATCAACGGATTCAACCATTGCCAGCATATTGAATTACCGCAGACCCACCAATGATCAGATACTTAACGTTGTTGACGTTGAAAAGATTCAACAGATCGCTGAAGTCGGAGTTGACGAACATCGTGCCCCTTTACCATCCAGGCGTGTTGTATGAGCTCCCAGGTAGCCTGGAAGCGCTCGGTTGCAGTTTTAGCTTGCCAGAATTTCAGGTCAAAGGACCTGTCAAGCTCAGTTAGTTTACCTTTGCGTTCCCAGATATCTTTTTGCATAATCCTATGATACCCGTCAATGATTCGTTCAGGCCGCCCCAATCACAATCTGAACAGCTTTCAGGATTTGCCCGATCTGGTCGCTGTTGAGCGCACCAATGCGCTCAACAAAACGCTCCTGTGAAACAGACCGGATCTAAAAAGCATCGGCTGCCGATGTTTTGCCAACCCATTTTGAGAATCGGGTGCGAAGGGAATCATCTATGGCGCCACGGAATAGCGGTCTTTCCAATCGGTTAGCGGCACGATGATCTGTAAGGGCAAAATGCCAACGGCATCTTTGCTGATAATAACTGCTGGGTGCGTTTTGCATATCTCGGCGCCGATGGTTGGGTCGAGGTTGATCAGCCAGATTTCGCCTTTACGCATGAAAGTCATCCCCCTCCAATGCCTGGAAAGTGGTTAGCTCTGGGTCTGTCTGGTAATCTGCCAGCAGTGCCTGGGCAGCGGCGGTTAGCGCTATCTGCTTGCGCCTGGCGATTTGTTTATCCACCATTTCGCGAATTACATCGGATAGGCTGCGCTTTTCCTGGCGGGCGATTTCGGTCAAAATTTTATGCTGTTCTGGCTCGAGCAAGATTTGAGTACGGCACATGACACGCGCTCCTTGTATACGTCAATATGCTACACAACTATCGTTTACCCGTAATTTCCAGTCGCGTTCGGCCGTCTTAGCGCAAATAAATCCCCTTGTCCAGAATCCGTTCGCATAGCGCAGACTGAGCGGTTAAATTCAACCAAAACATCCACATTATTGCTAGCTGTGACTTCGTCGCCGGCTGTTGAGCCAAACACAGCTTTTGCCTGGTTTAATGCTGGTATAGATATCGTCAATCATTCACCTTCGGGTGAAAAACCCCCTCCAGGTTCACACCCAGCATACCCGACTCGTAAGCTCGCTGATCCATGAGCTGAAATCTGGAAATACTTTCGGGAGTGAACAGGCGAATTGGCTTTAAACTGTACATGCGCTTGACGATCGCTGCCACGCCGCGTTCATCCCATGTCCAATGATACCGGTCGAACTGTGCCAGGTTCAGCGGGCGGGTATAACCGCGCAGTGTTTTTTGCCGGTCCAGGTTGAAGAACAACTCGAAGTACGACATCACCAGCTCTCTCAAGCTGCGATAGACCGGCTCGCGAGATCGCAGTCCGCTGCAGTTTGACTTTGCTAACGCTCCATAGAGACCATTTTGCTGAAAGATTGCCAACACATGGTCATCATCAGCGCCGGGTTCAGGAACCAGGTCGATGATCACCGGCGGGTAACCCAGGCGGCGCAGGGCGGCCGCGGCCAACAAGCCGCCATCCAGGCAGTGGCATTGGCGCTCTTGCATCACCCGCAGAGGGCTGCGGTTTGCCTCTTCTCCCACGTAAGGTACGCTGTCCAGGTATTTCTGGATCTCATTGGGAGTGTTCAGGCTGGTAAAGACCCGTCTCAAATCATCTGGTAAATGCTGCTCTAAGTCCATCATTGTCAAGCTCCTACGGCATGGGTTTGTGCGCGGTGGATGGGCTGCCAACCCTGGGCGGCCTGCTGCGGCGTGGGCGTGGCAGCCTCGTCAGGCTTATCGGATAGACCCAGGAGCAGTGCGCCTGTTTCCTTCCATACCAAGGCAGTTTGGCGCACCTCCTGCGTAACCAGCATCTCTTGCTCCAGGCGTTGTTCCAGCGTTGCGTCTTCGCCTAGGCTGTTGAAGCAGCGGATCGTGCGCAGGTATTCGTTGCGTCGGAAGGCTTTGAACGGCGTTGGGTCGCCGGCTTGCACGAAGGTATAGATCTCGCCATGGATATCGGCCAGGTTGGCAGGCAGCGTATCTTGCCGTTCATCCACCTGACGGATAAATTGCAGGAACGAGTTCATTTCCCCCCGGCGCAGCGCATCCAGCAGCGTATCCAACCGTTGTATCCCGCTGCCCAGGATCAAACAGATATAAGCCAGGTAGTCCTGGTTATCCGCAGTGAATGAGTGAAACTCCGGCTGGTTGAGCAGATCGTAAGCTGACCGGAAGGCCTCCAGGTCGAAGGAATCGCCCAGCAGCGCTGCAACGGTATCTTGCACGGCCACCACGCGTGCCCGGTCGATCACCTGCGCATTTCTGCCTCGCGCGCCGAGGGCGGTCTTATCGATATCGACGATCGCCGCGGTCGCTTCGTCTGCCGCAAAACCCTGCCTGGTCGCGTATTCGCGGAATGCTTCCAGTGCGCTCCAGCGGTTAGCCAGGTAGATGGGTTGCCCGCTTTCGTGGGTTACAACCTCCACCGAAGCAGGCTTATTATTCTCGGAGCCGATGAAAGCCAGGCCGGGCCAACCGCCCGCCAGGCACAGGTTGCCAAAAGCCGTGCCGTCTAATAATCGCGTATCGCCAATGAACAAAATCCGTTGGATGGGCCGGCTGATGCCGCGCTGCTGCTGCGCTTCTTTGAGCAGTTCAACGATCACCCTGGCGTAATCTTCCTCTGTCTTCCGGGGTATTCTGCCAGGCGGCAAACCGGCCCGGGGCGCCAGGATCTTCAGGCCGGGCAGGTCTGGATTGGCCGGCTCCAGGTTGCGAAAAAGAACCTGGTCGCCAAGATATTCGTGCAGCGAAGTCAGTCCATAATCATGCATGCCGGTGTCTCCTTGATCCTGTGATTATAGTTCATTGCGGGTCTTCGTTGTCAGGGTGTGCAGCGCTTTGACTGCCACTTCTGTATCCGAGGCGGCGACTACCAGGCTGATGGAGACTTCTGACGAACCCTGAGCGATTGCAATTACATTCACACCCAGGTTGCCCAAAACGCTGAAGACCTGCCCGGCTACACCCGGCGTATGGATCATGCCCACGCCCACCGCAGTGATAATGGAGACTTCCTCGGTAGCCCAAATCCGATCGATGTCCTGCCGGGCAATCTCGGTTGTAAAGGTTTTTTCCAAAGCTGCAACCACGTTCGCCGCCGCGTCTGCAGGTACGGCAAAGCAAATGGACTGCTCGGAGGATGCTTGCGTAATAAGCGGCACGCTGGTTCCGGTGGAAGCCACTGCCGCAAAGGTGCGCGCCGCCACGCCCGGCACGCCCAGCATACCGCGTCCCTCCACCGTGATCAGTCGCTGCCCGCGGACGGCAGTCACTGCCTTGACAATATCTTTGCCATTGCGTTTTTTGCCGTTCTGGGCTGGGTTGTCTGGCACCAGGCGTGTGCCGGGATGCTGTGAGTTGAACGTGTTGCAAATGCGCAGCCCAATCCCGGCATCCACCACGGGACGGATGGTTTTAGGGTGCAAGACTTTCGCTCCAAAATATGCCAGTTCGGCGATCTCACGATAAGTGATTTCAGCGATCGTGCGGGCCTCAGGCACCATGCGAGGATCTGCGCTCATCACGCCATCTACGTCGGTCCAGATCCAGACATCGTTTGCGGGCAGCACTGCGCCCAGGATACCGGCTGAGTAATCGCTGCCGCCGCGTCCCAGCGTGGTGACCAGCCCGCCGGGCGTTGCGCCGATGAAACCGGTCGTCACGGCTACGCAGCCCTGCGCCAGGAGGGGTTCCAGCGTTTCCTGTGCCTTGCGCCGGGTGGCTGATAGATCGGGGTGGGCGTTTTGGAAACAATCATCGGTCTCAATGAAATAGGTTGATTCAACTGCCTGGGATCGAACACCTGCGCTTTCCAGGGCGGCTGCCAATAACTGTACGCTCATCCGTTCGCCCAAAGAGGCCACCGCGTCCAGGGCGCGCGGCGTGGCTTCTCCAAGTACGGCGATGGCCTGGCACAGGTTTGAGAAATTGCTGATCAGCTTATCCACCTCTCCATTGACCTGCGCCCGATGCTCGGGATCATGCACCAAAGCCTCTCCAATTGCCCGGTGAAGCAGGCGTAAGCGCTCTGCGTTTTGCTGGTATGTTTCCGCCTTACCCTGCGTGGCCTTGACTGCGCCATCCAGCAGCATGTTAGTAACGGTAGATAATGCAGAAGTGACGACCACCAGGCGCGGCCATTCCAGGTGACCCTGGCGGATGATCTCCACGGTTTGGGCCATGGCCTGGGGTGTTCCTACCGATGTGCCGCCAAATTTCATCACCAGGGTTTTTGCATTGGGGGATAAAGTTGTCATAGGATACCTCACGATAAAAATAAGTTATGGAACGATAGCGAGAGCTTTTTCTAATGCTTCCAGGCGAGGAGCCAGGATGGCCGGGGCAGGCATGGCGCGGGTGATGATATCGGGATCTTTCAATCCATGACCGGTGCATACGCCAACCACCCGCAGCCCACCCGGATTCAATTGGCCCGCTCGCACCTGGACAGCTAACCCTGCCAGCCCTGCTGCCGAGGCCGGTTCCACCCAGACCCCTTCTCGGGCCAGGCGGCGCTGCATATCCAAAATCTCGTCGTCGCTGACCGCGATGATCTCTCCGCCTGATTCTTCGGCGGCTTGCAACGCTTGTTCACCGCGCGCCGGCCTGCCAATGCGGATGGCCGTTGCGACGGTTTCGGGCTTATCCACTGGGTGCCCGAGAACCAATGGGGCTGACCCGGCTGCCTGCACTCCCAAGAAACGCGGCAGGCCTGTATTCTGCAGTGCGTGGTATTGGCGGAAGCCCATCCAATAGGAGGTGATATTACCGGCGTTTCCGACCGGCAGGCAGAACAGGTCGGGCGCGCGGCCCAATACATCGCATATCTCGAACGCCGCCGTCTTTTGCCCTTCCAACCGGTAGGGATTGAGAGAATTGACCAATGCGATCGGATATTTTTGTGTCATCTCAACCACCAGGGAAAGCGCATCATCGAATGATCCATCGACCTGGATCACCTGCGCCCCATAGGCAACTGCACCGGCCAGTTTCCCGGCAGCCACCTTGCCTTGCGGGATTAAAACGATACAACGCAGCCCGGCGCGGGCGGCATATGCTGCGGCTGAAGCTGCCGTGTTGCCCGTAGAAGCGCAGATCACGGCCTTAGCGCCCTTGCCTGCCGCTTCACCGATCGCAACGGTCATGCCGCGGTCTTTGAAGGAACCGGTTGGGTTTAACCCTTCGAACTTGGCATACAACTCAAAGTTGCCTCCCAACTCATCCGCCAACCGTGGCAGCGGGATCAGCGGTGTATTACCCTCCAACAGGGTAACGGTAAGGGTATGTTCGGGAATATCAAGCAAGGGACGGTAACGACTCAGAACTCCATTGTAGGGCACGATTATTCTCCTTTGTGCAGGTGCTTGCGCTGGTTTCCAGCATAATCCTGCGATATTTTAGGCTCAAGATAACAAAAACGCCCCGGCATGGGGCGTTGGTTACGGTAAGAGCATCCCTGTAGGGTCAGGTCAGTTCCGGCGCGCCAACGCCCAGGAGATGATCCTGGGTAGTAGTAGTGGTTGTAGTGGCCGCGGCTGGCTTACCCATATTGGGCGCAACTATACCACCAGCCGCAGAGATGGTCAAGGAAAATTTCTGTTTCCGGGTTAGTTTTTTACTACTGTGCGTTATCCCTCAGCTGCCCTTTTGACCAACAGGCGCACGCCCTCTACCTTCACCACTTCAACGGACGTGCCTGTAGGCAGCAGGTCTTTTGGGTCATAAGCTTCAGCGCTCCACAATTCTCCCTCTAGTTGTACCAGGCCATAGGGATCTAAATCTTTGCGCACCATACCTTTTTTGCCGAGCAGGCTTTCCTGGCCGGTGGCAATCGGGGTGCTCTGAGCCCGCAGTGCAAAGGTCAAAATAGCAAAGAAGATTGCGGCAGTGAACAGCGACATGAAGACCACCAACGGGATAGAGACCCGTTGAAAAGCAGGTGTGCCGGGCGAATTGAACAGCACCAATGCCCCAACGATCAATGAACCCACGCCTGCCGCGGTCAACGCGCCATGAGTGGGCGCTTTAATGTCCAATATAAATAACACAAAGGCCATCACCAGGAAGATCAGGCCAAACCAATTCACAGGCAGCACCCCCAGGCCATAGACCGCCAATGCCAGGCAGACGACGCCGATAAAGCCCGATACCCATCCGCCTGGGGTAGAGAGTTCCACCAGGATGGCGACAACGCCAATGTTGATCAAAAGGAAAACCACGTTGGGATCGGTCAAGATCAGCAGCAAGCGCTCGATCAGTGACAACGGTAGATCATCAACCCGGACATGGGCGGTGTTAAGTGGCTTGGTTTGCCCCTCCCGGGTCACTTCACGGCCGTCTAACTGGCGCAAGAGATCATCCAGGTCGTAGGCCACGATATCGATCATACCCGCTTCCAGAGCCTGGGCCGCGGAGACCGCCGTGGCCGAATCGATCGTTGATTCTGCCAGGGTGACCGCCTGCTCGGGCCGGCCTTCCATCAATGTGCGGATGGTGGCTTTCAGAGCGTTTTTCTCCTTCGAGGCACTGGTGCTTTCCAATTCCTCGCCGCCTGCCCCCACCGGGCTGGCCGCGCCAATGATCGTTTCCGGTGCCATCGCTGAAACCTGTCCCGCCAACGTCAAAACCGTTCCGGCGCTGGCGGCCATTGCGCCGCGCGGCGCAACATAAACTACTACCGGCACGGGCGAAGATCGCAAGATCTGCACCATGCTGTTCATGGCGTTGATGCTTCCGCCCGGGGTATTGAGCTGAAAGATCACCACTTCTGCGCCGCGCCGTTCGGCAACCTGGAGCCCGCGCCGCAGGTATTCTCCCATGGCCGGGGTAACCGGGCCGTCGGCAGTCAAAACCAATGCCAGCGAAGTATCGTCCTGCGCCTGCACAGCGTTTGGCAGGCAGGCTATCCCAGCTGTCAGGCAGCAGGCCAGGCAGAACACTGCGAGAAGTCGTTTCAACATGGCTTGTACGTGTAAAATCATAGCAACCTCCTGATCAAAAGCGCGGCAGTACCTCTACGAGAAATTGCACGATAAGGATCTTGAAGATGAGTGCCACCGGATAAATGCTGGCGTAGGCCAACGTAGGTAGATCGGTATCGGTTTGAGCATTGGCCGCGCCCAGGGCGGGGGAATTGGTCATGCAGGCGCAGAGCGCTCCCATGGTGGATAATAGATTCATGCGGTAAATGAAGTGCATCAATACCAGGCCGGCTAAAGCAGAAGTTGTGGTGATCATAGCGCCGGCCAGCAGCAGGCTGGCGCCTTGCTCATTGAGTACGGAAATAAAGTGCGCGCCGGCGTTAACTCCCGTCCCTGCCAGGAAGAGCATCAAGCCCAATTCGCGCAGCAGGTTCTTGGCCGCGGCAGGAACATACAATCGCAGCGGGCCAATGCCGCCGAAATGACCCACCGCCAGGCTGACCAGGAACGCTCCGCCCGCGCTTCCCAGTCGCACTTCCAACCCGCCCAGGGATTGCGGCAGTTGAAAAGGGATGGCGCCGAGCAGGATTCCCAATAATAATCCCAATAGAAAAGGCGTCATATTGGTTTCATCTGCTTTGCGCCGCTCGCCCTGCGCCAGGTGGGCAAACTCTTCTGCCGCGGAACGTTCGCCAACCACATGTAACAGATCGCCCATCTCCAGCGCCACATTCCCGGCCGGGGTGATTTCCAGCCCCTGCCGGCGGATGCGCGTGATGACCACGGTATACCTTTCCCATACGCGCATCTGGGCCAGGGTTTTACCGGTCAGAGAGCTTTCCATTAAATCTACATCCAGGCTGAGTACATTCGTATTGACGTCCATGCGTTCATGACATTCTTCGCCTAGTACCAGGCGCATCTTTTCCAACTCTTCATCTGGGCCGACCACCATCACGATATCACCCAGTTGCAACACCATGTCGGGCCTGGCTGCAGAGACTTGCTCGCCGCGTTTGATCCGTGAGATGTTTGCCAGCGCCATGCGATGCGGGTTGACTTCGCGCACTTGTTTTCCCTCACAATTGGGGTTTGTGATCAGGTATTGGCGCGTTTGCAGCGCCGGCGATTCGGCCTGGCGCTCGCTCTGCCAACGCTGTTCCTCCTGGCGCAGATCTCGCCGCAGCAGCTTAGGCAGGAACTGGATCAACAATACCACACCAATCGTACTAAAGGGATAGGCAATACCGTAACCGACCGAGACGGCCGCGCTGCTGCCTGGCGCAGTACGCTCAACCAAATCAATGGCTGCCGCCAGCGCCGGCGTGCAGGTCAACGCTCCTGCAAACAATCCGGCAAACAGGTTGGACGGCAGCCGAAATAGATAAGCTACGCCAATTGTCGCCAACGCCCCGGCGAGCATGGTTACCAGGGCAATCAACACAAATTGCATCCCGTGCCGGCGAAAAGTGCGGAAGAAACTTGGCCCGGCCTGCAGTCCGATGGCGTAGATGAACAATAACAGGCCCAATTCCATCACCTCGCCCGGCACCGTCAGGCCAAAGTGTCCGAGCACCATCGCCGTGAAAAGTACTCCTGCCGCGCCCAATGAAATGCCGCCCACTGATCGCTGCCCGATCCAGGCGCCTATTGCCAGGATGGCAAACAGCGCCAACATTTGTTCCGCCAGTAACGTGCTCATGCTGTCATTATACAACCCATTCTCTCATTTTGATGGATTATGGCTGCCCGCGCCCTCAAACCAACAAATTTAGAGCGTTCCCCAATGTTATAATCTACATTCCAGAGAAAACAGTGTGAAGAAGAAACGATGATGCGTAACCGCTTGTCATTCCAGGTATATCTTATCGGAACGATTGTTGTCGTCGCCGCCTGCTGGTTGGGTGCCCTGTTGGTCTACAACCTGCCACCAGTGCACGAGCGCCTTTCTCCCCGTATCGATACCTGGCGTGCCCAGGTTAAATATTTCTTCAACCCGCCGGAAGAAGCCGTTTTTGTTCCCCAGGAGCAAAGCCAGTTGACTCCCACCCTGGATATCGATATCCTGGTTCAGGTTGCCTTGACGGCAGCCGCGCCCAGCGTAACTGCCAGCCCTACGGCTTCTGCGACTGCCACGCAGCCGGGTCCTACGCAAACGCCTGCCCCTACCGCAACTGGAACGACCACTCCCACACCGCTGCCGCAAAGTGTCGTCCTGCAGGGCGTCAAATACGAAGATCAACATGGCCGTTGGAACTACTGTGGTCCTGCCAACCTTTCCATGGCGCTCACCTTTTGGGGATGGAATGGCAACCGGGACGTGGTCGGTAAAGCCATCAAGCCCAGCGATAAGGATAAGAACGTCATGCCCTACGAGATGGAGAGTTTTGTTGACGATCAGGCAGACGGTCTGAACGCCCTTGTCAGAAATGGCGGCGATCTTGATCTGGTGCGGCGTATGCTTGCCGCGGGGTTCCCCGTATTGGCCGAAAAAGGCTATTACGAATACGACTATAACGGC
>CAZVRZ010000029.1:0-41937 GCA_964629965.1 uncultured Anaerolineaceae bacterium
TCGGCTTCTTGGCTGGGTTGATTTTAATCTCTTCTACTGCTTCGAAATCCCTTTAAGCCCCTTAACTTGCATTGAGGCCGGATTTCCTCTATACTCTGATTATGTAAGTTCGGGCAATCGAAAATAAACGATTCTCGGCTCGAACGGATGTGGTTTGCGTTCAGAACATTGATTATCTAGGAGGCTTTTATGGATAAGAAAAACCAAGGCATTATTGCCACACTTGTTGCCGTATTTTTGTGCGGCTGCCCGGGCCTGTTTGCGGTGTGCTTCGGCGCGCTCATGGCTATGGTGGGATTCATACCCGATGCCGATATCGACATCTTCGGCAGCACTGATCCCCAGTCTGCAATTAACATGGGCATTGCATCTTTGTGCGGTGGTCTATTGTTTGTCGCCATTCCCATCGTGATCGGGATCGTGATGCTGCGCAAGAAGCCGGAAGATGTTGTTTCGAACGATCCGCTGCCTCCAACCAGCTAAGATTCAGTGTTTGTGTTTTATCCGGATTTGCTTTTTTCGACGATCTCTGCTGCCAGATCATAGCGGTTAAACTGCGGCATGACATAGATGCCGCTTGCCCATGTTCGCATCTGCTGGATTAATTCCAGGGCGATGCGTATTCCTTCTAGAGCAGTCTGGCTGCCGGCGTTTTGCATGCGCTGCTGGTATTCATCGGGGATGGAGATGCCGGGCACTTCATTGTGTAGGAAGGCGGCATGTCGGACGCTGTAGAGAGGCAGCACACCTGCCAGGATGGGGATTCCGATGGCGCCGTGTGATTCCTGATACCGCTGTAAAAAGGCTTCGGCAATCTCCGGTTGGTAGATCGGCTGGGTCAAAATAAAATCCGCGCCTGCCTTGATCTTGCGCCGCAGGTTTTTGATCTCTTGATCCACATCTTGCGGTGTCAGGTTCAATGCACAGCCCACGAAGAACGAAGTCGGCTGACCGATATCGACTCCGGCGTGATCCAACCCGGCGTTGAAACTTTGCTTGATCAACTTGATCAGCCCGGAAGGCACCAAATCATAATTGTCCATGGCATCTGGGTAATCTCCAATGGCGGTTGGGTCGCCCATCACCACAAATACATTGCGAATGCCTAGAGCATGAGCGGCCAGCAGGTCGCCTTGTACGCGCAGCAGGTTGCGGCCGCGGGTGGGGAAGTGCAGCGTGGTTTCCACGTTGGCTGTATGCTGGATCAACTCGCACACTGCCCAGGGGCTCATGCGCATGCGCGCCATGGGGCTGTCGGCCACATTGATCACGTCTGCACCGGCCTCGGCCAGCAGGCACGCGCCTGCCAGGAGCTTGTGGGTGGATAGGCCGCGCGGCGGATCCATTTCGACCGCGGTCACAAACTGCCCGGCGGCTAACTTCTGCGCCAACCGGGAGATTTGACCGGCGGCATCCTGGCGTTCTTCGCTTTCGATCACGGCTGCCATTTCTCCCAGGATCGTTCCGCAGCCTGTGGGCTCTCGATCGAAGGCGCGGCGCATGGAGGCGATATGCTGTGGGGTGGTTCCGCAGCAGCCTCCAACCAGCCGGGCGCCGGCTTCGCAAAACGCCAGTGCGTACTCGCCAAAATATTCCGGATTGGCCGGGTACATGATGCGCCCGCCGACCTGCTCGGGCCAACCGGCGTTGGGCATGACGGAAAAATGCGCTTGCGGAACAGCCTGGCGCATCTGGCGTAGGATGCGGATGATCTGCGCCGGCCCGCCGGAACAGTTGACGCCGATCATGTTTACTCCGTTTTCCCATAGCGCCCTGGCAACGTTGGTCGGAGAGTTGCCTAACAGGGTGCGATCGTCGCGCGTGAAGGTCATCGAAGCGACCACCGGCAGATCGCACACTGCTTTTGCTGCGGCGATGGCCTCGCGAATTTCGTGCAGGTCACTGAAGGTTTCACAGATGATCAGGTCGGCACCGGCTTCAGCCAGGGCCTGAATTTGTTCGCCAAAGGCCTGGCGAGCTTGCTCGGGCTGCACGCGGCCAAAGGGGGCCAGGCGAACTCCCAAAGGCCCCACATCGCCAGCAATGAACACCTCTTTGAATGCCCCCAATGCAACCCGGCGCACCAGTTCAACGCCAGCCCGGTTGATCTCGGTCGTTTTATCTTCCAGCTTTTGAGCAGAAAGTTTATACCGATTGGCGCCGAAGGTGTTTGTCTGGATGACCTGTGCTCCAGCTTCGATGTAGGCTCGGTGGATGTCTCCTACCTGGGCCGGGTGGGTAAGGTTCAAGACATCGAAACATTCTTCAAAACCGACCCCGCGGGCATTGAGCATGGTACCCATCGCTCCATCACCCAGGATAGGCAAATTCGTGATTTCGAGCAGTTCCAAAAATTTCATCTCTGATCTCCAAACTTCACCCGTAACTCGTCTAGCGCTCCCCACCGTTCCCACTCCAGGCGGATATCATGCTGCCGCCGGGCCAGATCGTCAGGCGGCCCAATGCGCACGGCAGAGATAGGCGAACCAGGCCGCGCCGGCCGGATCGGTTGTTGAGCGATCTCGAAGGGTGAATACATGATATGGGTATGCTCACTGCCATCCGGCGCGATCAACACCCAGGCCGAAAAGAAGCGCGCCGTGCGTTGTCCTGCGGGCACATCTTTCATCCGCTCCAGCAAGTAGTCCAGCCAGGTCTGGTCATCCACTGAGTCGGGGAAAAAGCCTCCCCAACGGCGCGCTTGCACCCCGGGCTCTCCATGGAGCGCGTCGATCTCCAGCCCGGAGTCGATGGCGAAGACCCAGGGATGCTGGGCCGAGTGTACCAGGCGAGCTTTGGCGAGCGCATTCTCTAACGGGGTAACCCCATTCTCCTCGGGCGGCTCGGAAATTTCTGGCCTATCCGGCAGCGTGATCATGTGAAAACCGCTGGCTTCGAAGATCGGCTGGAACAGTTGCCCTTTCCATGGGTTGCGGGTAGCGAATAAAATATCTGGCATAACGCGCTTCTTGAGGTTATTTCGTTAGTTGTTCGACGCGGCTTTCACCAAGACTGAAGTAGCGAGCCTGCGGATGGTGGACAATGATCGCCGCCGTGGATTGTTCGGGCACCAGTTGGAAGGCAGTTGTCAGGCTCATGCCTAATTCGCTTTCGGCGGGCAGCAGATCAAACACCTTGCGATGATCGTCTAGCTCGGGAATGGCTGGATATCCCCAGGAGTAGCGCTTGCCCTGTTCTTCGGCCAGGCCCAATTCGCGGCGAATATGGCGGTGTAAGTATTCGGCGGCTGCCTCCGCGGTTTGCACTGCCAGGCCATGCAGATAATAGGCCTCCGAATAAACCGCTGTTTCCTGCAGTTGGTCGAAGCGCTGGGTGGCCTCTTGCCCCACGGTAACTACCTGAAAGGCAACTACATCCATGAGGCCGGATTCAACGGAGGCAAAATAATCAGCCAGGCACAGGTGGTCGTTGCTTGATTGGCGAGGAAAGGTAAAGCGCGCCAGTTCTTTCGGGCGATCTGTTTGTACGGCAGCCTGTGCTGGGTACAGCGCCGGATCGTAAACGATCAGGTCATTGCCATCCGCCTGGGCCGGCCAGTAACCATATACCCCTTGCGGTTTCAGCCAGCCTGTGCGCAGCGCCTCGCGCTGCATATGTTCCAGGCGCTTCTGAAAGTCGGCCGACAGGCGCTCCCATTCCTCGCCGTGGGCATTTTTTGCGCCCCAAGATAGACGGAACAACTCGTTTTTCGCCAGGTGCTGGAAAACCATTTCTAATGGCATCTGGCGTACCAGGCGCGGCCCCCAGGCGGCAGGCTTCGGCAGGTAAGAGGCTGGCGGCGTTTGCGAGTGGTTGGCGGCAGTAGCATGTTCTCGACCGGCGGTGCTGCGCTGCTGCTCGTGTTCGGCGTCCTGGCGCAGGCGCGCCAGCAGCTCGGGGCGTTTCTCTGGATCGATCAACGCATCCATGGCAGCCAGTCCTTCGAAGGCGTCTTTGCAGTAGAACACGCCGGGCTCGTAGATGCTGCCGTCTTCGGTGTACAGGATACGCCAGCCAAAGCGCCGGTTGATGGCTGCTCCTCCTACCAATACTGGGATTTTCATACCGCGCCGCTGCAGTTCATTGACGATCAGCGGCATTTGTTTGCTGGTATTCACCAGCAGCGCGCTCAGGCCGATGGCATCTGCCTGCACCTCGCCGGCTTTGCTCAAGATGGTCTCGGCGGGTACCTGTTTGCCCAGGTCAACCACCGTGTAGCCGTTGTTGGCCAGGATCGTCTTCACTAGATTTTTGCCGATATCGTGAACGTCACCATATACTGTTGCCAGCACGACCACGCCTTTGCTGGCGCCTTCTTTGCGCTCTAGGAATTGTTCGGCATGGGTGACGGCTTTTTTCATTACCTCAGCCGATTGTAGAACGAATGGCAGGATCAACTCACCTGCACCAAAGCGATCGCCCACTTCTTTCATGGCAGGCAGCAGCACCTGGTTGAGCACGTTCACGGCGGCCTCGTGCAAGGGCGTGTCGCCGCGCTTCGCCAGGATTTCGTCGATGTCTGTCTCGACACTATCTTTGTGGCGGTGGATGATACGCCAACTTAACCGTTCCTCAGGCATCATGCCGGCGGTTGGGTCGGCTTTCTCCTGGCCTTCGGCGCTGGCGGGCACGGACTGCTCGAAGTATTCGATAAAGCGCTGCAGCGCATCTGGACGGCGGTTGAAGATCAGGTCTTCTGAAAGTTCGCGCTCTTGGGCAGGGATTTCGGCGTAGGGCGTGATCTGGGCCGGGTTCACGATTGCCATATCCAACCCGGCCTGCACGGCGTGGTATAACAATACGCTGTTCAAAACAGGACGTGCATGTCCAGCCAATCCAAAAGAGGCATTCGATACGCCCAGCGAAGTCAACACGCCTGGCAGCCCGGCTTTCACCTGCCGCAGGCCTTCGATCGTCTCGATGGCTGAGTTGGCATACTCGGCCTCGCCGGTTGCCAGGGTAAACGTTAGTGTATCGAAGACCAATGCTTCTGGCGCCAGGCCATATTCCTCCACTGCAATGGCGTAAATCCGCTGGGCAACCTCCAGTTTACGCTCAGCCGTTTTCGCCATGCCGTTCTCATCGATCGTCAGGCACAACACGGCCGCGTTGTGTGCTTTGGCCAACTCAAAAACCCGGTCGGCCTTGGCGCGGCCGCCCTCGAGATGGGTGGAATTGATCAGGCAGCGTCCCGGTGCGGTTTTGAGAGCCGTCTCCATCACCTCTGGCTCGGTGGTATCGATCACCAAGGGTACATCGACACCCATTGCCAGCTTCTTCACTACGTTTCGCATCAGCACGGCCTCGTCTGGGCGCTCGGTGACTGCCACCGAGATATCCAGGGCATGGGCGCCGCCTTCCACCTGTTCTCGGCCCAGTTCCAGGATCGTGTCATAATCTTCTGACAGCAGGATGCGCTTGAATTTGCGGCTGCCCTGCGCATTGCAGCGTTCGCCGATCAAAAACGGGGGTGGTTCCTGGTGCATTGGCATGGCGCGGATGGCCGAAGCCAGGCGCGGCGCGCTTTGTTCTGGACGCGGCAGGCGCTGCCGCCCGTGCACCTTTTCTACCAAGGCTTTAAGGTGGGCCGGGGTGGTACCGCAGCACCCACCCACCACGTTGATATGGTGCTTCTCCACAAATTCTGCCAATGCTTCAGCAAAGGGCTCCGGTTCCAACGGGTAGACGGCTTCGCCATCTACGTTCAACGGTAAACCGGCGTTGGGGATGCACGAGACCGGCAGCCTGGCATTTTCTCCCAGGTAGCGGATAGGCTCGCGCATGTGTTCCGGGCCGGTGGAGCAGTTCAACCCGATCACATCGATGGCTAACCCTTCCAGGATAGCCATCGCAGCGGTGATATCAGTGCCCAGCAGCATGCGCCCGGTGGTATCTAAGGTCACTTGTGCCTGTATGGGCAGGTAAATGTCGCTCTCGGTAAAAGCCTGCCCAACGCCCGTAATGGCGGCCTTGGCTTCGAGAATATCTTGTGAAGTTTCGATGACGATGAAATCCACCCCGCCCTGTATCAATCCCAACGCCTGCTCTCGGAAGATACCTGCCAGGTCATCGAAGCTGACGTTCGATAGCTCCGGGTCGTTCGCCGAAGGCAGCTTGCCTGATGGCCCGATCGATCCGGCCACGAAGCGCGGCCGGTCGCTGGTGCTGTATTCATCTGCCAGGCGGCGCGCCAGCTCGGCTGCGGCCCGGTTGATCTCAATAACCCGTTCTCCCAGGCCATAATCCGCCAGCGTCAGGCGGTTGGCGCGAAACGTGTCGGTGGCGACGATATCTACGCCGACATCCAGGAATGAGCGGTGCACCTTTTCTACTGCCTGCGGGTAACTGATCACCAGGTAATCGTTGCAGCCGTTGTACTGCTCGCCGCCGAAGTGGGCCGCAGATAGTTTTTGGCTTTGCAGGTTGGTGCCCTTGGGACCGTCAAAGATCAATACTCGTTCTTGCAGGGCATCCAGGTATTTGCGATTGGTGTAGATTCGATTTCGCATATCTTTCTCCTTTTTCGTGATTTCCATTTTGGGGAGTCAGCTTATGCTGCCAGCATAGCTGTTAATTGCTTGCCTAGATCTTCCAAGTGTTCAAAGACGAGTATACGCTGGGCGCAGCCTCGCGCTGAACTGGAGATGTGCTCACCTGGGCGGTGAGCCAGCCAAACGGGTATACCATCAGCGTAGGCGATGCCCGTTTCAATCCATCCGCCGCGTAATCCTGGGTGATCGACCACCAGCAGCAAGCCGGCGCAGCGGATATGATGGCGCACAAAGGGCATGAATTCCACTGGATCGGTGAGACCACGTTGGATGATCTCCTGCCAGCCGATGAAGGGCGTGTGCCCACAGGCAGTAATCACTGCCTGCAGTTGGGCGCTGGCATGTTCCAGTTCCGGCTGCCCGTGAGGATTGCGCAATACGACATAGATCAGCATAAAAAAACGCCTCCTGGAAAATGGAGGCGGCGCATCGGACTGGATGGTCTCTCTCATCTTCCAGACAACTTGTCTCGAGCAAGGTCTGCCGGATTTGGCACCTTTTCGGGGCGCATTGCGCCGCCGAAGGGTTGCCGAGGTTTCAACGGGCCGATCCCTCCACCTCTCGTGATGAGTATTCACGTGTTGGGCGAGTCTACCATATCCCCATGAGCCTGTCAAATCAGCAGCTAAGCCTGGCCAGGGCTTTCCTAAAGTCGAAAGTCCTGTGCGCCCACCCCAAACCCCGACTTTAAGAAAGCGTGTAAGCCTGGCTCAGTACCTGGAAGCCCGGGGAGTTGAATGCGCGCTGGCCGGCGACGCAAGCGTGTTTAACGGGCAAAAAGAGGAACGACTGAAACGACGAGGAACGAAATGTATTCTATAATTAGCAGATACCATCCGCAGGATCTGCCCAGTTATGAAAATTCTCACTGCGCTAACCTATTACCGCCCGCATATATCTGGGTTGACCATTTATGCAGAACGGGTTTGCCGGGCGCTGGCCCGCCGTGGTCACCAGATGACGGTCTTGACTTCTCAATATGATTGGACGCTGCCTCAGCATGAACAGCACGACGGCGTCGAGATCATCCGGGTTCCGGTGCTGTTTCGCGTCAGCAAGGGTGTGATCATGCCCACCATAGGCTGGCATGCAACCCGCCTGGCGCTGCAGAATGATATTCTCCATTTGCACCTGCCGCAGTTGGATGCCAGCGGCATTGCTTTACGCGGCCGCTTGTTTCGCCACCCGGTGGTGTTAACGTATCACAGCGATCTAAAGCTGCCGCCATCTTCTTTTCATCGCTTGGTGGAATGGGTGGTCCGGCTGAGCAATCATGCCGCGCTCCGTTTGTCCGACGCCGTGGTTGCCAACACAGAAGATTTTGCCCGGCAGTCGCCTTTATTGGCGGGTTACTTATCCAAAGTGCATGCCATCTTGCCGCCTGTGGAAATTGCCTCGCTAACTCCAACTGCTCGGGAAGACTTTCGGCGTAAGTTTGATATCGGAACACACGAACTGATCATTGGGATTGTGGCCCGCCTATCTGCCGAGAAGGGGATTGAGTATTTGTTACAAGCTTTACCATCCATTCTTGATCGTTTCCCTGCGGCGATCATCCTGCAAGTGGGGCCGCGCGAACCGGTCGGCGAGGCGGCATACGCACAGCGCCTGAAGCCGCTGCTGGAACTGCACCGCAATCATTACCGGCATTTGGGTATGCTTTCCTCGGAAGACTTAGCAGCCTTTTATGCCGCCTGCAGCGTGCACGTGCTGCCCAGCGTGAACAGCACCGAATCGTTTGGAATGGTGCAGGTAGAGGCTGCCATGTGTGGAACCCCCTCGGTAGCTTCCGATCTGCCGGGGGTTCGCATGGCGATCCGCGAAACAGGCATGGGTTTAACCGTGCCTGCGGGCGATCCCCAGGCGCTGGCGCAGGCAATTTGCGCAGTGATTGCCAATCGCGGCGCCTACTGTGTGCCCGCAGGGGATATCGCTCGAAAATTTTCCCCCGCTGTGATCACCGAGCAGTATGAGCAGCTTTTTGAAACCTTGCTGGCGCGTAAGAATCGGGGTGTGTTATAATGCGGCCAGGTAACCAACGAGGAGCGAAACCTGTGTTAAATCTTCTGTGATCGAGAGTCTTTGTTTCGGGTACGACCTACTGGTTTAGCTTTTCCAAAGCCGGGGCGCTGCCCTTGGCTTTTTTGTTTTCTACAGGAGATTTTTCATGCTTGCCGTTCATCACCTCTACAAATCTTATCATATCCTTCCAATCCTGAAAGATGTCACTTTCAATATCAATTCCGGCGAGCGCATCGGCCTGATCGGGCCGAACGGCTGCGGCAAGACCACCTTGCTGCGTATTTTGGCCGGCCTGGACGCCTCTGACCAGGGCGTGGTGGTGCAGACACCGCCGGGCTTGCGGATCGGCTACCTGGCGCAGGGTTTCGAGCGGCCGCCCGAGCAAACGGTCGTCCAGGCGCTGCGAGATGCGATTGGCGATCCGGCTGTGGTCGAAGCCGAGGTGGAACGGCTGGCGCTGGCATTGTCGCTGGAGCCGGAGCGTGCCGATCTACATGAACAGTATGATGCCGCCCTATTGCAGTTGGAAGAATTGGGCCGGGCCGAAAGCGGTGCGGGCGGATTGGTTGGCCGCACTCAATCGGTTCTGGATGCATTGGGCCTGGCGAGCGTAGATACTGCTTTGCCGGTGAGCGCTCTGAGCGGCGGGCAAAAAACGCGCCTCTCCCTGGCGTTGGTGTTACTGAGCAATCCGCAGCTTCTGTTGCTCGACGAGCCGACCAACCACCTGGATATCGAAATGCTGACCTGGTTGGAGGCCTGGCTGCGCGATTTTCCCGGTGCAGTCCTGATCGTTTCCCACGACCGTGCCTTTTTAGACCATTCCGTCGATCGTATCCTCGACCTTGACCCAGAAACTCACAGCATTCGGGAATATGCCGGCAATTACTCCGATTACCTGGAACAGTACCTGGCCGAGCGCGAAAAGCAACTGGAAGCCTATAAAGATCAGGTGTATGAAATTCGCCGGATGCGCCAGGATATCGCCCGCGCCAAGCAGCAGGCCGCCTGGGTAGAACAAACCACCACACCGCGCCAACCGGGCGTGCGCCGCATCGCCAAGAAGGTGGCCAAAAAGGCCAAGGCACGCGAGAAGAAGCTGGACCGCTATATCGAGTCCGATGAGCGGGTGGAAAAGCCGCGCCAGGGCTGGCAGATGAAGGCAGATGTCTTTTCTCTCGAAACGGGCGCTCCTTCTCACCTGGGACAGAACGCCCTGGCTTTGGAAGACCTGGCCGTTGGCTACCCAGGTTACGAGGCTCTGCTAACCGGGCTGAACATCCAGGTGCGCACCGGCCGGCGCATTGCCATCACCGGGCAGAACGGTGCAGGGAAAACTACTCTGCTGCGCACCATCGCCGGGCAGCTCACACCCTATTCCGGTGCGGTGCGTTTTGGCGCCAGTACCCGCCTGGGTTATATGGCGCAGGAACAGGAATTGCTTGACCCGGCTCGCAGTGCATTGGAGGTCATCCAAAGCGCTGCGCCGCTCAACGAAACCGAAGCGCGCTCTTTCTTGCACTACTTCCTCTTCGCTGGCGACGATCCGCTGCGTCCTTGCAGAGACTTGAGCTACGGCGAACGCGCCCGCCTTTCCCTGGCAATGCTGGTCGCGCAGGGCTGCAACTGCCTGCTTTTGGATGAGCCGATCAATCATCTCGATATTCCCTCGCGCACGCGTTTCGAACAGGCGCTGGAGAATTTCGTGGGCACGGTCCTGGCGGTGGTGCACGACCGCTATTTCATCGGGCGCTTTGCCAACGAGATCTGGCTGGTAGCCGAGGGCGGCTTGCGGGTTGAAAGCCGGTAGCCTGGGTAAAGATGGGTGACTGCGGGATGACACTAGAGGATCCTGCTCATCACCAGATCAAGTTAATGTAACTATCCTTACGGGGCGGTTCATGGAGCAGTGGAATAGCCGACCTGCGAGTATACAACCGAACCTGGGAGGCGCCTTCTTTTGGTTCGAATTTCTACGGTTTTCGTTGTTCGCGTTCGCCTTAGGCGAATATCTTCCCGATGCCTGTGCTTATACTTCCCAAGGGGCAGCTCCTGCCGCCTCGGACCCAGATAATGAATTTCTGATCGCTTCGCCCAACTCGGGTAAAGCGGTCGCACAGGCCGCCAGCAATCCAACGCAGCCGGTGATCATCATATCGCCAAATGGCGCGGCAAAATAAGGATGTAAACCAGAACCGCGCAGGGTTCCCTGGCGCGGGCCGGTAACGATTGCGCCAAACTCACCCGCAGCCAGGTCCAAAGGCGGCCCACCGCACTCCCATGCGCCGTGCCCATGATCGTCAAATACAGCCGCGTGTGTCAGGCTGCCTTCAGCCAGGGCTTGCAGCAGGCTTTCTAACCTGGCCTGGTCGAGCCGGCCGGTATGGTGTTCGAAAATGGCTTCGATCGGCCGCCCACCCGCACCATGGCTTCCCAGGCGAAAGGCCAAGGTATGCAGATTACCCACGTTAACGACCAGCATGCGATCCTGGCGCGCGGCCTGAGGATCATAGGTCGCGCCCAACACTGCCGCCGGGGCGGTATCCATCACCACCAGGGGGGCATCGATCTCCCCGGCGCTGTGAATTATCGCCAGCAGACGGGTGAGGCTGGGGGGAATATTCTCAGCCCTGAAGGCGAAGGCCTCCAGGCGGCTGCCGGCCTGGATACGCTCGGCCAGGTAGTCGAAACGGAACTGGCGGTCGGAATAGCCCTGGGGAGCATTGCCGTGGTCGAATACGGCGACTGCCACGGCGGCCAAATCGTTTAAGGAGACGCCGAATGCGCCCAGCGCCTGGGCAATGGCGGTAAAATCGAAATCCCGCATCTCGATGCGCTCCACATCCTCAGGCATGCGGCGGGCTTCATCTTCGCTGAGCAGCGTGACGCCCAGTTTCTGCACTGCCTCCAGATCATCGTTGAAAGAGCGCGCTGCCTGGGGCGTGGCGTAGATGGGCAACCCGGCGCGAATATGCGCCTGGGCTGCCCACTGGCTGGGCCCGCCGCCCATGGTCACTCCCTGCAGCAAAACCGCCTGCCGGCGTTGGGTGGCTGCTTTCAGGCGGCGATGGATGATCATGGTCGGTGCCGGCATGATCAGTTTATAGTTGTTTTCTGGAGCCAGGTGGGAATCGTAGAGCAAGATATCCTGGGTACCGGCGCCAATATCAACCGCTAATATTTTCACGTTGTTATTATACGTGAAAAAACCTTATGTTCAAAATTCTCCACCATTCCCACAGGTTACGGTATACTTGTTGTGGGCACAACCCGGGCGGCTGCGCCTGGCACGATTGGTTATGAGATCCTATGATGAGATGGTGAGGTCAGGTATGACTTTTGAAACCGAACAAGAACGTTGGGAAGAACAAACTCGCCAGCCGGTACTCAAGCGTTTTCCAGAACGCAAACCTGCTTTCAAAACCAGTTCCGAGATCCCGTTGCCGCCTGTGCTTCTGCCTCCAGACTCCGACGCCGATTACCTGGAGCAGTTGGGCTTTCCGGGCGAGTATCCTTTTACGCGCGGTGTCCAACCGACCATGTACCGCGGCCGGTTTTGGACGATGCGCCAATACGCCGGTTATGCCACCGCGGAAGAGTCGAACCAACGCTACCGGTATCTACTGCAGCAGGGCCAGACCGGCCTGTCGGTGGCCTTCGACCTTCCTACCCAGATCGGTTACGATGCGGATGATGCCATTGCCGTTGGCGAAGTCGGAAAAGTTGGGGTATCGATCTCATCTCTCGACGATATGCAGACTCTCTTCCGGGAGATACCCCTGGAGCGAGTTTCGACCTCCATGACCATCAACGCTCCGGCTGCGATCTTGCTGGCGATGTATATTGCGGTGGCTCGGCGGCAGGGCATTGAGGTGAACAAATTGCGGGGCACGATCCAGAACGACATCCTGAAAGAATATATCGCCCGCGGCACCTACATCTTCCCGCCGCTGCCTTCCATGCGCTTGATCACCGATATCTTCCGCTATTGCCAAAGCGAAGTACCGCACTGGAACACGATCAGTATTTCGGGTTACCACATTCGGGAGGCCGGCTCGACCGCAGTGCAAGAATTGGCCTTCACTATGGCGGATGCCATTGCCTACGTGCAGGCCGCGCAGAGCGCCGGGTTGGATGTGGACGATTTTGCCGGGCAGTTGTCGTTCTTCTTCAATGCTCACAACAATTTCCTGGAAGAAATAGCCAAGTTTCGGGCCGCCCGCCGCCTGTGGGCGCGCCTGATGAAGGATCGCTTTGGTGCCAAGAAGCCTGCTTCTTTGATGCTGCGCTTTCACACGCAAACCGGTGGCTGCACGCTGACCGCGCAGCAGCCGGAGAACAATGTAGCGCGCGTTACCTTGCAGGCGCTGGCTGCGGTCTTGGGGGGCACGCAGTCGCTGCACACCAACAGTATGGATGAGGCCTTGTGGCTGCCGACCGAGAAATCGGTGCGGGTGGCCTTGCGAACCCAGCAGATCATTGCCCACGAATCGGGCGTGGCCGATTCGGTAGATCCCCTGGCCGGCTCTTACTTGATCGAGCATCTGACGGATGAGATCGAGCGCCAGGCGGTGGAATACCTGCGCAAGATCGATGAACTGGGCGGCGCGTTAGCCGCCATCGAGCAGGGGTATATCCAGGGCGAAATCCAGGAGGCCGCCTATCGTTACCAACGCGCCATCGAAGCCGGCGAAGAGACGGTTGTGGGGGTGAATGCTTTCCAGGTGGATGAACGCCTGGAACTGGAACGCCTTAAGGTTGACCCGGCGATCGAAGAGGGCCAACGCTCCCGGCTGGCGGAACTTCGTCAACGGCGGGATGCGCCGCGCGTCAGCGAGTTGTTGGCTCAATTGGAAAGCGCGGCGCGGGGCAGCGAGAATTTGCTGCCGCTCTTTGTGACTTGCGTTGAGAATGATATCACGCTGGGTGAAATCTGCGGTTTACTGCGCCAGGTGTGGGGCGAGTACCAGCCGCCGGCCTGGATTTAGCGTATTGATTGAGAAAGTCGAGGAGTTTATGGCTAAGATCAAGCGGATCGATCATATTGCTGTTCTGGTAGAAGATATGGAAGCCACCTTGAAGTTTTGGCGTGATGCACTGGGCATGGAGATGACGCACATGCAGGATGTGCCGGCAGAGATGGCTGAGATTGCATTCTTGCCAACGGGAGATAGCGAGATCGAGTTGGTGCATCCAACATCGTCCGATTCGGGGTTGGCTCGCTTCCTGGAAAAGCGCGGACCGGGCATGCACCATATCTGCCTGGAAGTAGATGATATCGATGGCATGCTGCAGCAGCTCAAAGAAAAGGGTGTTCAATTGATCAATGAACATCCGCGCCTGGGCGCGGATGGCAAAAGGTATGCTTTTATCCATCCGAAGAGCGCCAACGGGGTGATGGTGGAGTTATACGAACTGCCCGCTTAGCACAAAAACTGCTGGGGATTACTGGGGATTAACTCGGGCAATTTTTACTATAATTTGTCTCTTTTCAAGCGAATAAAAATCCCGCGTATTTCGTACTAACAATAGAAATCAAACAACGGAGTACTATGTGGTCAACGACATCACCGGCCAGGATACCGAACTGATCCTGGTCGCAAGAGCGCAGCAAGGGGATCGGCAGGCTTATGGCGAGCTGGTTTCTCGTTACCACCGGGCCGTTGTCAGCGTAGTGTACCGGATGTGCGGCGAGCAGCAGCTGGCCGAAGAGGCGGCCCAGGAAGCTTTCTTACGGGCCTGGCAGAACATCCAGCGTTACCTGGAGCGTTATTCCTTTCGGAGTTGGGTGTACCGGATCGCTCTCAATGCGGCGCTGGATATGTTGAGACGGGAGCGCGAGTTGGTCGATATCGAAACACTGCCTCTGGCGTCGGATCAGGACGATCCTGAAAGAGCCTACGAACGCCGGGAACGCGCCACCCATATCCAACAGGCCGTACTGGCGCTGCCGGAAAATTGCCGAGCGGCGTTGATCTTGCGGGAGTATGAAAGTCTTTCTTACCAGGAGATTGCCGATGTGTTAGATATCCCGCTCGGAACGGTGATGTCGCGTTTGAATTACGCCCGGCGCCAATTGAAACAGGCGCTGGCGCAGGAACTGGAGAATCAATGACCCAACACGTGCTTTCTTGGTTGGATGCTTATCACGATGGCGAATTAAGTGGCAGCCGCCTGCGGCAGGTGGAATTGCACTTGCAAGAATGCGAAACATGCCGGGCCGAGTTGGAAACGCTGCAAGGCCTCTCGGCTTTGTTGCAAACTGCCCCGGCTTTGGAAGCGCGCATTTCGACGGACCGCTTTGAATCTCAGGTACGGCTGCTTCTGCCATCCCACCCCCAACGAACAGGCTGGCCAAAAGCGCTGCGCCTGGGTTGGTCGGTGGCGCCGTTTATCCTGATCGCCGGCCTGGCTTTTGGCCAGGCAGCCTTATGGATCAGCCAGGCGGTTGCGATGGTGCTGCGAGCGCCGGCATCCCTGTTGTTCATTCTCTTTCTCGAGCTGGCATGGATGGTTGTGGTCGCGGTGCTGCTTTGGGGCTGGCTGGCAAGCTGGTGGGTGCTTAATCGAGGCCGGTCTGAATGGGCCGGTTGATATTGAAACGAAGTAGGAAAAGGAGATTGATATGAATCACACAAAAATATTGAAACGGGCATTGTCCATTACCATGGATTACCGGGTGCTGTGGATATTTGGTATCCTCTTAGCCATTACCACATCCAGGGGAAGCGGTGGCAGCAGCGGAGGAAGCGGCGGCAGCGGAGGGGGCGGTGGTTCTGGCGGGGGCAGTTTGCCTGACTGGCAAGGCTTCCATCCAGAAGATTTCAAACTGCCAAATATCACCCAGGAAATGACCTCGACCATGATTACCATTGGGGTTATTTTAGCTTGCCTGATCATTTTCTTGGTTATCGCTGGAATAATCATCCGGTATGTATCGGAAACGGCTCTGATCCGGATGGTCGACCAACACGAAAACAGCGGCGAGAAACTCAGCGCACGCCAGGGTTTTCGCCTGGGCTGGTCGCCTTACGCCCGGCGGATCTTCCTGCTCGATTTGCTGTTTGGCCTGGGCGGATTCATCGCCTTCACACTGCTGCTGGCTATTTTCTGTATACCTCTGTTGGCCTGGCTGACCGACAGCGTGCCTCTACAGATCATCGGTACGGTCGTATCTAGCGGTTTCGTGTTACTGCTGATCTTTGCTACCATCCTGGTTGTGCTGGTGCTTTCACTGCTGATGCAATTCTTCAAGCGAGTGTGTATCCTGGAAAACCTGGGTGTGATCGAATCGATCCGCCGTGGTTGGCAGCTTGTCAAGCTGCGCCTGGGTGATGTGGTTCTGATGGGCTTGATCATTTTCGCCTTGGAACTCGGCATGATGATCCTGATACTGCCGGTTGTATTGATCCTGATGGTTGCAGCCTTCCTATTGGCCGGTTTGCCTGCTCTGTTGGTAGGCAGCATCGCCTCGTTCTTCTTGGAAGGAGAAGGGCCCTGGATCATTGCCGCCCTGGTGGGTTTCCCCGCTTTCTTCCTGATCCTGGCCATTCCGATGAGTTTTATCGGTGGGTTGTTGGAAGTTTATAAGTCAAGTGTTTGGACGTTGAGCTATCGAGAATTGTTTGCCCTGGAGAGCATGGCGTTGAACAGCAAGCCAGAAAAAATGCTGGAACCAGATAATGATGAAGAAGAAGTGACCTCTGACGGCTCCTGATTGGTCGCAGCCAGAGTAATATGTTGCGAGCCAGGCCAGCGGCCTGGCTCGCACGCATTAAGGCATTTAGGATGAGCTTTGTGTTGTCCAGGCGCTTAACGCCATGATAAAGGCTTCGCGAAACGCCAGTTCGGCTGGGGTGAAGTGTTCGCTTAAAAGCTGGTCTTTGAAAACCTGTGGATCCTGACCCGGCGGAACTTCCCAGCTTTGCAGAGCATGGCATGCCAATTGTTGGTCTTTTCCGGGAATGAAGTCTTGATTGCTTATCAGGCCAAGCTGGCGGGTTGCCAGGGGCCAGGTGGCGTCCACGATCATCGGGCCTTGGATTGTTTCTGCCAGTAAATAATTGTGAACATCCACGTAACGCCCCTCTGCCGCCTGCCACAAGTTGTGCATTTCGGGCGGCAGTTTCTCTTTCTCGATCTTTTGAGCGCAGGTGCAAGCCATCACCTGTGCAGGGCAGCCCAGCTCGGCAAAGAGTGCTTGCAGCAGGTAATGTTTACCCGAGCAGGTGCCGCGCCATTCGTGAATCAACGTTTCGGGCTGGCGATTGCTGGCCCGTTGGTAAGGCATGTCGCGCACCAGGCAAAAAGCTTCTGCCAGGCCGATCTGGCTGGCGGGATCGATCAGTCCTTTCTGGGCAGCAGCGGCGATCAATTGATCAACCAATCCCATAGATAACTCCTTCTTGGAAATAGTGTGCTCATTTTAACCGGTGTGTTGACCTGGCGGATAAGATCCTTTGACTGTCTTGATTATATATTGATTTCTTTTTCAAATTAATCATTTGTGATACAATGCTCATAATGTGCATGAGTGAAGGCAAGTCCGACAAACAGTGAGTTTTCTCTTTCTGGCGCCTGGATGTCCGCGAGCCCACGCCGTCATGCGAAGTCAAACCGCTGTCCAGTGCAAAATGCATAGGGGCAGGTTAATTTTTTTTGCAATATCATTTGATCATGGTATTGCATTATCCAGGAGATAAGATGGAAGCGAAATTGTATGTCGGAAACTTGGCGTATTCCGTCACCGAGGCGGATTTGCAGAATTTGTTCGCTCAGGCGGGCACTGTTACATCGGTGACCGTAATTAAGGATCGTGATTCAGGTCGTTCGAAGGGCTTCGCATTCGTGGAAATGTCAACCCCGGCGGAAGCACAGCAGGCTATTACCATGCTTAATGGCAAGCCGTTGCAAGATCGTGCTTTGACGGTGAACATTGCCCGCCCGCGTGAAGAACGTGGTCCCGGTGGTCGGAATGATCGCCGCGGTGGTTTCTCTGGCGGGCGCGGTGGTCGCGGACAGAGAGATGGCGGCCGAGGTCGCGACTGGTGATTTACCAGGAACAATAAGAACCCTTTGATGCAGATCAGGCCAAGTGGCAGCGCCGAACGCTTGGCCTGTTTTATTTCATACGGGAGGTTACCTATGGCTGGCAAAAAGAATCCGGTAACCAGCTTTTCTGAGAAGCTGTGGCAGCCGGCGCATGAGGTTTATCGCTATGTGGGGCGCCTGGAACGAAGGCAACCAGGTTGGTTTTGTGATCGATGGGGGCGATATGATCGTGCGCTCGCTGAAAAAGGGCGTGGCCGACGTTGCTCAGGTTGCCGATGAGCTGCGCAGCGAGGGTTTGAACACGCATTATTTCCGCTACGATTTCGAAATCAGCGGTCACCCCAGCCGGGTTCAATCGGCGCGCATGGCGCAGGAATTATACGAGTTTATCCTGAGCCACAGGTTGGTTTGACCGGCGCGTATAGATCCAGCAGACCAGGAACAAGATACCAGGCAGGATCACAAACAACGAAAGAACGATCCCCGGATACCAATATTCTAGGATCATCCGAAAGGCGGCATGATGGGTCAGCACCCCGATGATGGTGATGATGCTGCCCAAACCCTCCAAACGCCAGGCAATTGCCAGGCCCAGGACAGCCATACCCAAAAAGCTCACCTCGATAAAGTCGGAAAAATGACCTGGCTCTGGTGCGCCGGTTTTGGCCTGGATCGGGTTGACGCCAGGGATTACCAGGAGCAGGATGACCTGTAAAAAGATCAAGATACTCCACACCCTGGCGACCCAACGGATGATCGGGATGAATTTGACAGGGGTGACCATATCACTGATTATAATGTCAGTTTCGACGGAATGGGTTTTGGAATCCCTTGTATAGGGTATACAAAAATAATATAAAATACTCTTGTAGTTCTTTATCTTTGTGGCTACGAGATGGAGAAAGATAGAACATCGGTTATCTGATGCATAAAAGATCACTCCCACGGTTTTCCTGAAGAGTATGGTTATGGCGCAGTTGACGATATCTTGCCTGGGACAATTTACGGTTACACTGAATGGCAGAGCGATCACGGCTGATTTTGACACGGAAAAAACCAGGGCTTTGCTGGCATACCTGGCGGTTGAAATCCGCCGGCCGCAGCATCGAGAGCGACTGGCTGGATTGTTTTGGTCCGATCAACCGGAAGAACGCGCTTTGCACAGCCTGCGCCAGAGATTGTCTCAATTGCGCAAGATCTTATGCGACGAATCCCTGCCTGTGCCCTTCTTGTTGATCGAGCGCGATGCCATCCAACTGAACCCGGATAGCAACATTTGGATCGACGTGCAGGCCTACGCCCAGGCATTAGATTTGGCCTATCAACATTATCGAGGCCAGTCCCAGCAAGGCTGCCTGAATATTCGTGCCTTGCAGCAAGCGATTGCGCTGTATCAAGGGCCGTTTATCGACCAGATGTATCTCAGCGGCAGCGAAGTGTTTGATGAATGGGTATCCTTGCAGCGCGAAGAATACAACCAGCGCGCCGTGGAAGGCCTGGCGCTCTTGGCCGGGTATCATGAGCGCCGCGGGGAATATTCCCTGGCTCGCCAGACCATTGCTCGCATCCTCAACCTGACGCCTTGGGATGAAGGGGCGCATGCCCAGATGATGCGTTTGCTGGCAATCGACGGTCAATGGAGCGCCGCCCAAAACCAATATGCTGTTTTACGTCGCTACCTGGATGAGCAATTGGGGGTAGAGCCGGCGAACACGACCCTCAACTTATTCACTGAAATTCGCGAGGCGGCGGCGCAAAATGCACCTATCCCGGCGCCGCAACCATTGGCTCTCTCTCATTTGCCAGATGCGCCGACGCAGTTTGTGGGAAGAGATGTTGAATTGGATCTGCTGGCGCAGTTGATAGCCGATCCCAACCATCGTTTGCTTACTTTACTCGGCGCAGGCGGCGTGGGAAAAACACGCCTGGCAGTGCAGGCCGCCCGCGAACAGGTTGGATTGTTCACCGACGGCGTTTACTTGATCCGACTGGCTGCTGTGCCGGCCTCCGACCTCCTGGCGAGCGCCATCGCTGATGCGCTGGGGTTTAAGTTCTTCCGCAGCGAAGACCCGCGCACCCAATTGATCAATTATCTGCGCGAGAAAACGATGCTGCTCATCCTGGATAATTTCGAGCACCTGGTCGACAGCGCCGATCTCATCGTAGATCTAATGCTCCAGGCGCCAGCCGTGACCATCCTGGTGACCTCTCGCCTTCCGCTGAGTTTACGCGCCGAGCGCGTTCTGGAAATCGAAGGCCTGGACCTGGAGCATGCCGTGCAGCTCTTCGATCAAATTGCCCGCCGCTTACAACCCCGCTTTAATTTATCAGAAGCATGGCCTCTCGTGGAACGTATCTGCCGGCTTCTTGATTGCTTGCCGTTGGGGATCGAGTTGGCAGCCTCCTGGATCCGGACGCACGATTGCCAGGTGATTGCGGAACAAATAGCCGCCGACCCGGATTTCTTATCCACTGGGATGCGGGATGTCCCCGAGCGGCATCGCAGCCTGCGAGCGGTGTTTGAACATTCCTGGCAGTTACTGCCGCGCCCGTTGCAAGAAATCTTCTCGCGATTATCGCTTTATCGCGGTGGTTTTGATCTTCCGGCAGCCGGACACATTTCGGGCGCTGGAGAAGACCAGCTAAAGTCCCTGGTTGAATGCTCTCTGCTGCGCGAGGCAGGCCCAGGGCGCTATCAGATGCACGGCCTACTGCAACAATTCTCTGAGGAGAAAGGTCACCTCTTTGAGAAGTTGGCTCCGGATGCTGCTGAAACGGGCAAATTGCAGGAAAAATACAGTGCTTACTATACTGGCTGGCTGCAAAGCCAGGGCGCTCGTTTGCACACTGCCGAGCAAATAGAGGTGCTTGACCGCATTGCAGCCGAGATCGAGAATGTGCGTTCGGCCTGGCGGATGGCGTTTGAAAGGCGGTTGTTGAGCCAGGTGCGGGCAGCTTTACCTGTGCTCAGTTATTTCTACCAATTGCAAAGCCGCAACCAGGAAGGCCGCACAGTCTTTGCCGCGGCAGTGGATGTGCTTTCTGCTGTTCCCGGCGATGACGAAACAGGCTACACCCTGGCTTTGCTGTCCATTCATCAGAGCCTGTTCGAAACTGTGTCGGGTAATTATGCCACTGCCCGCGACTTGATCGGTCGCTGCCTGCCTGTGCTGCGCCTTCATGGGCAGCCTGCCGAGATCGCCCTGGCATATCATCAAGCCGGCAGTACGCATTTTGAGTTGGGCGAATTTCAACTGGCCAAAGAGCAATATGAAGAAGGATTGGCGGTTTTAGGGGCGCAGGGCGATGCTGTTGTGCGTTCCTTTTTGCTCAACGGCCTGGGCGATATTTGCCGGGTTTTAGGCGAGTTCGATAAAGCTGAGAGTCACTATCAAGGAATGCTGTCCATCTACGAGCAGCAGGGAAACGCCTGGGGCCTGGCACGGGCTTACAATGTCCTGGGCGTGCTGGCAGGAACGCGCGGCCAATACTCCGAGGCGGAAAAGCACTTCCAACAAGGGATGGAGACCTTTCGCATTATTGGGGATCGTTCGGGCATGGCGCGCCTGCTGCACAACCTGAGCATCCTGGCCTACATTGGGAAAGATTATGATAAGACCCGCCGGCTGCGCCTGGAATGCCTGGAAATTTGCCGCCAGATCGGTTTTGGTTGGGGCATCGCCAGCGAGTTGAAGCACCTGGCCGATGTGGAAAAGGTGATGGGAAATTATGACCAGGCTCGCACCCATTACGAAGAGAGCCTGGTATACACTCGCCAGACGGGCGACCGGAAAAGCGCCGTGTATGCTTTGGATGGATTGGCAGGATTGGCGCTTTTGCAAAAGAAATTGGCCGACGCGCGGCGCTATTATATCGAGGCCTTGAACACCTCGCTCGAGATCGAGCTGGTTCCTCTGGCAGTCGATACCTTATGCGGCCTGGCGGAGTTATCTGCCGAAATGAACCAGGTTGAAAAAGCAGCCGAAATCCTGTCTTTTGCCATGCACCATCCGGCAATCGATCAACAGACGCGCTCAAAAGCTGAAGCGCTGCTTGCCGGCCTGGCAGAAAAGGCTCCCCCGGTAGCGCTTGCTGCCTGCCAAAAGCGGGGCGCAGAGCGCACATTGGAGGAAATTGTGCGCCTGGCGACGGAATAAAAACCGTCCAGGCGGCTCTTTTGCGATGGTTTTAGCGACCAATATATCAAAGACTGAGGTATTTTTTTGAGGGAGGTTACTGTGGATACCCAAGTGCGTAGGATATTTCGTGTCGGTTTCGGATTGGCGTTCGGATTCTTCCTGGCGGGGTTATCCATTGGGATCGCCCGGCAGCAGGCCGCGCTGGCTGCCGGCGCCGGCCTTGACAGGTATGTGGATGCTTTGGGAGTGTGCGGCCACAAGCAGCCTTGTTATACCCACCCGCAATATGCTGTCAATGCTGCCAATGATGGCGATATCATCAAGATCGCTGACTTTACCTTTACACAAACATTTCAGTATGGTGGACACGAACAGATCGTTTATATTTCGAAGACGTTAACCTTGATGGGGGGCTATAGCCAAGATTTCACCGAGCCGTCCTCCTACATGTATAAACCTAATCTAATGCCTCCCGCCGGGGCGCGCGCGATCTATATTGATCATAATGCCAGTGTTACGCTGCGCTACATTTACTTTTACGGCGCCGATGGCCCGGCAGGCGCGGTGCTGTATGCCGACCATGCGAACCTGACGGTAAAAGAGAGCTATTTTGTGAGCAACAAAGGCGTGTCTTGCTCCGTGCTCTGGTTGAATGACGGGGTGCTGCGAGTTGAAGCAAGCGAATTCTTTCGCAACTCTTCCTCCAATAATAACGCGGCAATCTGCGCCACCCGGGCGGCCGCAGGCAGCCTGATCAGCCAGGTTCAAATTGTTGAAAATATTGCTGGCAGAAGTACGGGGATGGATTTTTCTGACTCATCCATCACCATCGAACGCTCGTTCATCAAAGAAAACAGCGCTCTCACCGGTACTGTAGGCGGCGTTTCTGTGCAGGGCGGGGTTTACACCCTCACCAACAATGTTTTCATCCGCAATTATGCTGCCGGTGGAAGCCCTGTCATGTCTGCCGAGAATGCTGCCGTGACCATGCTGCATAATACCATCAATGGTGATTACGGCCCCGGCGCTTTGATCGGGCTGTCTTCGGGCAGCAAGTTCTTGCTGCGCAACAGCATCCTGCTCGACTATGATGTTGCCCTGGCGGTGCATGACAGCCACCTGAGCGCCGACCACAACCTCTTTTATGTCTTCACCGGCAATCCGGTGACCCAGAGCGGTTCCAGCGTGATCACGCTGACCGAAGTGTATACGGAAGATCCCGGCCTGGCCATACCAAGCGGCTTCATGTTGATGCCCGATTCGTTTGCCGAGGGCAAGGCGGCAGATGCGGGCCTGGGGATCGATTTCCAGGGCGCACTGCGTCCTACCGGCAGCGGCCCCGACCTGGGAGCGATCGAGGCGCCCTTGCCCTATGTGGCGGAGGCCGATCAGGCCAATTCTGCCATCTTTGCCGATCCGTTGGGTTTGACCACCACGGTTGAGATTCCTGCCGGAGCCATCTTGAACGATATGCAATTCTTGTACACTCCTCTGGATGAGCCTGGCGAGGGTTTCACGCGCACCTTTGGATATGGAGGCAGGGCCTTCGTTTTCTCGCCGGGCGATCTGGTGTTGCCAGGAGCGAAGCCGGTCTACCTGCCATTGATCAAAAGCGCAGGGCCTGCCCTGGGCGCCCTGGCGGCCCCTGCCCGGCCGCAAAGCTACATATTCCAGCAGCCGATCCTGGTCACGCTGGATTACCTGGAAGAAGACCTGGACGGATTGGCCGAGAGCGATCTGCTGTTGTTTTACTTTGATGAGCAAATGAAGCAGTGGCTGGACGTGGCCGAGTCCTGTAGACCTGTCTCAACGTATGCTCGTGACCTGGAAGCCAATCGCTTGAGCATCGAAATTTGCCACCTGAGCCGCTTTGGCATGGGCGGACATTAGCCTGGACTGCGGCCGGTCGCGGCCTGGAAATTCAACCCCACCTGATCCGCTGCGCCCTGTTACAATAGGGAGGGCCGCAGTTCTGCAGGCTATTATTTTATTGTGAAACGAGACAAAACATGACCGACTCTGCCAAGATCCGCAACACCGTTGGGTATTACCTGCTTTTCATCTGCCTGGGTTTCGGGATGGGCATCACCGGCCCGGCCCTGCCTTCGCTGACCAGCCAGACCAGCAGCACCCTGGGCGGCATCGGCGCCATCTTCCTGGCCGGCGCAATTGGTTTCACCTTCGGTACGTTGATCGGCGGCTGGATTTTCGACCGCCTGCGCGCCGGGCATAGGATCCTGGCGATATGCCAGTTGATCGGCGCCGGGATGCTAGCGGTCATTCCGCTGGCGGGCAGCTTGCCGGTTTTGCTGCTGATCTTTTTTATCAATGGCCTTCCCAATGGCATAATCAACACCGGCACAAATACTTTGCTGATGTGGACGCATGACGAAAAATCCGGGCCTTTCATTAACGGCCTGCACTTTTGCTTTGGCCTGGGCGCCTTCCTGGCTCCGACCATTTACGCTCAAATCCTGAACATCGGCGGCGCTTACCGGCAAACCTATTGGCTCCTGGCGGGCATCGCTGCCCTGATTGCGCTGTATATGCTTTTCCTGTCGGGCAGTCCCGGGCATCCTCGTAAGCAGGATGAAACAGCCAATGGACGGACAGACCTGCTGAAATATTTGCCGATCGTTATCACGGCCATGTTTTTTCTATTTTTCTATGTCAGCTCCGAGTTAACCTTTGGCAACTGGATATACACCTATGCCCTGACGCTCAACCTGACCGGCGCCGCCCAGGCTGCTTATCTCACTTCTGGCTTTTGGCTAGCTTTTACCATCGGGCGTTTGATTTCCATCCCGGCGGCGGCGCACTTTAAATCACAACAGATCTTGATCCTGGCGCTGACGGTTTGTATCCTGATCACTGCCCTGGTGATGGCGATCCCCAATTCGCTCACCGTGTTGTGGGCCGGCGCCATTGGCCTGGGCTTTTTCATGGCCCCGGTCTGGCCGACGGGCTACAACCTGGCCGGCCAATCTGTCCGGCTGACCGCGGCGGTCAGCAGCATCATCCTACTTGGCGACAGCCTGGGCGGCATGATCCTGCCTTCGCTGACGGGGAAAGTGGTGGAGCTCTTCGGCGCGCCGATGATGCCCCGGCTGGTGTTTGCCAGCCTGGTGATGAACATGATTGCGCTGCTGGTACTGCTGCGTTTGCGAGGATCGGCAGCGGCAAAAGCAGCCGCAGCGGATTGAATGATTAAAAGCTGCGGCGCCCCCACGCTGTGTGAGGGTATGCCAAAGACGAGATGATGAATCAAAAAAGCGCTCCCTGGAGAAGGGAAGCGCTTTTGGATTGTCAGGCGTGATTACCGCGATCCGGCCAGGACCGGCCGGAACTTGTAGCCGTAAATTAAAACTCCTCTTTCGTCGCCGTCGCTGCGCAGGCGGCGGGTGACCATCTCAACCGGCATGCCGATCTGGACGGCTTCATCGCCCAGGTCGGTCAGTTGGGCGGTGACGATGGGGCCCTCTTCCAGCTTCACCAGCGCCACGGTGTAGGGCGTGTAAGGCTCGTACCCAGCGGGGGCATCGTAGATGGTGGTGTGGGAATATACCTCGCCGCGTCCGCTGAAGGCAAACTCGGTCTTCGCGTCTTTGCCGCATTCCGGGCAAATATCACGCGGCGGGAACAATTTGGCGTCGCAGTGCGGGCAGACTTCGCCAATTAAGCTGTATCGTTGTTTTCGGATGCGCCAGTGTCGAGGAATTTCCATGGATTTATCTCTCCTTCAGATCTTTTGAGATCACAATCTATGCCAGTATAGCGTTTTGTCACTGTCAAGAACTATCAGAAATCGTTTAACCCTCAGATGCGGGCATAACTTCCAATACGTGAGCCACGGCGGTAGCCGCCGGCCCTCCTAGGCATTGGATCAAGGCGCGTTCGGCGCCTTTGACCTGGTTCGATCCGGCTTCGCCGCGCAGTTGCAGCGCGGCTTCCACTGCCTGGTAAACCCCAGTCGCCCCGCCCGGGTTGCCGCGCGCCTTCAGGCCGCCAAAGGTCGAGAGCGGCAGGAAGCCCTGCAGGCCGATCTTGCCATCTTGCGCCAGTTTCCAGCCCTGGCCGCGCTCGGTGAAGCCGGCTGCCTCCAGGGTCAGGGCGGCATAGAGCGAATAGGCATCGTAGAGCTCAAACAGATCCACTTCTCCCGCCCGGATGCCGGCCCGCCGGCAGGCCTGGTCGATCGAGACGCGCACTGCGTCGAACGCAAGCGGATCGGGCCGGTCGTGCAGCGCCAGTCGGTCGTTGGCCATGCCCGAGCCGCTGATCCGCACCCGACGGTGGGGCAGGTCTTTGGGCAGCAGGTCGGCGCGCGTCAAGATCAGCGCGGCCGCTCCGTCGGCAACCGGGGCGATATCGTACAGGTTGAGCGGGTCGGCGGTGATGCCGGCGTTTTCGTAAGTTTCGGCGCTGATCGCGCTGCGGAACATGGCTTTAGGATTCAATGCCCCATTGGCATGGGCGTTGATCGGAAAGCCGCCGAAGGCGCGGCGCGGGGCGCGATACTCATACAGGTAGCGCTGCATCAGCAGGGCCGCCTGGGAATTGGGCGTCAGGCCATGGATGGCCTCGAAATCGCTGTCGAGGCCGGTTTGCAGGGCAGCCTCTACCTGCGGGCCAACCATATCGGTCAGCTTCTCCATACCCAACACCAGAGCCACGTTCACCTGGCCGGAAGCGATCGCCATGTATCCCAGGCGCAGCGCCGCCCCGCCCGATGCGCCGCCGGCTTCTACTGTGCAGGCTTCTGCGCCGGTCAGGCCGGTGCAATCGGTCGCCAGGGCGCCCACGTGCGCCTGGCTGGAGATGATCGAGGCGAGCATGTTACCCACGTACACGGCTTCCGGCATTAGCTGGCCTGCATCCTGGCGGGCTTCTTTGACCGCCAGGTAAGCCAGTTCACGTAAAGAAATATCCCAGTGTTCTCCCACCGGGGTCATACCTACCCCGGCAATCAGTACATCTGTCATAGCATATCCTCGTTATTTCATGGCCAGTTTGCCGCGCAGGCGTACATAGGCACCGTAATCGATCTCGCTCCGGCGGGCAATGTAGTCGCTGGTGAGCGGCGCTCGCTGGCGGCGTTCCTGGATGGCTGCGGTCACTCGAATGGCGAAGGCATCGGAGCCGGCTCCCGAGCCGAACGAAACCATCAGGATGTTGTCGCCTGGCTCGGCCAAGTCCAACGTGGCCGTCAGGCCGATCAGAGCGGCGCCCGCATAGGTGTTTCCGATCACCGGCACGAGCAGCCCGGGCGCAATTTGTTCTTTCTTGAAGCCCAACTGTCCGGCTACGCGCTGCGGGAACTTGGGGTTGGGCTGGTGGAAGACGGCGTATTTATAATCCGCCGCGCTGGTCCCGGTGGCTTCCATCAACGCTTTGGCAGCCGAAGTGATGTGTTTAAAATAGGCCGGTTCTCCCGTAAAGCGCTGTCCATGTTCGGGGTAGCGCTGGTATTCGCGCCGCCAAAAATCAGGCGTATCGGTAACGTAGGAGTAGGAGCCTAAGATCTCTGCCAGGGATTCCTCGGCAGGGCCCAGGATGTAGGCGCCTCCCCCCGCACCGGCCGTATATTCCAGCGCATCGCCCGGGCGTCCCTGGGCGGTGTCCATGCCGATCGCCAATGCGTAGCGCGCCATGCCGGAGCCGACCATGGCCATGGCGGCTACCATGGCCTCGGTGCCGGCCTTGCAGGCGAATTCCCAGTCGGCGGCCTGTGTGTGCGGCGTGGCCCCAATGGCCTCCGCCACCAGCGTCGAAGATGGTTTGACGGCATAGGGGTGCGATTCGGAGCCGACCCACACGGCGCGCAGTTTGCTGGCGGCAATGCCCGCCCGCGCCAGTGCATTGCGTGCCGCCTCGATGGACATGGTCACCACGTCTTCATCCAGGCCGGGCACTGACTTTTCTTTGACGGGTGAACCGCCTTCGCCCTGCGTCCAGATGCGGGCGACCTCTTTGCCCGGCAGCCGGTAGCGCGGCACGTAAGCGCCATAGCCCACGATCCCAACCGGGCGATCTGGTTTCAAAAGGAGGTTTTCGGTAGGTTTTTGGGTCATAGTTTTTCCTGTTTTAAGTAGACTTGCCATCTGCGGCTCGCCAGGAGCGCAGGATTTCTTCGGCTCGATCGATGCGGACTATCTTCTCGGCTGCCAGTTGTTCGGCCAGGCGGTTGATCTCAGCGTCTTGCGCGCCGGCGGCGATGGCGACTTGCCGGGCGTGCAGCCCCATGTGGCCGCGTTGGATCCCCTCAGTGGCCAGGGCGCGTAAAGCTGCCAGGTTTTGCGCCAGGCCCACCGAGACGATGATCTCGGCCAATTCGCCGGCAGTGGCGACCCCCATTAACTTCAAGGCGGCCTGGGCGGCAGGGTGGACGCGCGTCGCGCCTCCGACGATGCCGACCGCCATGGGCATTTCCAACGACCCGACCAGGTTTCCCGCGGCGTCTTTACTCCAGGTGCTCAAGGATGTGTATCGTCCGGAGCGGGCGGCGTAGGCATGCGCGCCGGCCTCGATGGCGCGCCAATCGTTACCGGTAGCAATGACCACTGCGTCCACGCCGTTCATGATGCCCTTGTTGTGGGTCGCGGCCCGGTAGGGGTCGGCGGCGGCGAATGCCCAGGCAGCCAGGATGCCATCGCGCACTGTCTCGGCGGAGTACTCGCCGAAGGCAAGCTCGCTCAGAGGAATGGTGCACTGCGAGTTTGCCAGGCGGCGGTCTGCCAGGTTCGATAGAATGCGCAGGTACACCCGCCCGCCGGTGATTGCCTCGATGCGCGGCGCCAATCGCTCGCAGGCCGTGTTGACGGCGTTGGCGCCCATCGCGTCACGCACATCGTAGATCAGGTGGATCACCAGGAACGGCCCGACCGGCGAAGTGAAAATTTCCCGCATTTCCAGATCGCGCGGCCCGCCGCCCAGTTTCTTGAGCACAGGGTCGATCTCGCCGGCTTCTGCCAGTAAAGCGGCCTTCTGTTCCAGCAACCTCCGGCGCGCTTCTGCCAGGTCGGAAACCTCCAGCAGTTGTATCTGGCCAATCATTTCAGGAGGCGTGCTCTGGGTGCGAAACCCTCCGCCGGCGCGCACCAGCCTGGCCATGAAGGAAGCCCCAGCTATCACCGACGGTTCTTCGATGGCCATTGGCACCAGCACTTCGCGCTGGTTGACGATGAAGTTCAAGGCTACTCCCAACGGCAAAGAAAATAAGCCGACCGCGTTTTCGATCATGTGGTCGGCTTGCTCGCTGGATAAGCCGCCGGCTGGGCCAAAAGCCTGCAGCTCCTGTTCTGTGAGATCGCTGGCCTGCGCCAGCCAGTGCAGCCTTTGGTCGAGGCTTAAGTTGTAAAAACCGGGTAGACGGGATTGTTTCGCAGTGTCTGCCATGTACGATCCTTAACAGGTCTTGATAACCAGTTTGACTATATCTGTTAAGTGCTGGCAAAAGCTATCAGATTTATCGATAGCAAATCGCACAAAGTATTTCGGACGAATTCACGGCCAAGATAGCGGTTTGGGTAAGCGACCGGCCGGTTTTCCGTATCCTTTCTGCTTATTTTTTGGGCCAATCACATCAATCCTACATAATTTGGTAAAATTGAACATGGTGAGGCGAATATGGCGGTTTTGACACGCGAGCAAATCGAGGCGCGCCTGGTGACACTTCACCGGGCCAGCCTCGAGTTAGTTGGTAATCTCTCTTTAGAAACGGTTTTAGAGCGCATTGTGCAGTTGGCGCGCCAGCAGGCTGGCGCCCGGTATGCTGCTTTGGGAGTCTTGAACGCGCAGGGAGAATTCGTGAAGTTCATCCCGGTGGGTATGCACCCGGATGAGATCGCGCAAATGCCCCACCCGCCCCTGGGAAAAGGTTTGATCGGCGCTATTCGCCACGAGCGGCGCACACTGCGCGTGCCTGATATCAGCCAGGATCCGCGCCGGGTGGGCTTTCCTGCCAAACACCCGCCCATGCGTTCTTTCTTAGGTGTGCCGATCTTATTGGGCGACCGTTTGCTCGGTCAGCTTTACCTGACGGACAAGGAAGATTACCCGGAATTCACCTTGGATGACGAACAGGTCATCGAAACCCTGGCTGCGTATGCTGCCGTGGCGATCAACAATGCTCAGTTGTACGAGGGTGTGATTGAACGCGACCGGGCTTTGAGCCAGCGCAACAAAGACCTGGCTCTGTTGAACGATCTGGCGACAGCCCTGGCAAACGCCCAGGATGTGGAGACGATCTTGGATCAGACCCTGGCGCGCGTGCTCAATTACCTCGAAATTGAGGCGGGTGAGATCTTTTTGAGGGATGAAGACAGCCCGGTGATGCGCCTGGCGCTTCATCGTGGTTTGCCGTCCGAATCGTTCTGGATGCAGGAGCGTTTCTTGCCCAACGAAGGCCCGGTTGGCATGGCCGCCCAGGGTGGGGCGTTGGTGGAGATCATGTTCCATCAATTTGATTATCGTCATCTTCGCCGGGTTGCTGCCGAGGTTGGCTTCCGCTGCGTGATGTGTATACCATTACCGGCCCGAGGCGAGGTGGTGGGTGTTCTGGTGACGGCCACGCGCCGGGAGCAAGGCCTGCAAGAGCGCGAGAAGAATCTACTTACCTCAATTGCTGCGTTGGCTGGAATCGCCGTCGAGACCGCCCGCCTGAATCGCCAATCTCGCCGCCTGGCAGTGTTGGAGGAGCGCGATCGGATCGGCATGGATTTGCACGATGGCATCATCCAATCCATCTATGCGGTTGGCCTGGCACTGGATTATGCGCGTATCTCCCTGGATGAGGATCCCGGCGCAGCGCGATTAAAGATCGACCAGGCCATTGCCGGCCTGAATGCGGCTATCCGCGACATTCGCAACTATATCTTGGATTTACGCCCGCGGCATTTTAAGGATGAAGATTTGATGTCTGGCTTGCAGCGTTTGGTGGATGAGTTCCATGCCAATACCCTGTGTGAAATAACCCTGATTGGCCCGGATGACGGCCAGGTGAGCTTGCCGGCCTCGTCGGAGGGCGCCTTATTCCATATTTGCCAGGAAGCCTTGGCCAACGTTGCCAAGCATGCCCGTGCCCGGCGCGCAAAAGTGCAGCTCTGGACTGCCCCGGAAAGAGTTCTGCTGGAGATTTCAGACGATGGGCGAGGTTTCGACCTGCGAAAAATGAGCGTGACGTTGGGACACGGCCTGTCCAATATGCACACCAGGGCCAGGAAGGTTGGCGGAGATGTTGAGATCACCTCCGATGTGGGCGGAGGAACGACTGTGTTAGCCTGGGTGCCTGCTCATGCCGATGACGAGAATCTCTAGCCGGAGCAACCCCAAGATCAAGCAGGTGCGCGCTCTTCGCCAGCGGAAAGAGCGCGATGCCAGCGGTCTGTTCGTGGTGGAGGGCATCCATCACGTGGGCGAGGCGGTGGAAGCGGGCGCCGAGCTGGCTTATGTGTGCTACGCTCCTGAACTGCTCAAAAGCCCCTACGCATTCGGCCTGCTACAGCGCCTACAAGAGCAGGGAACGGAATGTTATGCAGTGGAGGCAGATGTGTTTGCTTTGCTGGCCGAGAAAGAAAATCCCCAGGGTATCCTGGCGGTGGCGCATTGCCCTGGCTACAGCCTGGGCGAGCTTAGCCCTGTTAATTTTTCCTGGGGAGTTGCCTTGGTTTCGCCGCAAGACCCCGGCAATATTGGGGCAATCTTGCGTTCGGTGGATGCGGTTGGCGCCGGCGGGCTGCTGCTGTTGGATGCCAGCGTGGATCCATATCATCCTGGCGCAGTGCGTGCCAGCATGGGTGCCTTGTTCACCCATCCGCTTGTCCAGGCTTCGTTTGACGAGTTTGCTGCCTGGGCGCGCCGGCATGCCTATCACGTCTACGGCACCTCAGCCCACGGCAGCCAGGATTACAGGAGCGTAGAAACCTACCAGCATCCGGCGATCTTGCTGTTGGGCAGCGAGCAAAAGGGTTTATTGCCTGAGCAGATTGCGGTGTGTGAAAAGCTGATCTGCTTGCCCATGAGGGGGAAGGTTACCTCGCTCAACCTGGGGGTAGCCGCGGGAATCCTGTTGTACGAGATGCTCGACAAATTGCAAAGCTGATCCCTTGATCCCTGTGGATCGAACCGGCCAGACTCTTGCCTGGGGGTTTGGCGCGGCATTCACCGGCAGATTGGCAGCGCGCCGATAGGGAATTGTTAGCCTCCGGATAGGTACAAAAGATGCATTTGTGGTATCCTGATGGGGAAGTGTCAAAATGAATTCCGTGCTCGATAGTATATTAAATAAATTCATATCAATATGAATATTATTAATATTATCTTGACAATAATTAAGTAGAGTGTTATTCTTGAAGTAGCCGGTATAATGAAATTGCAGGAGTGTTTCAAATGAGCATCCATATCAATACGGAAAAAATCGATCAACCCAAAAAAATAAATTGGGCGCTGCCTTTTTTTACGATCTGGACGGCCCAGGCCGTTTCGCTGCTGGGCAGCCAGTTGGTGGGGTTCGCCTTGATCTGGTGGTTGACCAAGAGCACCGGTTCGGCAACCGTTTTGGCGACCGCTTCGTTGGTTGGAATGCTGCCGCAAGTATTGATTGGCCCGCTGGTCGGCGCGCTGGTGGATCGTTGGAATCGCCGGATCACGATGATCGTGGCTGACAGTGTCATTGCCCTGGCGACGATGGGTCTGGCGTTATTGTTTTGGGCTGGCTGGGTGCAGATCTGGCATATTTATTTGTTGATGTTCATTCGTTCCGTGGCAGGGGGCTTCCACTGGCCTGCTATGCAGGCTTCTACTACGTTGATGGCGCCCAAAGAGCACCTCTCCCGCATCCAGGGACTGAATTCCACCTTGAACGGGGCGATGAATATTGCGTCTGCTCCCTTGGGTGCTTTGTTGTTGGAACTGCTGCCTATGCAAGGTGTGCTGGCCATCGATGTCTCGACGGCCTTGCTGGCGATCTTGCCTTTGCTCTTCGTTGCAATTCCACAACCGGAGCGTAAATTGGCCTTGCCAGACGCCAAAGGCAAAACTTCTCTCTGGCAGGATCTGCGCCAGGGCCTGGTCTATGTGCTTGGATGGAAGGGATTGTTGTTGATCGGCGGCATGGCTTTGGTGATCAATTTCTTGTTGAACCCGGCTTTCTCGCTGATGCCGTTGCTGGTCAAGGAGCATTTCAATGGACAGGCCTTTCAACTGGCCTGGATGCAGTCGGCTTCGGGTGCCGGGTTCATCTTGGGCGGGCTGATCTTGAGCGCCTGGGGTGGTTCCCGGCGGCGCGTTTATACTTCGCTGGCTGGTTTGGTGGGCATGGGAATTGGCTGCCTGGTGATTGGCCTGATGCCGGCTTCGGGGTATTGGGTAGCTGTGGCAGCCATGTTCTGGTTGGGAATCGTTAACCCGATCACCAATGGACCCCTGCTGGCGGTGGTGCAGATGACTGTTGAGCCTGAAATGCAAGGCCGCGTCTTTACTTTGCTCGGCAGCGTGACCACTGCTATGTGCCCCCTGGGGCTGATCATTGCCGGGCCGGTCGCAGATTGGCTGGGTGTGCAATCCTGGTTCATTTTGGGCGGTGTAATCACGATGCTGATGGGAGTGATGGCTTTCTTCGTGCCGGAAATCGTGCGTTTCGAAGATGGCCGTCCTGTAAAAGGCGTACAAAACAAAACGCAACCGCTGCCTGCCTCCGCGGCTGCTGTGAGAGTCGATTGACCTCCCCGCAGGTTGTGGCAACTGGGGCTATCCGGTTCTTTTTGGATAGCCCCAGTTTGCTCTTATTACCACAGCCCGCGCACGACCAGCAATAATCCCAAGACGAGCAGGGGAATGCCGATGATCGCGCCGACGATGGTGATCGTTAAAACGGCTCCCACGATCAACAGGGTTAATCCCAACACGACTGCAATGAGCCGCCCGGTCAGCGAGACGATATAGGCTACCAAGTTCCAAATAGCAGCAAAAGGCCACACATACCAACGGGTTTTTTTGAGGTCAATGGTCATGGTTCCTCCAAATCTTTAAACTATATACGATCTTCTGGCAGCAAAGTTTCGTTGATCTTGATTATCTTAATCTGTGTGTAATCTTAATTAGGTACAATAAGGGTAGCGAATATCCAAATTGTTGGGGAGAAATTCTTACGAGGTATGTATGGTTAAGATCAATTCTTCAGAAATTACGCCGGAGCACGTTTACTTGTCAAGGCGACAATTCATGAAGGCCGCGGCAGCCTTTGCTGCGAGCGCGTTGGCGTTGGCTGCTTGTGGCGGTCAGGAACTGCCTGGGCCGATCCCGACCGAATTGGACAGTGAGCCTCCCGTCACGGAAGCGGACCAGGATGAATTGGGCGACCCACTGACGGTATACAGTTCGGTGACCAATTTCAACAACTATTATGAATTCACCACGAACAAAGAGTCTGTGGCCCGGACGGCGGAAAAATTTGTCTCATCACCCTGGCGGGTGGAGGTGGGAGGGCTGGTGAATAAGCCCAAGACATACGATCTGGACGATCTGCTGAAATTCGAGCAGGAAGAGCGTATTTACCGCATGCGCTGTGTGGAGGGCTGGTCGATGGTGATTCCCTGGCTGGGTTTTCCGCTCAAGAAGCTGCTGGATGAAGTTGAGCCAACCTCAGAGGCCCAATATGTGAGATTCGAAACTCTGTATGATCCTGCCCAATATCCCGGCCAAAAGAGCAATTGGCTAGAATGGCCTTACGTTGAAGGGCTGCGCCTGGACGAGGCGATGAATGACCTGACCATCCTGGCCACTGGCCTGTATGGAAAATCCCTGTTGGCGCAGAATGGCGCACCGCTGCGCCTGGCGGTGCCCTGGAAGTATGGCTTTAAGAGTATCAAATCGATCGTCAAAATCGAGTTGGTGAAGATGATGCCGAAGACTCTGTGGATGCTGGCTGCTTCGAATGAATATGGGTTTTACGCCAATGTAAACCCCGATGTGTCTCACCCGCGCTGGTCGCAGGCAACCGAACGCCGCATCGGTGAACTGCAGCGCCGCCCCACGCTGCTTTTCAACGGTTATGCCAATGAGGTCGCTGATCTGTATACGGGAATGGACCTGGTCGAAAATTTTTAGCCGTACTGCTTTAGGGATGACACAAATTTAAATCTCCCAATTTCCTTGTTTGCCCGTCAACCGGTGATTCTGCTATAATTTGTCTGGAATGATTGGTTGATTTCCTTCTACGGGTGAGCATGGATCAGAATTCGAGTTTTTCTGAAGAACAATATTTTGAAGAGCTTGTTCAGCGGGGGATAACCGATCTGAAGGGGGGCCAGCGCGACCTGGCGCGCCGCTGGTTGACCAAGGCTTCGGCGATCAAATCGACCGATGCGCGGCCCTGGCTGTGGCTTTCTGCAACGACCGATGATCCCGCAGAACAACGCCTGTACCTGGAACGCGCTGTGGCAGCCGAGCCGGGCAATGCCGCTGCCCGCCGGGGCTTGATGATGCTTTCTGAGAAGCTAGATAAAACGCGCTTGATGAAAGAGGGCGAGGGCCTTGCGCCGCGCCAGCCGGCTGTGCCTGAAGAAGCGCAGGCGCAAGTGTTTCGCTGCCCGAACTGCGGTGGCAGCATAAATTTCGTTGTCGAGCGCCAGGAAATCCTGTGCCAAAATTGCGGCTATGTTCGTCCTGTGGAAAAGAAAGCGGCTGCTGATACTGCTGAAACTGCCGTGGATTTTGTCTTGCCGACGACCCGCGCCCATCGCTGGGCAGAGGCGCAGCAGCGCCTGGCTTGCGAGCAGTGTGGCGCGATCACGATGCTGCTGCCAGGACAACGCGCCGATCATTGTCCTTATTGTGGTTCGAATCGCATGTCTTCCTCGGTCGAAATACTTGAGTTGATCGATCCGCAGGTCATTGGTTTGATAAAGTTGAACGAACAGCAGGCGCTGGAGAAACTGAAGCACTGGCTTCGCAAAGGTCTCTTTTCTCCTGATGACCTGGCCTTAAAAGCCGGCGGCCTACACCTGCAGCCGGCTTATTATCCCTTCTGGACTTTTGATGGTACGATCGAAGTTCCCTGGCGCTGCGAGATCAACGTGGGCAGTGGTAAAAACCCGCGTTGGGTGGCGCGCAACGGTACGGCCTGCGAATTTTTTGACGATGTATTGGTTGCTGGGGTGAAGGCGATGAAGCCGGGTGATGTTGCCGGCATCGAGCCATTCAATCTGAAAGAGCTGGTTGCGTTTGCGCCGGAATACCTGGCGGGTTGGCCGGCTTTGACTTATGATTATCCTTTGGCGGATGCATCCTTGAAGGCGCGGGAAAAGGTGATCAAGAAGATTCGCCTGGGCTTGTCGGACACTATCGAGCCTACTCACGAAAAACGTAATGTGGATACTGGCGCAGGCCAATGGTCGGGGCTGACCTTCAAACACGTTCTACTGCCGTTGTGGGTGGGCGCTTATCATTTCCAGGGGCGCGCCTATCGCGTCCTGATCAATGGGCAGACGGGAAAGGTGGGCGGGCAAAAACCGCTCGATCATGTCAAAATTGCCCTGGTGGCAGTGCTGGGTATCGTGGTCTTGTTCGCGCTCGTTTACCTGGTTTACATGCTGCTGGGGCGCTAGGTTTTTCATCGAAGGAGAAGAATCTGTGAAGCGAGCAATCCGTTGGTATGATTATATTACAGTCAATATTTATTTCTTCGGCCTGACCACCCTGGCGCAAACCTGTGGGTTGGTTTTCCCGCTGCTCATCCAGCAGTTCGTGGGGGAGACCCAAAAGGCCACTTATTTTGGTACGCTGCGCTTGTGGACTTTGATGATGGCTTTGCTGGTGCAGGCTTTTATGGGGATGTTATCGGATCGCAGCAAGCTGCGTTGGGGGCGCCGGCGTCCGTTCATCTTCCTGGGTACACTGCTTGACCTGGTATTCATCACGGCCATTGGCGCCCTGGCAAGCGCTTCGGGCTTGACGGGTTACATCCTCTTGTTTGTCTTTGCGATGCTGCTTCAGTTTTCATCCAATATGGCGCACGGCGCCGAGCAGGGCCTGATCCCCGACCTGGTGCCCGAGCAGCAGCGCGGCCGCTTTTCGGCGGTCAAAACGTTATTGGAAGTTCCCATTCCGCTTATCCTGGTGGCTTTAACGATCGGTAAGTTGATCTCGGCAGGCAATATGTGGGGAGCCTTGTTGGCAGCCATGGCGATCCTGGTGGCGGCGATGCTTTTGACGATGCTGGTGCCTGAAAATCGGCTGGAAGAAGAACTGCCCCCGATCGATTGGCAGCCTTTCTTGCGATTGGTGGTTATGACCGGTGCTTTTACCCTGGTGATCCTGGGCGTGGGGCAGGTGGTGCAGTGGCTGGGCTCGTTCCTCAAGAGTTTACCTGGGCTTGAGCTGAAGGTGATCTCGATGGGGCTGGTGGGGCTGCTAGGCATGGCGTTGTCAGTGGCTTTGGGTGTCATCCTGAGCGTGCGGATCAGTGTTGGCGAAACAGGCGGGCGCAACCGGGCCTTCACCTGGTGGGTGGTCAACCGCCTGGCCTTCCTGGTGGCTATGGTGAATTTGTCGAGCTTTGCCGTTTATTATATGCAAGCTCGCCTGGGATATTCAGGCACCACCGCGGCAGGCCCTGCCTCGAACTTGATGATGTTTGTGGGCGGTTTCATCCTGGTTTCGGCGCTTCCCAGCGGTTGGTTGGCAGATCGTCTTGGTCGAAAAACGCTGGTTGGCTTGGGCGGAATCATTGCCGCGTTTGGCACATTGGTCGTGCTGCTCACCACCAACATGAACGTCATTTACCTGGGCGGCGCTTTGATTGGCCTGGCAGCCGGCCTTTTCTATGTTTCGAACTGGGCTTTGGGCACCGATATCGTTCCCAAGCAGGAGGCCGGCCGTTACTTGGGTCTTTCGAACCTGGCGGGTGCGGGTGCGGGGGCCATTGGTTCGTACATCGGCGGGCCAATTGCAGATTTCTTCACCGCCAGCGTTCCGGAGTTTCCCGGTTTAGGTTATGTGCTGCTTTTCGCCATTTACCTGGGCCTGTTCCTGCTCTCAACCCTGGCGCTCTCTCAGGTGAAAATTCAAAAATAAACGGCCTGCCTGTAAGGATATTTCTTCACCTTGGGCAAACGGAGTATAATGGTGAAACTTAAACGCGGCCTGCGGTATCTTGGGTATATGCTTTGAATCGTATCGTTCGGCGCCAAGGCCATATGTCATCTTTCATTTATTGGATAGAGAGCCTATGACTCAATCTTTAGATTTTCAATCGATCATCCTAAAACTTCAGCATTTTTGGGCTGATCAGGGCTGCCTGGTGTGGCAGCCTTATTATTCGCAGGTGGGAGCTGGAACGCTGAATCCGGCTACGGCGCTGCGCGTGTTAGGACCGGAGCCCTGGAAGGTTGCCTATGTGGAGCCTTCCATTCGCCCGGATGACGGCCGGTATGGCGATAACCCTAACCGCATGCAGATGCACCACCAGTTCCAGGTGATCTTGAAGCCCGATCCGGGCAATCCTCAGGAAATGTACTTGAATTCTTTGCAGGCTATCGGCATCGATCCCCACCAGCACGATATTCGCTTTGTGGAAGACAATTGGGAATCGCCGGCCCTGGGCGCCTGGGGGTTGGGTTGGGAAGTGTGGCTGGACGGGCAAGAGATCACGCAATTTACTTACTTCCAGCAAGCTGCCGGGCATTTATGCGATCCCGTCTCGGTTGAAATCACCTACGGTTTGGACCGGATTGCTATCGCTTTGCAGCGCGTGCATGGTTTTAAGGAGATTCGTTGGAACGACACGCTCACTTGCGGGGATGTCAATTTCCAGGCAGAGCGTGAACATAGTAAATATTACTTCGAGGTAGCCAGCGTCGAGCGTTTACAGCAGATGTATGATTTGTATGAGCGCGAGGCTGCTGCGTGCCTGGAACAAAACCTGGTGCTCCCGGCGCATGATTATGTGCTCAAACTCTCGCATACCTTCAATGTATTGGATACCCGCGGCGCAGTGGGAGTGACCGAACGGCAGGCTCTGTTTGCCCGCATGCGCGACCTTTCGCGCCGGGTGGGAGATGCCTACCTGGAGCAGCGCCAACGCCTGGAATATCCCTGGCTGCATGAATCCGAGAGTGGCGGACAGGCTGCGCCTGCCAGGCCCTTGGCCTCGACGCCAGTGGTCAGTGCCGCTGCCCCCTTCTTACTGGAGATTGGCACAGAAGAGATTCCGGCTGCAGACCTGGAGCAGTTGGCTGCTCAGTTGCACGAGCGTATCCCGGCGCTACTGGCCGATCTGCGGCTTACACACGGTGCAGTGCGTATCTTCAGCACGCCGCGCCGCCTGGTAGCGAGCGTTGAGGATGTCTCTGCCTGCCAACCGGATCTGGAGCAGGTAGTTAAAGGGCCGCCTGCCGACCGGGCCTTCGATTTGCTGGGGACGCCGACCAAGGCGGCGGAGGGTTTTGCCCGCAGCAAGGGCGTGGCTGTCTCTGATCTACAAATTCGAGAAATGGATGGCGGGCGTTATGTGGCCGCGGTCGTTCACCAGACGGGCCGCCCGGCGGCGCAGGTGTTGGCAGAAGGATTGCCGGGGTTGATTGCCGGTTTGCGCGTGGATAAGGCCATGCGTTGGAACCGGAGTAATGTGTATTTTTCCCGTCCGGTGCGCTGGTTGCTGGCATTGTTTGGCCGGGTGGTGATCCCATTTGAATTTGCCGGGGTAGCATCTGGCAATCAGACGCGCGGGCTACGTTTTAGCGAGCCGGAGACGGTCTCAATCCACGAATCGGCAGAATATTTCCAGGTGATGGAAGCGCAAGGCATTGTTTTGGATCCGGCGGAACGGATGCAGCGTATCCGCGCCCAGGTTAAAGCATTGGCTGCTGAAGTGGGCGGCGTGATTGCGGATGATACGGCTTTGCTGGCTGAGGTGAACAACCTGGTTGAAGCGCCGGTTGCCATTCGCGGCAGTTTCGATGCGGCTCATCTGAAATTGCCCCAGGAAGTGTTGATCTCGGTGATGAAAAAACACCAGCGGTATTTCCCGGTTGAGAAAGGCGGGCATCTCTTGCCATATTTCATTTCGGTGAGTAACTGCGCCGGGAAAGATCGCAGCCTGGACCTGGTGGTAGAAGGCAACGAGCACGTGATTCGGGCTCGCTTTGCTGATGCGGATTTCTTTGTGCGCAAAGATATCCAGCAACCGCTGGCAGAGTATTTACCGCGCTTAAAAACCTTGATATTTCAGGTAAAACTGGGCTCGATGTATGACAAATCACAACGGATCATGGCGGTTGTCAAAACGCTCGGCCCTGAGTTGGGCTTGGCCAGCGAAGATGTTGCCACGGCTTTACGAGCGGCCGAGTTGTGCAAAGCTGATTTAGCCACGCACATGGTAGTTGAAATGACCTCGCTGCAGGGGCTTATGGGGCGCTATTACGCTCGCCGCTCGGGCGAAAGCGAGGCCGTTGCTCAGACGATCGCGGAACACTACCTGCCACGTTATACGGGCGATGCGATGCCTGAATCACTGCCTGGCCTGGTGGTGGGTATTGCCGACCGATTGGATACACTGTTAGGTTTGTTCGCAGCTGGCCTGGCGCCCAGCGGCACCAAGGATCCCTTTGCCCAACGCCGAGCGGCTTTGGGTTTGGTCCAGTCTCTGGCAGCCTATGGTTTGGATTTTGATCTGCGGCGCGTTTTAAAGACCGTGGTTGCTCCGACACTGCCTGTTCCGGTCTCTACTGAGGTGCTGGAAGCCTGCCTGCAATTCATCGTTGAACGGCTGCGCAATTGGCTGTTGGAGCAGGGCTGGCGGTATGATATCGTCGACGCGGTCTTGGCTGCCCAGGGACATAACCCGGCGGGGGCTGCCAGGGCGGTGAAAGAACTTGCGGGCTGGGTGGCGCGTCCAGACTGGAATACAATCCTGCCGGCGTATTCTCGCTGCGTTCGCATCACTCGCGACCTGACAGAGCGCTATCTGGTTGATCCGGTTGCATTGGTTGAACCTGCCGAAACTGAATTGTACGGTTCTCTCCAGCAGGCAGAGGCTGCGTCTCACCACTCTGGTTCGGTGAATGATTTCCTGGCAGCTTTTCTACCCATGATACCGGTCATCAATCGTTTCTTCGATACGATCCTGGTCATGGCAGAAGAGCCAACGCTGCGGCAAAATCGACTGGCTATGCTGCAGCGAATCGCAGCACTCGCTTCAGGCACCGCCGATTTATCTTGCCTGGAGGGTTTCTAAGAACTGCGAGTGGGATCCGGCGCTACCGTACTGTGTGCTCGTCAATGTAAGAGCTGATGGTTGGCAAGGCGGTTAACCTCTCAAAGAAGAAGTTGTTGACCATGTTGATGGCTTCGGCGCGCGCCGTTTCTACTGGCGCGGACAAGGCCTGCCCGATCTCTTGTTTGTTCAAGGCGTCTCGCAGGCGCAGCAGCATTTTGACGATCTCAGTCTCGTATTCGCCTTCCAGCGCGGCAACGACTCCCATGATCAGTTGATCGGCCTGGGATAAGAGGTTTTCCTTGGAAATGCTGGAACCGGGGTGGCTGGCTTCCTCAATCGTACGGATCAACGACCAGGCCTGGTATAACATGGTTGTAGGTTCGTCGAACAGTTCTCGGATGAAGGCTGCTTCTTCGTAACGCCCGGTCAGCCGGAAGATATTGTACATGCGCTTGGCGGCCTTGCCATAGTTGAGATCTTTGTTCAAGTATTTATTGACTTCTTTTTCCAACTGTTCTACGTATTGGTCGAGAGCATCAGCGGACACGTGCCGTGCTAATTTGGAGAAGATCGGCACCGAGGCCGCATCCAGGTATACTTCCTGGAAATAGGGATCTAGATACCCATCCAAAGGTGTAATGCTGCCATCGGGTGCTTCCCAGGTCACATCGAGCATGTTGCTGGCGTTGGCAAGCTGGCCGCGCACTGGGTCGGCGACCACCCAATCTAGCTTGCACCAGCCCGGCTCGTGCTTGACTGCCTGCCACTCGATAACTGCCGGTTCTCCATCGGTACGTATCCCCTCGATCTTACCAGCCTGGATCTCTTGCGGAGACCAGGAGATAGGCGAGCCAGCTTTGCAAACCCGCCCGTCGCGGACGATCTCGTATGGATAAGAGCCAAAACGAACTTCCATGAGCTGGTAGGTGGGACCCTTTAATGTATCCATCGCTTTTTGGAG
>CAZVRZ010000030.1:0-40662 GCA_964629965.1 uncultured Anaerolineaceae bacterium
AGGAATAACGTGACGCTTTGAGTTGAGCTATTAGGGGTAATTTCTACAAGCTTTTCACGTGATCTTGGTTGTTCTGTGCTTCCCAGAAATACTCGCACCTCGATAGAGACTGCATCAGTCTCAAACATATTCTTCTTTAGCGGAATATCAGGAATCAACTCCACCTTGACGGCCAACGTGTGAATCTCAGGCTGCGGCAGGTGCGCCTTGACGCGCATACGGCGTATCTCGCCCTGCGTAATGATCTTCAAATGTGGAATGACAACTTCTTGCAACGTGGCTCCACCGTGAAAAAAGGTTCCCGGCGTACTAAAGCTGCGCGCGCCTGGCGCTAACGCTACTTGCCAATCCGGATCAAGTGGAAATGGCACACTGGCGGTAGGGCTGTACTTACCGGGCTTCAAAAAACCAAAACGGGCATTTGTCATGGCAAAAACACTCTTATCAACTGCCAGGGGCAAAGGGTTGACGTCTTGATGCAGTAAAACAAACCCGTGATCGGTGACAATGTAAATCTCTGCGTACCCCACTTTTGCAAGCGACGCACTGCGCGCTCCAGTTCGGCCAGCAGTTCATCGAAGTGTTGGATCACCGCCCTGGAACGCCATGCCCGATTTCATCCACTTCGCGATTGAATAAAACGAGTATTTTGGGCAGGCTGGATGGTTTTTGGGCGCTGGTAAATTCATGCAAATGGTGAATTTCATCTCGCCGGTTACCCTTCTTATCTTTTCCCAAATACCCCGCTCCAGCGGCCTCAAGTAATTTCCAACGTGCTGACCGATAAATCAAGTCGCCGGCGGTTTCCGAAGGTAAAGCCGCCTTGCCATTCTTGATTTCTAAACGAGCATTAAACCCAGGTGTTAAGGTCTTCATCCCAACCCATGTTTCTGTTGGCAGGTGTGCCAGGTAAGCTTGCAGTTCACCCTGTCCCAGATATTGCTTGAGCATCGTTGCCAGATCCAGCCGAAGCGCGTCAACAATCAGAATCGCGTTGGGCTGCTTGACTGATTCGAATAGCGTTTTGGCTAGAGCTGCAATGCCTGTGCAGCCTTCCGGTGGCCAGGCTGACTCTGTCTTCACAGCATCATAAAAAACCTGACCAAGCTTATCAAGGTAGCGGCTGTAAAAACGATCAGCGAGCATGGCCAAAACATCAAAATCATCTGCATCGTCCTCAACTTGGCGAACAGCATTCAATAACTGCCAGTGATGCAAATCAACCTGATACCAGCCTTGCGCATATTGCTCAACCAGAGTCGCGCTGGTGGTATAGTGCGACAGCCACTGAAGCACCTGTTCGATTTGCTCTGCCAGCTTTACGATCAATGACCAGCCCGGAAGATAATTTGTCGTGCGTGCCCAGAAGCCTTGCGCTTCAACCTCAGCTTCGGCGGAGCGTGCTTTCAAAAAAGCCCTGACCTTTATATCACCATCTTGATCCACAGCACTGGCAGTTATAATATCTAGAGCCCGGTGAGGAAAGTTCAGGTTTCTTTGGAATGTTCCTTCCCTTTGCGAATACTTTCAAAGCCTAAACGCACAGGACGAATAAGATAATAAAGTGGATATAAATAGCGAGGCAATCGGGCAAAAGTCTGGTCATACCAGTTGGGCTTGAATACTCGCTCAAAGATAAAATAGAATTTATCTCGGCATCTCTCCCTGGATCGTAAATAATCAAGGGAAACTTTCAAACTCCATGAATCTCCAGGGGAAATAGCCAAAGACCGTTGGCAAACATGTTTAGTGTAATCACGGACGAAGGCGTCTTGATAGATGGCTGTGTCAAGCTCAGCGGGCAGCGATGTGCCGCCCACAGATTTAGCCAACGATAGACTCAATAGAACAATCCGCCGAAAACCATCCTTACGAGCTTGTGCTAGCATGTTTGCCCAATCCAGATTGGGATAAGCTTGAACAAAAAAGATCATATCGGCAATCCACTTGAGCCGGTTCCATTGATGTTTCATACCGTGCATACTGAGCAACAAAAATGCATTTTCCAGGTTAAACGTTTGGACTTCTTTACCAAGGATGGAAACTGGGCTTAAATCCTGCCAAAATCGATCGATCCCTATAGGATAAGTTACTCTACCTTCAGAAAGCTGCCAGTGGATTTCAAACTCGGTTCCATCCGGATGTCTGAAAGAAAGGGCATAGCAAGTTGCCAGCAGAGTAGCTTCATCCATCAGCTTTTCTGGAGGTACGGGATAGCAATCCAGTTCTTGCAACAGCGTGAACGTCTTATGGAAATCCTGCGGATGAATCAGGATATCGATATCGTTGAAATGGCGCATGGCCAGATCGCCATAAACCTGGATCGCGACAATAGGTCCCTTAAAGGGGATCACCGGGATATCATTCTGGGCAAAGACATCCAGAATTTCCAACATTTTCCTGGAACGCTTTATGTTGTGGATAGCAATATTACGCAGCAGAGTTTTCCAGGCAATCACTTCATCAGGCGGAAAGAATTCTCCTCCAAGGATATTTAAGCATCTGTGCACTTGTGGAACCACAAAGTGAACCATTGCTAGTTTGCGCAACTGTAGCCAGTTCACTTCCCCCATCAGGTGTGAATACAGCCACTCGTCTCGATGGCTGTCTAGATTGAGACACCTAAGTACAATCTGCTGTTCTAAATCAAGTGACATTGGCTGAATAATAAAAAGTACCCACGAAAAGTTTTACCGATCAAGATTTTCCGGCGACATTATAACAGAAGGCTGAGAACAAGAGCCATTGCTGCAATCAGACTCCTGCATCTGCCGCGCAATCGCCATTCCATTTCTCATAATTGTCCAAAAGTACCCTTCGAATAAAAAGTCGTGCAGCGCTGACCATCTGCACGACTTTTCTATACTCGTTCTTACTCACAGCACGCTATGATGACGATGTTTCTTCTGCTTTTCCCCAATCGGGGGCGGCATGCAGCAATTCGGCCCGAGAGACACGATTCAGCCGGCGGCAGTGCGGGCAGGGTGCATTGTAGTGCATGAGATTCTCAGCGGCCATATTGTCCAGAACTTGGTGAACAACCTCTTTACTGAGAGCATACGGTTTATGACATTGCTGGCAACGGATTTGCATAGAACTGCTCCTTTCCAGGTTCAGGCCTTTGGTTTATGGTTACTGCGGTGATTGCCGCGCGACAACCAGGGGATGGTCTGCGACAGCCAACCGTGCGATTTCTTCTTACGGCGTTTATCGCCATCTTCAGAATAGTAGTAATAGTAATAATAATAATAGTTGTAACCGCCCGACCGGCGAGAAAGACGATTCAAAACCACACCCAACATATTGGCATGCACCCGGCGGAGCTCATCTACCGCGCGGCGGGTTTCGGCTGATCGGGTGCGGCCAGAGTCGTTCACCATAATCACACCATCGACGCGTGCGCTCAAAATAGCAGCATCCGCCACGACCAGGGTGGGCGGGCTATCAAACAAAACCAGGTCTGCTTGTTCCTTCAAAGCCTCGATCAATGCAATCATGCGTTCCGAGCCCAAAAGCTCGGCCGGATTGGGCGGTAAAGACCCGCTGGTCATCACGCGCAGATTTTCGATAGGGGTATCTTGCAAGAACCGCTCGATCGGAGAAGAGCCGCTGTTCTCCCCAGCCTGATGCTGGCTGTGTATCGAAGGGAATCTCTCTGCAGATGTCCGCAATGTCTTCGCTTCCGCCTGGAGCTCTTCCACCAGGGCCGCCACGCGGGCAGCATCGTCGTCTATGACCTCTGCTGCTTGAGCCAAGGCAGGGTTTGCGCCAACCACATTGCGCGCCACCGAGCTGATCTGCAAGATTGCATCGGTCATTCCATAGCGGTTCAGCAAACGGAAGATCTTATGCTGCACCGGGCGTCTCAAATCGGTATCCACCAGGATCACGCGCAATCCTGACTGCGCCAATACGACTGCCAGGTTCGCCAGCGTGACGCTCTTGCCTTCGCTTGGGCTGGGGCTGCTCATCAGCAGCGTGCGGGCGGGAGTATCCACAAACGAAAACCGCAAATTCGTACGCAGAATCCGATAGGACTCTACGATCGGCGAGAGCGGTTGGTTGGCAGCGATCAACTTCTCATCGTAATTGTCGCCTTCGATGCGCGCGATCGCACCCAGGACGGGCAGCCCAGTAAAACGGGTGACATCATCGGGCGATTTGACCGTATCGTCCAGGTACTCGATCAAGAACGCGCCGCCTATCGCCAGCACCGCACCGATAGCCGCAGCAACCAGCACGTTCATGCGGGTGTTGGGACTGAAGGGCGTGCCAGGCACCGAAGCTTTTTCCACCACGCTGACCACATTCGACGTTCCGCCTTTGAGGGAAGTCAAAAGCTGCGAATAGGTTAACTGCCAGCTGCTGACTTTGTTTTCCAACAAGCTGATCTGGCTTTGCAGATCCTGGATCTGACGAGCGCTGTTGGCTGCGTCCAATTCCTGGTTCAACTGCGTCAACTCTGTCTGGGCATTCTCGATCTTCAGCTTCAAATCGTCAAGCTGCGCCTGGGCAAATATCTGCTGGTCCTGGCTGGTCTCCTGATTGCCTGCCGGGCTTTGTAGGATCAACTGCTGCGCAATCGCATCCGCCAATACCTTGGCCCGGTAAGGGTCGCTGTCCACCACAGTTATTTCCAGAAGCTGTGTCTGCGGAACGCTGCTGGCACTGACCTGCCCGGCCAAAGCGCCCCAATTCATCTGTAAACCCAGGCTGTCAATGGCACCTTTCAGCACCGGCTCACGCCGCGCCAGTTGGATATACGTATATGCAAGCTGCTGGCTGGTATAGATCTGGCTGGTATTCGGATTCGGATCGTCAATAACCGAACCAATCATCATCGTGGTTTTGGTACGATACAACGGGGTGGCGGCTTTGCTGGCATAATAACTCGAACCCGCGGCAATCGCCACGGATAACACCAGCAGCCAGGCCCATTTCCAGACGATATTAATATAATGGCGAAGTTCCATGCTAATTTATCCGCTCTACATCTTCATTATACATTACTTTTTTCCGAATGCGCCATTTCCACAGTTCGGAAATACTCCACAGTGCGCCTGAGACCCTCTTCGAGCGGGATGGTGGGCTGCCAGCCCAACTCATCTGCAGCGCGAGTCGCATCCAGGTAGATGCGGAACGTTTCGCCTGCCTTCGCCGGGCCATACCGCGCCAGCTGGGGATACCCCGTGATGGCCTTCAGATGGGTAAAAATTTCATTGATATCCGTGCCAATTCCATATCCCAGGTTATACACCCGCCCGCTGCCTTTTTCAAGAAGGTCAAGATTGCCCTGGGCGCAGTCCGTTACATATACAAAATCGCGCACCTGCTCGCCAGTGCCATTGATCGTCACCGGCTGCCCATTCAGCATTTGCCCGGCAAAGATTGCCACCACGCCTGCCTCGCCATGCGGATCCTGGCGCGGGCCATACACATTTGGGTAACGCAGCACCGAAAAGTCCAGGCCGTAATTGTGCTTGAACAGATACAGGTACATTTCAAAGGTAAATTTGCTGGCCCCATACGGGCACAACGGGCGCACCGGATGCTCCTCGTCGCACGGCAAATAAACCGGTTCCCCATACGCCGCGCCGCCGCTTGAAATGTGGATGAACTTGCGCGTGCCATATTTCATCGCCAACTGCCCCAGCTTGATCGAGCCCAGGATGTTCACGTCCGCATCGAAGATTGGATCCGCCATCGAGCGGCGCACATCCATCTGCGCCGCGTGGTGGCTGATCACCTCCGGGCGCTCTTTCGCAAACACATCCTCCACCTGCGGGCTGCGGATATCCAGCTTATAAAAGGCTGCCTTGGGGTTGAGATTGGATTCCCGGCCGGTTGAAAGATCATCCAACACCACCGCCTGGTGGCCTGCCTCGATCAACAAATCAACCACGTGTGAGCCAATGAAGCCGGCCCCGCCTGTCACAAGTACTTTCATGTTATTTTCCTCCATCCCGGCAAACCAGGATCAACGTGCGTAAAGTATACGAAATCACATGATCCAGGATCATATGACCATCTTCTTGTCTTAAAATACAATCGTCCGGAATAAAGATACAATGATCTGCCAGGTCTTTCAGCTTCCCACCGGTGTCGCCGGTAAAGGCCACGCAGACAGCCTGGTGCTGGCTGGCCGTCTGCATGGCGCGCAGCACGTTGGGCGAATTCCCGCTAGCCGAGATACCGATAGCAACATCGCCAGGCTGGATAAAATTCACCAACTGCTCGGCGAATATATTGGCATACTCGGTATCGTTACCCCAGGCCGTCATCAACGGCACATTATCGGTCAGAGCAATGGCCTTCATGCGCGGCATACCCGGCGTGATGGTGAGCTTATTGAGGTCATTGGCCATATGCGAGGCCGTTGCCGCGCTGCCGCCATTGCCAAACAAGAAAACCTGGCGGCCTTCTTGCCAGGCCATGAACAGCACCCCAACCACCTCCCTGATTTGCTGTTGAGAGATGCGTTGCAGCGCAACCAACAAGCGCGCCAAATAATCCTGCACAGGCTCAACAGCCAGCGCAATGGCTTCTTCGCTAGATAATGATCGAACGGATATCATAATTTCACCCATCATGTCGACGCGGGAAAAGCGGTTTGTCCAGACAGCATCTAAAACCATCGAATTATATTCGATAACGCCCCGCCAGAATCTTAAGAACTTTTAAAAGTCTAACGCCGGTAATCAAAGATCACTTTGCTGGGATCGGGCTCCAGGTGGAACGGCAGCTCCTGCAAGCCGTGCAAAGCCAGGCGCACATCATACTGTTTCTCGCGTGGGCAATAGAGCAGCAAGAATCCGCCCCCACCCGCACCCGTGATCTTTCCCCCAATGGCGCCCGCTTTGCGCGCCGTATCGTACAACGCATCGATTGCGGGATTGCTGATCTTGCTCGCCATCATCTTCTTGAACTGCCAGCCTTCGTGCAGCAGGCGCCCCAGGGCCTCCAGGTCGCCGCTTTCCAGGTGCTGGCGCGCCCGGTAGGCCTGGGCTTTCATTTCACGCAGGATGCCCATACGATCAGGAATGTTCGCCCGCTGCTCGCCCAGCACCGACCCGGACTGGCGAGCGGTGTGGGTATAAAACAGCATCAGACTCTGGTTCAGGCGGCGGGTGAGGCTGTCTGGCAATTCCACTCGTTCCACCACCACGCTCTCGTCGGGCAGGAAACGGATGAAACGCATCCCGCCGTAAGCCGCAATATACTGATCTTGCTTGCCAATTGGGCGTCCCAGGCGCTGGATTTCGATCTCGCAGGCGCCGCGCGCCAGTTCTTCCAAGCCACGCGGCGCGTTGAGGTAATGATACAGCGCGTTCAAGATCCCCACCGAGACCGTGCTGGATGATCCCAACCCCGATCCCGATGAGGGGATATCGCCCATGGTGTTGATCTCAATCTGCGCATCCACGCCCGCGATCTTCAGCGCCTCGCGCACCAGCTCGTGCTCCACCTGATCGACCGTCTCCACCAACTCTGTGCGCGTGTACCCCACGCGGATCATACGGTCGAAACGGCGCTTGACGATCACGTAAATGTACTTGTCGATGGCCGAGCTGAGCACGCAGCCCTCTTCCTGGTGGTAAAAACCGACAAAATCTGTGCCGCCGCCGAACAAACTAATGCGCAGGGGTGTTTGGGTGATGATCATGGGGGAGGAGGGGTTGAAGGTTGGGAGGGTTGAAGGTTACGATAAGGTTAATATGCGCCGCGGCGAGAGGCGACCGCCGGGATGGTGTAAAAAAAGATGTAGATATCCATCCAAATCGTCCAGTTGCGGATGTAAGACATATCCAACTGCACACGATCCTCATAGGTCACGTTTGAACGCCCGCTGACCTGCCACAGCCCGGTAATGCCCGGTTTGACCGTGAGCAGGTTGGTACCCCACTTGCCATACATATTCATCTCCGGCGGCGAGATCATGCGCGGCCCCACCCAGCTCATCTGCCCCAGCAGCACATTGAATATCTGCGGCAGCTCATCCAGGCTGAACTTGCGCAGCACTTTGCCCAGGCGGGTCACCCGCGGGTCATCTTTGATCTTGTATTCCCGCTCCCACTGCGCCTTCAACTCAGGGTTCTTCTCCAGGATTTCGTCGCCGTTCGTCACCATGGTGCGGAACTTGAAAGCATCGAACTGCGTCCCGTTCACGCCCATCACCCGCCGGCGATAGATGACCGGGCCGGGCGAGTCCAGTTTCACCAGCACAGCCAGCAGCAGCAAAAGCGGCCACAACACCACCAGCGCCGCCAGGGTGATCGAGTAATCGAACAGCGCTTTCAGGAGCATGTCCATCCCGGCGATGCGCGTCTTGTTCACCTCGATCAACGGCACGTAAGCCAATTCTTTAACCCGTAGCCCGGAGGAAAGCAGTTCGAACAGGCCCGAAGACAGGCGCAGGTTGACCTGGCGATTCGCGGACAGGCTGCGAAACACGCCCAGGAGTTGCTCGCGCTCAATGGCGGTCGGCGCCACGATCACTTCCTGCACGTGACCGGCCTCCACCACCTGCTCGATCTGTTCGATACTCCCGAGCACTTTATAGCGCCCGCAGACCTCCATCCCGGCCGGCTGGTCGTCATCAACAAAACCGGTGATGTACAGGCCGGAGGTGGACCACTGGCAAAGCTGATCGGCCAGCGCACAGCCTTCGGCGTTGGCGCCCACGATCAGCGCCGGGACCAGCAGGTGGCCGCGCCGGCGCAGGAAATACACCACCCGCCGGACCAAAAAGCGGCTCCCGCCCACGAACACGAGGCTCAACGCCCAGGAAAGCACCAGCCAGCCGCGCGAAACCACCACATCCTCGCGGCGCAGAAAATCGAAAACGATGATGGCCAAAGCAATGGCGGTCACCGCGTTGAACACCTGAGCGTACTCCTGCAGGCCGCCAAAGAGCGTGCTGGGATGGTAGAGCTGGAAAGCCGCCAGGATTACCAGCCAGGCCGGCATAAAGGCCAGGATCAACCCGGCGTAATCCAGAAAATCATAGGTGGAATAATAGGGTAAAACCACGAATCGCAGGTAAAACGACAGCCAGAGGGCCGCGCTGAACGTCAACGCATCCACGACCATCAAAATAGCGGTGGTCAGGCATTGGCGCTGGCGGCGCGAAAGCGGCAGCAGCCGGGCCGGCGTTTCCACCTGCATTTGTGTTTGCGCCTCACCGATCATAACTTGACCTCCTGGTAGATTCCTTCCAACTGGCTTACGATTCTTTCCCAGTCATGCCAGCTTTGCACATAAGCCCGCCCGCGCTTCCCAATCCGGCGACGCTGCGCCTCATCTGACAGGAGCTTGATGATGCCATCCGCCAGGGCAGCGTCGTTCTTGCCCACCAGCAGATCCTGTCCGGGCCGGGCCTGCAAAGCCGCCACGGCCAGCTCGCTGGCTGCGACTGCCGTGCCGCAGGCCATGGCCTCCAAAACCTTGTTCTGGATGCCGGCGCCATAGGTCAGCGGCGCAACGGCCAGCGCAGCCTGCTGCAGATAGGGGCGCAGGTCCGCCACCGTGCCGGTGACCACGATGCGCGGCTCGGCCTGGGCCAGCTCCAGCAGCGCCGGGGCGGGATCTTTGCCGGCCAGCACCAGGCGGGTTTGGGGATGAACGCGCCAAACGAGCGGCATGATCTCACGCGCCAGGTGCAGCGCGGCGGTCACGTTGGCATGATAACTCAGCTTGCCGCTGAACACGATCTGGGTCTGCTGGCGGCTATCCTCCTGGGCGGTAAAATATTCCAGGTCAACGCCGTTGGGCAGCACCTGCACCCGTTCCGGGGGCGGCGCAACGCGCCCGTTCTGGCTGGCAGCCAGCCCCAGCAGTGCTTCCCGGTCGCGCACCGAGGTGACCAGGACACGCTCGAAAGCATGCAGCAGGTGGGCTTCGTACCGCCGCGTGCGCGGCAGATCGAAGCGCGTCGCCCAGCGGCCAAACCCGCTGCGGCTGGTTTGCACGGCCTGCTCGAAGAGCAGTGATATGCAATCCACGCTGTCCCACACAATGGGGATGGCCGCGCCGCGCTGTTTCAAGGCATCCCGCAAGTGCAGGCCATACGCCGAACCGCGCAGATGCTCGACATGCACCACATCTACCGGCTGGCTGCGCACAAATTCATCCACTGCCCGCGCCAGCGCCGGCTGCCAGCAGTAGCGCGCCTGGAGCGGCTGGCGCGAAGGGAGCGCCTGGGCCAGGTTCAGCGCCACGCGCTCCCTGGGCAACGGGAAGGCGATCACCTTCATATCCTGCTGGCGGAACTCATCCAGGGCCTGCTGCTCGGCAGCGTTCTCCCACAGCGTGGCCAGCGTAATGTGATGGCCGCGCCGCGCCAGCCCGCGCAGCAGATTATACGGCCGGGTGCGGATCAGCGTGGGGGTGTAGGGGATGAGGAAAAGCAGGTTCATGGGCATTCTAGATATTGTGGGATTTGAATAAGGGCGCTGTACGCCCTTATTCAAATCCCCATGTCTTTACCAGTCGTGAAAAAGCTCGGAAAAGGTTCGCCAGGGAAGACATGATATTTCTTGCCACGAATGGGCGCGAATTGACACGAATTTAATATAAAAAAGGGGTTAGATCCTGCCAGCTTCTCAATTGCCTGCCCGCCTTCAAGGTTTGGGAACCAGCCTGCGCTGCAAGGGAGGCAGCCAGACCAGCAAACGCCAGAGGGCATAAGCGGCAAAAACCAGGCTGACGGCATCCGTTGGCAGTCGATAGCGGATGCCGGCCCAGGAAACAAGGTGCACACCAATGTAGACCACACAAAACAAAACCAGTAAAGCACCTGGCCTTGGATCGAGCCGCCCGCGGCGTATCTCGATATACCATAGGATGCCGCCAGCGATCATGAAAGGCAGGGCCAGGCCAAAGGAGATCACCCTGATAATATTACTGGGCAGACTGGAATTGGGCAGAGGCCAGAAGACAAAATGAGCGGGAATACGCGAGAGTGTGAGCGAGACAAAGCGCACAGGATCATCGATCACAAAACGCAGACCGCGTTGCATCAGTACCTGTTCCAGGGCGGCTTCATTCAGGTGCCGTAATTCCTGGGGGATGAGCTCCTGGTAGGATGGCATATCAGGGGTAAAAAGATAAACAAAGCGGTAACCATGAACGGGATGGTTGGCCCAAAAGAAGGCATAGCCAGCATTCGTGTTCAACAAGACAAAACGCCCAAAATGGCGATAATTGAGAGCGGTGAACGGTGCGATCATCGCTACCAGCACCAACAAGGTAACCAATCCGCCCATAAATACCGGGCGGAAAGCCCCGCTCCAACGAGTCCACCCAGAGCCGGCCTGTGTCCCCCGCGACCTGGCCCACCACAGCCACAAGAAAAGAAAGGGAACAAAAAAGAGGAAGACCTGCCGCAACATGACGGCGCAACCGATCGCCAGGCCCAATTCGAGGAAGAGCCAAACCTCACGCCGGGTTCCTCTCACTGCGGGAGAGGAGTAGGCAAGGCGCAAGGAGCAATCCAACGCCCACAGAATAGCAATGATATGGAAAGTTTCTGTCATCAGCGAGCCAGCATAATAAATCAAATAAGGATGAAAGGCAACCCAGGCGGCAGCGATCAATGCTGGAGTAACTGTGATGCGGAGAAGAACAAAATGTTGATCCTGGAAGAGGCGGTGGGTCAGGCGGTAAGCCAGCCAGGGCATCAGTACGCCGGCCAATATAGCCTGTATTAAACGGGCAACAATAGGTTTTACACCGCAGAGGGCATACACGCCAACCAAATAAAAGGTATAAAGATAGGACCAATGGGCAGTTGGTTCGCCGGCAGGCGTCACCGGCCACCATTGAGTTGGCATAGTGAAACCATAGCCATCAAGCAGACGGGTAGCCAGGGTATGATAAGAAACTTGATCATATGTTCCCGGGAGTGGTTTAACATCATTCCCCTCAAACAGCGCAACTGCCAAGCGCGAAACTACAGCCAAAATCAGAATAAGCCACAAAGAGCGGCTAAATAATCTAGGGAGGGACAAGACTCCTTTTTTACATCTCTCAATATAACCGGAAGCAGAAAATTTGGTTGTTCCGGGAACCCGTCTAAACATTCGTTCGCCTCCATCCCTGAGCATTGAGTGTTTCTAGATACTTTTGGAGAGCGCTTTCATCATAACCCATATTATTTCCTGTTCTCAAGATTCCCAACCATCGATCGATTTGATCATCTTGGTGGGGTTGCCCTCGCCATTAATGAATAAGGCAGGATATCTCAGGTAATAACACTGCCAGCCGCGATGACCGAGTGTTCACATATCCTTATTAAAGAAACTCTGGCCGATAACCGGAGGCGTCAATCCGAATATCTGCGCGATCGTGGCAGCTACATCGCCCAAGCTCGAGCGAGCGCCAAGGTTGTAGCCTACCCTGATTCCAGGGCCAAATACCAGCAAGGGCACATATTCGCGCGAATGGTCTGTACCTGGCGTAGTTGGGTCAACGCCATGATCTGCCGAAATAATAACCATATCGTAAGGTTTCAGTCCCGCCCAAATCTGCGGTAAAAAGCTGTCAAATTCTTGTAAAGCCCTGGCATAGCCTGCGGAGTCGTTGCGATGCCCATAGATCATGTCGAACTCAATCAGGTTCGCGAATAACAGCCCGTCAAAATCCTCGCCCAGCAAATCTAACATCGCCAGGATGCTCTCCCGGTTCGAAACAGTATGGTTCGAACGACCGATGCCGCGCCGCCCGAAAATATCATCAATCTTACCCACCGAGCAGACTTGCTTGCCTGCCGCGTATAACTTGTCCAACATGGTAGGCTCATCCGGCAAACGGGGATAATCCCGGCGGTGGGGTGTACGCTTGAAATTCTCTGGAGCATCCCCAAGAAACGGGCGCGCAATCACCCGTCCCACGTTATGAACCCCCTTCAGCATCTCCCGGGCCTGCTCGCATAAGCCATATAGTTCTGGTAAGGGGATCACTTCTTCATGAGCTGCTAACTGAAAAACGCTGTCCGCCGAAGTATACAAAATGGGTTTGCCGGTGCGGATGTGCTCCATCCCCAATTCCACGAGTATTTCCGTTCCGGAAGCCGGTTTATTTCCTAACACATCTTTCCCGGTACGGCGATTGAATTCATCTACAACATCTGGAGGAAACCCGAGAGGATAGGTAGGAAACGCTTCCGGCAAATAGATGCCCATCAATTCCCAATGACCGGTGATGGTATCCTTACCGGCCGATTTCGGCTGCATCTTCCCATAACACCCGCGAGGCATGGGGGGCGGCGGCACTCCCATGATCGGTGTGATACAGCCCAGCCCCAACTCCTGCAAATTGGGGAGTTGCAAGCCGCCCACTGCGTTGGCAGTATTCGCCAGGGAATGGCTGCCTTCATCGCCATACTGGGCCGCGTCTGGCGCCGCGCCAATCCCAACCCCATCTAAAACGATTACGATCACCCTACGTATCAGTGCCATCCAATTTTATCCTCAAAGATCATCCCTCAATCAGCTACTCATCGAGGTGTTCTGATCCATTGATCCTGTTTTTGAAAGAAACGAGAGCGAATACTAAGAAAGCTGCGCCAGCAGATGTAAATAGGGCCAGTTAATATTACTAAAAAGGCTCTCAGCGGAGCACGATCAAACGCCAGGGCCAGCAGCGGGTAAAGAAACAGAACGATAAAAATAACGAACCAGGCAGTTGGCAACCAGAACCAGATGAAGTTTCTCAACAGCCAGGCAGTTGCCAGCATACCGGCCGCGATGAGCGTCAATGTAGAATAAGAAGGCATAAAAGCTTGAAAAGCGCCGTCCAAAAGCATCCATTTCCGGCGTATAATGCCATGCCAGAGCATCTCCCAGCCGAGTTTCCGGCTAGCCTGGTATGCGCCGCGCAGCCAGCGCGCCCGCTGCGCCCGGGCTATTTGCCAGTTGGCCGCCGCATCGCCATAACCGATCGCCTCCGGTTCATATTCGATCTGGATACCTTCTAACAGCAGCCGCTGGCGAAAAGCATAATCTTCGGTTAACCCTTCTCCCCAACCAAAACGGCGGATCACCTCGGTTTGAAAACAAATCGAGTCGCCCATGTTCTTAGCAGACAGGCCCAATTTGCTGCGTCCCATATTTTGGCAGCGATTATCAATCAGGAACATGGCCCAGGTCAAGGCCGGGAACCAGCCGGCATCCGGGTTGCGGATGATATGGTTTCCCTGCGCTACCAGTGCGCCCCCTGCCAGGCGGCGGCTCATTACTTGAAAGAACGCCGGATGCACCTGAGTATCAGCGTCAAAGACCACAATGGCATCGTAAGGTTTCCCGGAAGAGAGAATATGCTGGAACAACCAGGAAAGCGCGGCGCCTTTTCCAGTTCTTGGACCTTGATTGCGTTCCAAAACGAAAGCGCCGGCCTGGCGCGCCTGGCAAGCAGTATCATCGGAACAGTAATCGGCTGCCACATAAATATCAAGTATTTGCCGGGGGTGATCCGCAGCATATATCGTCGCTACCGTTCTGGCAATGACCTCGGCTTCATTATGGGCCGGGATTGCCACCGCAAAGCAAAGTTTCTTATTCTCTTCGGAAACGGAAAATGGCAGCAGGCTGGCAAAGCAAAGAAGATACAGGTAAGCCGCCCCCACCAGGCTAAATACGAATACCAATAAAAACGCCCAGGAAATTAACTGCATGATTCGAACGAGACTTTCAACTCGGGCAGCTTTCGCAACACCTGCCGCCAGAAATCCGCAGAGGCTCGCCGATCTTTCACGAGCCAGCCACAGATAGAAAAAGTAATCACTTTGAGAATGGTCGCCAACCGGATGGCGGCGAATAAAACCTGGTGCGCAACCTGCCCATGATGCTTTTCGAAATATAACAACTTGCTGCGGTAAAGCCGCAAGATCCTTTCCGGCGTGCGGCCGGTGCTGCCGCCTTCTAGATGAATAACGCGCGCCGAGGGCAAAAAGGCCACCTTCCAGCCTGCCTGGTGGGCGCGGCGGCACAGATCGATTTCCTCGCTAAACATGAAGTAACGCTCATCCAACAAACCGATCTGATCCAGCATGCTGCGCCGGGCCAACAAGCAGGCGCCGCCCACAACCCCTGTTTCAATCCATCCTTTATCTAAGCCATTGCCGGCTCGCCTCTGGAAGCGATCCAGGCCCAACAAGCTGATCATTTCAGATACCAACGAAGGCAGCGGGCCGTGCGCCATCTGGGGCCGTCCGTCCGGGTAGAATAAATTCGCCCCCACAATGCCCGCCTCTGCATGTGCTTCCATGAACTGGATCATGCGCGCCAGTGCATTTTCCTGAACGAAGGCATCGCTGTTCAACAAGAGAACGTAACGCCCGCTGCACAAACGCAGCGCCTGGTTGTTGGCTCGGGAAAAGCCGACATTCTCTGTATTTCCAATTAAGCTAACGGTCGGATAATCCTGACGAATCATCTGAACACTATCATCAGTGGAATGATTATCTATTACCCAAATATCGAAACTATAACCAGGCTTACTACCTTGGATAGAATCAATACACTGCATCAATAATGAACAGGTGTTCCAGTTGACAATAATCACCGATAAATCCACTTTTAACATAACAGAAGACCGGTTTTATTCCACTCAGGGAGTATTAGCAATCTCAATAAGCTTACCATCGCTATATTCAAAACGATAGGTCAAGCCAAGCGGGCCAGGCAAATACTCATTTGGTGGAATTGTATAAACATTTACAAGAGTATCGTAAAACTGAGGAATAGCATATTCTAAATCTTTATACTTTTCTGCCGGAACTCCAATATATATTTTACTATCTTGGGGAAACGACGAATATAATTGTTGAATCTGTTCAATAATATCTTTCTTAACCTCCCCATTTTTATAGTCCTGATATTGGATAAAATAATAGGGAACCGCACTGTATATCATCCAAGAAAGTAATAGAACTGTCAAAACAGTTCGTTGTTTCCAGCCCCGTTCTCTCAGTAAATTGCTTATCCATAATATTAAAAAGCTCAATAAAACTGAGAAACCTAGCGAAGGTATATACAAATAACGAGGCGCCTGAGATAAATCCGAGTTGACCCAAAGTGTGAAGGGAGAAAACGACAGATAAACCCATAATAAGAAAAAACGCTGAAGTCTTGCTCCCCAGAACACAATCCAGATCGTAACACCCAAGAATAGAATGACCATAAGATAGGATAGGGCGCTTAGTAATCGGGGAAGTAATGGAGATATTGAGGTTAGGTAATTAGCAATTCGGGCTATATTCACATTTGGGATAAGCAAATACGCCAAATTTGAAAATGCAGGTAACATATGCACACCAGGGTAAAAACCTCCAGACTTTGTTCCTTCAGAAGTTCCGGCAAAGAGCAATCCCAACTCTAAGATTATGTAAACCATCACTATAAGAAAGATGGGACCAAAAGTAAAGATGCCTTTCTTTAACGATTTTGAAGGCGAGAAGCAGAAATACATTACCAAAAGTATTAGGGGAAGGGTAACAGCATATTCACCTGTGAATAACGCCATACCCAATAAGATCAAACTTCCAAAATACCAAGGAATAGGAGCCCCCTCGAGCCACTTTAGAAAAGAGATCATACTCGACAGATACAAGATCACTACAAATGAAATATTAGAGCCGGTTATCCACGTTATCACCTCATAGTGAGAAAAGGCCACAGCAAAAATAATACTTGCTAAAAATGCAGTTAACTTATTATCAACAAGTAACATTGTCAGAATATAGAATAGTATCGTCACAAGGTAATGCTGAATAATGCTAATCACAAAATATGGAACAGGATTCCAGGCAAAAAGTTTAAATTTACCCCATAAATAGACATCCAATAAAAATCTGATACCATATCCCTGGTTAAATTGTTCTAGAATAGCCGTTCGCACAGAATCATGGTTTCTATACCAACCCAGCATAAAAAAATCATCATAAAAAAAATAATTTCTCAATATGGGTAGAAATAGGATGCTAACAATCACCGCTAGGATAAAATAATCGCTCTTAGCATTATAAAAACGTTTCAATTTAATTAAAATAGACTCCACCATAATAAAAAATCCTGAGTAAGATTTAGAACTACTCGACTCTATAAATTTGCTTGACTGCTACCAGCCCGCCCAGAAAAAACCAACCCAATAAACTAGTATGAAGTCCCCGCAAACCAACATTATAAGCAAAAGGCAAGAACCAATCTGCCAGGAACATGGCTGCCAAAGAACCGGCTAACCCCCCCAGACAACCATAAACATACCCACGAGCAAATCCCCAACCCACCTTGTTTCTCAGATTCCATCCCAACAATCCAACCGCCACGATTAACCAGAGAAATATCGCCATTCCCAACAAGCCAGTTTGTAAAAGAATATCAACATAGTTATTATGTGAGTTAAAAACAATATGATAGCCCTCAATTGGATACAAGGGCGCATACCAATAATAATTTCCTGGACCTAAACCCAAGATAGGGTTCAAGGGCAGCACTTGCTCAATCAAGATCCGTCCCGCAATGTCACGAGTTGATATACTATATAGATCATTTTGTATAAGGGTCTGTAAAAAATCGGGCCGAATCCAAAATAAAAATAAGATGCCAGCCAATGCCATAAGCACACCCAATCGCCAGGAACGCAGGCTGATAAGCACAAAGAAAACCACCAGCGGGGGCAGCCAACCCGAGGCCCAGTCACGTCCATTCCAATTGATCCACAAAGTAAGAACGGCTAGGCCTAGAAATAAGAATCTCTTACTTGAGGAGAACTCAACATTAAAGAGTGCCTGCCCAGCCGCCAGTGCTACAATCCAAATCCATAAAGAGGAACTCATTGACTGTGAATGCACAACAATCAAGTCACTGATTAAATATAAAGGATTGTAAAGTTTTGCTGAAATCGGCAAAAAGGCCATAGCCAAAAAATATAACACCAGGAATTTCAACCACTTCTCGCTTGTGATACGATTACCCGCCAGCAGGAAAGTCCCGTAAGATAGAAGATATATTGCCAATGCACCTATTTGTGCACGCATCGGAGCAAGCGAAGCAAAGGGGTTCCAGATGAGCAATCCTACAACGAAGGAAAGTAAAACACTCACTATAAGCAGCATAAGCGGCAGATTGGTTGGCGACGATACGATCGTCAATTGCCTGGCTCGGACGCCGTCGAACAACCAAATCATCAGAAGGATAGAAATCGTGATCACCGTAGCAGAAATCGCAGTCTGGGATTGAGTGGCCAGGGTAAAAGGGATATTCAGCGCCGCTATTAATAGCGCCAACATTCCCAATGGAGGCACACGCGTAAAGAAAACTAAACCTAATAAAGCAATCAATGCTAACAAAGAAAGCAAAGCAATCTGTATGGATGCTGAGACGCCTAGCTTCCAGGAAGCTAGCAGCACCGCTGCAATGATCAGCGGTTTACTCAACTGAAGAAATTTCTCTGGACTGGGTAAGTGTTTGGAAATAGTGGAATTCAAAAAGGGCGATTCCACCTTATGGATGAGGTTGCGCATTAATATCTTCTACAAATGAATCAGTCAACATTCTTGAAATTTGTGTAGCCCTTCATGGTATCCTTGATAAATTATTCCCCCCAGAATCCAACGATATAAAATGGATAATAACCTTGCATTTGGTAATTTCTTTTCCAGAAATAAGGTCAGTCGAATCATAGCTTGAGTCATGAGAGGAAACGACATGATCTCACGCAACAGTTTTCGTAAAATTAACTTGGGCGGATCTATCTTCCACTGAATTGCTCTCTTATCTTTAAACATTGGTATTTCATCGATTAAATACGGGAAAACCTTTAAAAATGGTGCCGCAAAATAACTCACCATTCTGGCTCGCCGTATCGCTGCAGTAAGGCTGACAATCGCGTAATCCCGGTGGACGATCTTAGCTTCTGTCGAAGTGACAAGGTGAAATCCAGCCTGCTTAGCACGATAAGCAAATTCAAGATCCGCCCATAAGCCCCCGCGATGCTGGTAATCAAATGGAGTCACATCTTGCCAACCACCCAAAAGAAAAAAATCATCTTTCAAAATCGCCAGGTTATTACTACTAAACAAACCCAAATCTGATGTGTTATTCTGCTGGGGATACCCATAAGTTTTAGCAAATATCGAATCGGGAGGGAGCCAAGATTGCATCTCTCCGCGTACTAATAGTCTGGTTCGACCCTGAAAAGTATATAGCAAACCTGCCAGATAACCTGGCTGTAAAGTCATATCATCATCAAGAAAAACGAGCATCACTCCTCGGGCTTGCTGGGCGCCATGGTTTCTAGCTGCTACTCCGCCTTGGTTGTTCTGGTATATGTAATTCAGTTCGAACGGGTAGGACTGATCCAATATGGTACGAGTCTCATCAGTTGATCCATCATCGATAATAACAACTTCAAAAGAGGCCGCACCAATTGTTTGATCACTCAGGGAGGTTAGGGTTTCTCGTAAAGATTGGTTGCGATTATATGTGGGGATGATAACACTGAACTGGATCATCGATATCTTAACAACAAAGATTCGGAGTTCCAATTATCAGGGTTTAACACAAGCAGCATACACATCTATACCCATTTGTCCATAACGTCGCAAGAAAAAATCACGCAAAGCAAACAGATTCGCGGCCCTGCGCCTTTTGAAAATTTCTGCACGATAGGGTGTACGAAAAGTCCATGCCATAACAGTGATAAGAGTTCGAGATATTAGGCGTAAAACTGCTAACAATTTCCCGGTCCGATTCGGTGTATGCAACCAGAAAAACAACAAGGCGTTGCGCGTCATATAATAGGTGGTTGAGGGCGATGCCAGCCCCATCGTGGCAGAAACCTTATGCCACATTTTGGCTAAAGGAACGTATACGACATGATAACCGGCCTTACCGGCGCGAGCACATAAATCATGATCATCATAATTTATAAAAAAGCGCTCATCCATCCCGCCAATCTGACGCAACACATCTGCTCTAAACAACGCAGCGCAGGTGTCAACATACTCGGTCATTTCTACTGATGGCAGCATCTGCAGCTGCACATCGCTGAGACGCTCTCCCATTCCCCTACGGATTGAACTGGCGCTTTTCCAATCAAAGTAATTAGCCCCTCCCCAGATCACATCTGGAGGATCAGCATAATACTGCGTTGGGCCAACCACGCCGACTTTAGGATCAGCTTGAGCAGCAGCTATCATATGAGAAAGCATGCCGGGGTCCACCTCAGTATCATTGTTCATCAGCAATATAAAATCCGCGCCAAGCTGCAGAGCATGGTTAATCCCGGCATTGTTGCCGGCAGAATAGCCAACATTATATGGCAAAACCAGAAAGATCACCCAAGGGAATTGTTTTTGCAATGTAACAGTTGAGCCATCTGTGGATCCGTTATCAACCACGATCACACGAAAATTAGGGTAATCCTGCGCTCGTAACGACTCCAGGCAGGATATCGTCAAAGCCAACTGATTCCAATGCAATACCACAAAATATACACTGGGGGCAGAAAATTGATCCATCACAATAAACTACTAAACCGGTGAACAGCCTTAATCAAATCATCTGGAGTACCTATATCAATATATTCACCTTCTATGAAGTTTACACCATTCACCACCAATCCGGCTTTCATTGCTGCCAGGAAAACCTCAGCCTGAACAACTTCATGTTCCGGAGGTGTACGTTTTTGGAGATAATCGTTCATAAAGCAACTGAACCTGGAAGACCAACAAGCCGATCCCCAGGCGCTGCGTAAATGAGTCTGCGCGGGTTTATCAACCATACTCAGCACTTTACCATCATCATTCAAATCCACTACACACAATTTTGTTGGCCGGTCGGTCGGGAAGATACCCAGAGTCACGTCAGCATGCATTTGGCGGTGAAAGACTACCATGCGCGCAAATGCATCGGCAGGTGTGAAAATCGTATCCGGCATCCCAAATAAAACCGTCGCATCACCTAAAAAGGGAAAAGCCTGGTTCAAGGTAAACGGCATACCCCACAATCGTTCTGTTACCAGATAGGCAATTTGCCCGCCATATTCCAACCCATCCCCATAATATTGGGCAATATCCCACTTCCCTTTTCGCAATACCATCCAAATCTTGCTGGCTCCAGCATTGAACATATTATCCAACAGATACTGGCTGACAACTTTTGGCCGAAGCTCCTGGTTTCCATTCACCATCATCTCGCGAAAGCCTATGGGGAAGATTTCTTTACTCCCCGGAAGTGGTGAAATCCGCATGGCCTGTCCAGCAGCCGGGATCAGGCCAATAATCTCTTCTGTCATATCTTATCCACTCCTTTTCGATTGCCCCTTTTGCCTGCTTCCAACAGGTGCGATTCCAACTGCTCAATTGCATTATCCCAGTTCCAACGCTCCAGGACAATCTGACGGCCTTGCCTGCCCAAACGTTGGCGCAGCTCAGGATCGCCGAGTAAACACAAAATGCTTTCCCCAAAGGCTTTGGCATCGCGCTCCACTAGCAAGCCATTCACCCCATCCTGCACAGTCTCGCGCACGCCACCTTCCATAATCCCCACCACCGGCGTGCCACAAGCCATCGCCTCCAAGGGTGCAAGACCAAAAGACTCCATATACGGTGCGTACACAAAGCAGGCAGCCCGGTTATAGAGTTGAAGCAATTCTGTATCGGTCACCATTTGCCGAAATTCCACCTGCACACCAAGCCGAACTGCGCGCTGCCGTAAAAACGCCAATTCTTGATCATCGGTCATGTTACCCACCACGATCAAGGGTGGGCGATGGTTTTTCGCAATCGTAGCCAGGCTATCGATTAAGAAATCATAACCTTTGTAAGGATTGATCATCCCAACAGACAGAACGTAATTTTCACGTTCCAGATTCAAGGGATAAAAACGTTGACTGTCGATACTCAGGATACTGATGTACGGCGCAAAGCCATACAAACGGTATAAGCTCTCTCGCACAAACGCTGAACTAACCACCACCCGAGTGGCGGCCAACATACTTTGCCGGTCTTTTTTAAACAAGGCTCTTTTATATAAGGAAATCAATGGATCAACACGATCCAGGCGTGTTCGCCAGTCGGAATGTGGTAAATATTCGCGCAAGATAGGTGGGTCATGCAGCCAGCGCACTACATCTTCACGATAGTACAAACTAGGAGTGTGGAGGTAGCGCAAGAGCGTAGGTGAAAAGCTGAACTGGCAAGGGTGAACCAAAACCACATCATAGCCGCCCGCATCGATGCCGCTGGCAATCTGTATCATGCTATGATCCAGGCGGTATAGGTCAAGCAAACGCACTGCTTGATTTAACCGTCCAAGAGGGCTGCGCAAAAGCGGCAAAGGTTGAAACGGCAGGTTTATCACCTGTTTCACATAAGGGCGCACATCCGCAAAATCCTGGTTGGCGCTGCTCAATGTAAACAAATCTACTGAATGTTGCTTGGCCAGGCGAGAAACCTGATCGAAAACAACTCGTTTGGCCCCACCAGATGGTAAATTATGATAAATGGCTATCTTCAAAATGGATCACCTTTAAAAATCGGCCGTTCCAAACGGCACGCGTGGTAAATGCGCTGTTTGCCCACTTATCACGCCCTGATAGGTCTGTTCAAACAATCGTGCATGTAGCATCACGTCAAACCGTTGGGCTGCTTGTGGACCACGCTCACCCATCTGGCAGCGCAAATCAGGGTTCTGCACCAGGCGCAGCAAAGCCCCAGCCAGTTCATCCGCTGAGCGCGGCATGATTAAAATACCGGTTACTTCATTTTCCACTACTTCAGGGATACCGCCGACACGAGTGGCAACCACCGGCAAACGGCTAGCCAAACCTTCAACCGCCACTCTTCCAAAAGCTTCGGTCCAGGATGGCACAGCCAAAATATCCATCGCAGACATTACTTGCGGTATGTCGCTGCGAAAGCCAGCAAAATACACTCGCTCGGCTAAGCTGTTGCTCGCTACAAAATTTTTTAAAGATGGGAGAAAGTCGTGTTCATCCGACATATGATCATCGCCAACGATCACAAAATAAGCATCCTCGTTCTGGGCAACAACCTGCCGTGCTGCTTCAACAAACTCCTGATGGCCTTTGTATCGTAGAACATGTCCAACCAACCCGATCAATACAGCATTCTCTGGCACCCCCCATTCAGCACGAAGTTTCCGATGGCAATCTGCTTCCACATGAGCATATCGAGCAAACTCAAAGCACTCGTAAATTACTTGGATTTTCTGTCTGCACATTCCGGCAGGCACACAATAACGGGCAGTCGCCTGCGAATCTGCAATGATCCGATCGGCACGATTCAACCAACGCACATAAGAAGGCAAAAACCACGCTCGGACCATATCGTGAATATGGCAAATAACCTTAACCCCTGCCAGCCGTGCCGCCAGCACAGCATGCGGTACGGCACGATCGCAATTTACATGCACCAGATCAATCTTTTCAGCGCGGATCAGGTTGATCAAACGTAAAATCGCCCTTCCATAAATCCACGGGCGGCGGCGGCTAAAAAACGGAAAATCTGCATAGTGTACGTTTACTCCTCTATGATCGGCGTCGTCAGATAGACGCCCAGCTTCTGTGGTAACCAAAGTAGCATGGTAATGTTCACGATCCAGATGGGCCATTAAGTCTAACATGCTGGCCTCTGCACCTCCAACATCTGGAACACTATTGATAAATAAAATCCGCCGTACTTCGCTCATCTAGAGTGCTCCATTACTTGCTCAATAATCTGGCAAACCAGAATCTTTTGTTTCTCTATGTCGAAGCGTTGTTCTGCCAGGTTACGCAGATATGACCTGGCTGCCTGGCGCTGCATTTCGCTCCAATCGCAATAATTCTTCACCTGCTCGATCAACTCCGCATCTGTCCAATAAATATTATCAGCCAGAAGGGCTTCATTTACACCATCCCAGGCGTGCGCCAGGCAGTAAACTCCCGAAGCCATACCCTCCAGCAAGGCCACCTGCAATCCTTCTGATACACTATGAGAGATCAGGATGTCAATATCTTGAAACCAGGCTGGCGTATCTTGAATAAATCCCTGGAATGAAACGTAGGGATCCAGCTTCAACCGACTTACCAGCGAATGCACTTCATAATCGTAACGTGCATAGCGTGTCTCGGTGGCTTGGCCGCCGATATGCAAACGGAGGTCATAACCCATTTGACGTAATTGATACAATACTAATATCAAATCGTAGATACGCTTGTGCGGTTCGATCCGGCCTAATACTCCCAGTACACCTCCAAATGTGCGCGGACGCATACTGAAACGATCCAGGCGCACGCCATTGTGTACAGTCACTAAACGATCCGCCACAGCAGGAAAACGCTCGGCAAATCTGCGCTGCATCGCCTGGCTGACGAAGATAAAACGATCTACATTTTCCAGCCTGGCCTGCGGCGCATAATCCCACAATTCATGTGAATGAACCCGCACTACCATCGGGCAGGTTTTCGGCAAATGCGTCGCTGCCACCCAGGCTTCTTCGCCCCATTCAAAAAACACCACATCATTGCGCCGCATCCACCACCGCAGATCTTGCTGCAACAACTGGCGGTTCATGCGGGCAGCAAACCATTGGAATGGCCAGCGGCGCTGGTGAAAGACCTGCGTCTGGTGTCTTTCCTGCAAAGCAGCATATATCTCTCGGAAATGAAGCCAGAAATCCTGCGCTACGGCAATACCGAGTCGCATCTACGATCTCCTTATCTTGATCAATCGCAAGGCGATCAATAGAACAATCACCACCAATACCAGGCCTGTGCTTACAGAAATCGGCAGCGCAGGATTATAGGCAGCGGCTGGCAAGTCAATGAGGTCTGATACATTAACCGAGCCGGTCACGGTTGGTACGGACCGCACTTCGAGCGTATCCGGTGTGGCTGAAGAGGCAGCAGCCGTAGATTGAATCGCCTTAGGTGGAATAAATGGAGCGGCGGTCTGGGCAGATGTAAACCAGATGCCATACTCTTCCTGGCGGTAAGAAAACCAGACTACATCTAGCTCATTCCCTTTCGATACGGTCATTGATGGGTACTCCATACCATACAACACGCCTGAGACCAATTCCAGCTCGCCCCAATTTTCTCCCTGCCACTCTGTATGGTAACCTCGTGGAAAACCTAATTCCGGAGAATCTGCCATAAAAATCAGGTGAAACCGACCACCGCTGTCGAGAGCCATCACCGGCCATCCCGTTTGACCTCGATAACCAGGGAATATGCGTTCTGGCTCACGCCAGGTTTTACCATGATCCTGTGACCAGGTGTGCCCACGCCCCACCATTGTATTGGCCGGGTTATCCCAAACCAGGTGCAAACCTCCCTGCCCATCGAACCCAATATTGGGCAAATTATCCCCTTCCATAACCATGAGCGTATTATCCCAGGTGGTGCCATCATCTGAAGAACGCGCATAGGCAATACCTGCTGGGCTCCATCCTAAATCATCTGATGAGATCCCCCACGCCACATGAATATATCCTGGCTCGTCTACCTCAATCCTGACGTTGCCGGCAGAATAACTATCTGAGGGCATTTTATAAATGGTGACCGGATAACTCCAAGAGGCGCCATGATCTCTCGACTGCAGATAATAAACGCCCTGTTGAGTTACAGCATACACAATATGCAGAGTACCATCCGGGCTGATCACCAGGTCAGAAGTGTAAGCCGCCTCTGCCAAGGTTACAGTTTGCCAGGAATGTACAACTCCAGCTAATTCTGCAGGTGAAGTAGCATAAATGATGTTCGATTCACTCACCCAAATCATATGGAGTCGATCCGAAGAGTCAATACGCAACTGGTTAAGGCGCGCCTGTCCGGTTTCTGATACGGCAAAGATATCTACAGGGTTACTCCACTCTGTTCCACGACGCGATGTATAATAAATAGTATCCAGAGAAATATCTTCCTGCGCTGGGTTAAGCACATTCTCGCTCCAGGCCACATGCAAATTCCCGGCCTGGTCAGCAACAATGTATGGTGAATAAGCAAATCCTCCTGGAGCGGATATCCTGACGGGTGTTGACCAATCCAAACTGGTATTTTTTGCTCTAACATCAAGAAAATACTCAGCCGCCATAACCGCTGCTATCCCAAGAGCACAGGCCAAAGATACCAAAATCCGAAAAACGAACTTACCTTTCATGAGTTATTTCCTGTAATGTTAGCTTAGGCGCCAAGGTTTTCTATTAAGCTGCTGGTCGATAATATCCTCAGTCAGTCTGAACATATTATACAAATTAAACTCATTTACTACACGTTGGCGGTTTCTTGCACCTTCAGTCGACCGCATTCTTTCGTCCTGAATGAATTCGAAAATCTGATCTGCAAATTCCTTGACATTTCCAGGGGTAGACAACAAGGCATCTGGGCCTAGTGCATCACGCAACCCCGGTATATCTGTGGCTACCACAGGTAAGCCTGCAGCCATAGCCTCTAAAACACCATTAGGACAACCTTCGGAACGGGAGCTATACACAAATAAATCTACTGCAGAGAGCAAACCGGCTATATCATCGACTCTGCCTAGAATTTGAACATCTTGGTACAATTCCAAATCCAAAACCAAGGCTTTGACATGGTCGGTAGTGTTATCCAATCGACCAGCCAACAATAGTTTAGCTGTTTTATTAATATTACGTAATTTCTTTATCACCAAGTGCCATGAATTTAATAATGTTTCATGATCTTTATTGTCCGTTAAATTTGCAACCATACAAGCCAGGAGTATATTCGAATCCACGCCAAGTTTCTGCCGCCAAGCAGATCTATCCAATAGAGGTGCTGGTAATTGGATTCCATTTCGGACTATGTTAATTTTCCTCATCTGAACTCTCAAGTCTTGGTGAAGAAAATCAGCACCACTATTTGAATTGGTTATAAAACATGGTGTAAAGAATGCTGCCAACAATTCGATTTTTCTACCCGGCACATGTTCTAAACCAGCATCGCGCTGATTCCAAATAAATAACTTCGCTCCGCTCATCCACCAGGTTAATCCACACACCAGATTCGGGTGCAACAGGTATGATAGTATGATATCTGGTTTCTCCTTAGCCAACTCGCGAGTAAAATTCAAGATACTATTTAATCGTTCTAAATATCCTGTAGATATACACGGCCGATCTACGATCCTCCAAGGTATGCCATATTCATCGCATAAGTCTGCTGCTCGTCCCGGCATTTGGAAGCCAAGTACCTTGACCATATTGCCATTGTCACGTAAGTAACGCGCGAGAAGTAGAGCCTGACGTTCAGCCCCTCCGAGTTCCAGACTATCTAAAATAATAAGAATTCGGTAGTTACTTACCACAATCAGTGACTTCATTCGGCTCGCTAACAGTATCAACTCTTGACACACCACCCCAAATGCTAAATACTTTCGCAGGAATTGGCACTGCCTTGGTTGAAAGAATAGCCTTCCACACGATCATATTCAAGCCGAAGCCTTCTTTTTGCAAATAAACATCAGCATGTGACCAAGTTTTTGATTGAACGTATGCGAACTTAAAATCCTATTCCTTATCCTCCACCCTACAAATCTCAGGGCAAGAATATTTTGGATTATCGGAATTTCATCATCTAAACACTTACAGGCATCATACCCATAATAATCTATCACATCAAAACCATTCTTGGCCAAAATGAGAGAAAACTCCTTCTTGAAGAAGGCATATTGGTAGAATTCCAAATCAATCGTTGCACTATATCGATACAACCCCAACAATGCCTTGACGCGTCTCAATCCATTGAAATATGGTACAGAAATTAATGCAACACCTTCGGATGACAAAATCCGATAAGCCTCACGTAAAAATGGTTCAGGGCCATCTTGGAAATGCTCAACAACTCCAAGAGAAATATATGCTGAATAATACTCATCAGGCACATTAAGGCGCGTTACATCTCCAATCTTTACAGGGAGAGAGGGATACAGATCATTTATCAACTTAACAGTTTTTTCCCCCCACTCTATTCCCTCAATATCATATCCCCTGGCGCGCAGGGCTATTACATATATTCCGGTTCCACATCCTGCTTCCAAAATTTTTCCTTGATGTGGAAGATACTTGGAAAAAATTTCTGCAAAACATCCCAATTCTCCTTTTGAAGCCCACTGATAATATTCAGGATTGACTAAATTTTTCCAATGATCATCCCAGTATTGTGGATCCGCTTTTTGTTGGTAATAGACCAGTCGATTCTGCTTAACTCTTCGATGATATTTCATGTTAGCACACATGATTATACACGAGTGAGATTCATACTACGCGCTCTCGCATTCTAACAACTCTGGCAGGAACACCATAACTAATAGAATAAGGAGGCACTTTCTCAGTTACAACGGCACCGGCTCCAATAATCGCGCCATCACCAATTGTTACCCCATCAAGAATTTTTACACCAGCTCCTATCCAAACATCATTTCCAATCACTATCCCATCTTGAGATAAACCCTGTTGGCAAATAGGAATATCCGGATTATCATATTTATGATTCATTGGGATGATTACAGTGTGCGCTGCAATCCTTACATAGTTCCCAATTTTCAGGCCAGGACCACCTCCTCCCCCATAGAGAATTGAATAGCTATTTACGCTACAATAATTCCCCATCACAATTTCACCACCATAGGTGGCTAGTATAGCTCCTCGCTTAAGTTCACAATATTGTCCAATCATAATACGTCCACCAGGATTAGAAAAAACCACTCCAGATTCAATTAACGTTTGTTTTCCAATCTCTATTGATCTAATATCACCTTCAAAAACAGCATCATCTGAAATATTAGCATCAGCCCACCGGGTAGTCGTAGCTATAGATTCGTATCTCCTTCTCACAATCCTAATGATCCTATTTATTATTTTCATTTTCCAACTCCAACTGACACCCAAGATTGCGCACATCCCAATAACCATCTAAGTAAAAATACCCAAGGTAATCTGTAAGTTGTTGCCCACTTCCATAAACATCGTTGTCAACCACAACAATCTCAGCAGCACTCTCTATATAATCTAACCTACCTAGCCCGTGTTGATGAATACTAATATCAACTAAATATTGAGATGGCAGTAATGGAAGTTTTCCAATATGAAGGCTCGCTCGCTCACTATACTCCCGATGTTCATTGAAATACCTACTTACCATTCCGGTTGTTATACTTGTCACCCATTCACCATATTTATTCTTTATGATTAACCCCACTGTTGCATCTCTATGAGACGATAATCCATTCACGTCAATAATAAATTGGGCAGGCAAGCCAACTAATAACTCATTAGTATATTCTCCTATATGGTTGCAGATTGCCAATCTCTTCACAATGAGATTCCCCGACATATACTCATTATCTCGAGTATTAAAATCATATATTCCACGTTGAATCTCAAAACTCCTGTCCGCAGTTCCATGCGATAGATAACAATCAATGACTTTATCGCTATGGTCATCCATCATAACATTTCCTTTATCAAGAGCAATAACTCTCGGGCAAAGTGCCCTAACAGCAGACATGTTATGACTCACAAATAATACTGTACGCCCTTTCTTCGCCACATTTCCCATCTTCCCGAGACACTTTTTCTGGAAACTAGCATCTCCTACCGCCAAGACTTCATCTACCAACAATATTTCCGGCTCCAGGTGCGCCGCCACGGCAAAGGCCAGGCGCACATACATGCCGCTGGAATAACGCTTGACCGGGGTATCCATAAATTTCTCAATCTCAGCAAAAGCAATAATTTCATCTAATTTACGGTTGATCTCCACACGTCTCATTCCCAAGATCGCGCCGCTCAGGTAGATATTCTCGCGCCCGGTCAGCTCGGGATGAAAACCGGTGCCCACTTCTAGCAACGAGCCCACTCGCCCATTCATTACTGCCCGTCCAGAAGTCGGTTCCACAATTCTGGAAAGGATCTTAAGGAGTGTGCTCTTACCCGCCCCATTCCTACCAATGATACCAACCACCTCGCCCGGCTGTACCTCAAACGAAATGTCTTTTAAGGCCCACAAGAGATCCTGATCATCGGTTTTACTGCGGCGCAGGGTGCGGCCGAAATTTTTCGCCGCATCCATCAACAGGTCACGCAGCGTATCGTGCCGCTGCTGTGCTTTACCAATATGATACATCTTTGAGATGTTTTCGACTATTATGGCTGGCTGCATGATCTACCTGTCCCAGAATACTCAAATAATGTCCGCAAAGGAACGTTCAGTGCGGCGAAAATATACTATTCCACTTACCAAAACAACCAGGGCGATGAGGATAGACGCTAAGAAAACACCTGTCGGGGCCATGCTGCTGCCCAGCAGCGCCCAGCGAAAACCTTCTACCACGCTGGTCATTGGGTTCAACGCCAACAGAAAACGGAAACGTTCTGGTATCAAGTTAGTACCATAAATCACTGGCGTCAGGTACATCCAGATCTGCACAATGAACGGGATCAGGTAATTCACATCCCGGTAGCGCACATTGAGCGCCGAAAGCCACAGGCCAAACCCCAGGGCAGTGAGCATAGCCAGCAGCAGGAAAGCAGGTAATAATACAACTGCCCAGGTGGGCATGATGTGATAATAGATCATCAAGCCAATCAAGATCACAAAAGAGATGGCAAAATCTACCAGGTTAGATAACACGCCCGAAACCGGGATGATCAGACGTGGGAAATACACCTTGGTGATCAGGTTGGCGCTGTTCACCACGCTGGTCGAAGAGCGCGTCAGAGCACTGGCAAAGTAATTCCAGGGCAGCAAGGCCGTAAAGGCAAACACCGGATAAGGCGCATTCCCGGAAGACACTTTCAGCAAGACGCCAAACAAGAGCGTAAAGATTAGCATACCGATCAAGGGCTGCAAGATCACCCAGGCCACACCGAGGGCAGTCTGCTTATAGCGCACTTTGATGTCGCGCCAAACCAGGAAGTATAACAATTCTCGATACTGCCAAAGCGCGCCAAGCTGCAGCGATAACCAGCCGCGCGAGGGCTCGATCACAACCTGGTGAACAACAATTCTGTCGGGTTCTTGGGACATCAATGTATCTGTCATTATCTACATTAACCTTGATGATTGAATTCGCTAACCACTTCTATGATCAATTCGAGATCAATCGGCGCAAGCGAATTATAAAATGGCAGGCGCAGCAAACGGTCGCTTACATCTTCCGTCACCGGGCAATCGCCGGCCTGCCCGCCGAACTTGCGGCCCATGTCGGAAAGGTGAAGCGGCAAGTAATGGAATACACTTTGAATCCCCTTCACTTTCAGGTGCGCGATCAGCGCCTGACGGCTCTCCAAGGATGGCAAGAGTATATAATAAATATGATAAGCTTGCTCGCAGTGAGCAGGAATTACCGGCAGGCGCACACCATTTTGATGCGCCCAATCCTGCAAGTTTGAGTGATAATATTCCCAAATTCTCTGGCGGCAGGATTGGATTTGCTGCCTGGCTTCGAACTGCGCATACAGGTAAGCCGCCAGGATCTCGGAAGGCAGATAGCTTGAGCCGATATCGACCCAGGTATATTTATCCACCTGGCCGCGGAAAAAGCGGCTGCGGTTGGTGCCCTTTTCGCGGATGATCTCAGCCCTTTCTGCATAAGCCGGGTCATTGATCAGCAGTGCGCCGCCTTCGCCGCAGGTGAAATTCTTGGTCTCGTGAAAACTCTGGGTGGCCAGGCAGCCAAATGTGCCCAGGTATTTTCCTTTATACTTGCCGAACAAACCGTGGGCGTTGTCCTCAACAACAGCAATTCCATACCGGGAGGCAATCGCCAGGATGGCATCCATCTCGCAGCTCACCCCGGCGTAATGCACCACCACAATGGCCCGGGTGCGAGGCATGATCAAGCTCTCCAAGAGGTTTTCATCAATGTTGAGCGTATCGGGGCGGATATCGGCGAACACCGGGATTGCGCCGCGCAGGACAAAAGCATTGACCGTTGAAACAAAAGTGAAAGAGGGGAAAATTACTTCGTCGCCCGGTTTGATTTCCAACAGCAGTGCCGCCATCTCCAGGGCATGCGTACAGGAGGTGGTCAGGAGAGCTTTGGGCACGCCCAGGGTTTGCTCAAGCATCGCATTACATTTCTTGGTAAACGCTCCATCACCCGAAATGTGCATAGCGTCAATCGCCTGTTGAATATACTCGTATTCTTTACCCACTAATGATGGCTTGTTAAAGGGAATCTGGATCATTTTTCTTCTGAAGAACCCATAGACAACTGGAGCCAGACCGGAGATGCTTCCCCATCTGGATGGAACTCAGCTCTTTTCTCAATAGAATAGATAAAAAACTCACTATTGGCCCGCCGCTTATGCCGTGTTCGCTTGAATTCGAAATCGGGCTTTTTTGTTTACCAGGCTGCAGCTTGAACGGGAGTGTTCGTAACAACAAGATCGGGATGATTAGCGCCCCAAAGAAATATGTGAAATACAGCAAATCGAAATATCTATCCACAAGAACACTCGCCATCTGTTGGTTATACCGCCGAAAGTGTTCTGCATAAACATCGCTTTCGGACCAAAGGTATTGATGCGCAGGTACTGTAACATATATAAGTCCATCCGGTTTAAGTGTATTCCAGATCGCCTTCAAGAAGTTCGTGTCATCCCGAATATGTTCCAAAACATCAAAGAGCCCCACGGCACTCAACGACTCTGGCGGAAAATCTGCATCCTCAAAGGTCGCATTAATCACCTCAGGGATGCCTCTGACATGTTTGGCATTGGCAGCGCCAACTTTGCCAGGCTCGAGCAGAGCAGCTGCATAACCCGCCATAAGTATTCCTCGAGTAACATAGCCATTGCCCCCACCAACATCCAGAATTGCCCCCTTTGGTGGAAATCGTTGGATCATTGCAACGATACACTCATTACGATGGCGAAACCAATATGAATTGTCTTCTAATTGATAGCAAGAAGCATTCCCATCCTCAGGATACATGACAGACGATTTTGATTTGCTTATCCATATCCCTTCTGCGGATATAAGCAAAGACTTTGAGAGTGGAGCTATCGTCATGAGTAGATGTACGAGGAAACATTCATGTAAAATGACCGCTCTTGTGTAGTCACCAAATGTATTTGGAAGCTAACGGGCCTGTCATCAAGAGTAAATCAAGGATGGAAACAAACGGCTCAAAAGGGGGGTACAATTGCTCGTACTCTGGATAGCTATAATCCATATACTCCAATGTGATCCCATCATCCAATAGTTTACTTTCATCAAGATAATTTTTGGCAGATGGGCCGGATATATAATGGGTTGCCCCTACACATTTTAGAATATGCAACAACCGATCAGTTTTTGTGCCAGTAGCTTTTATTTCGGATGAGCGTAAAAATTCTGTATGAGTTATTCCTAATTCATTCGCAATTGCAATTGTAAATTCAATTGTAAAATCTGCGAGGAAAGCTTTTTTCTGCTGATAGTAGTATTCAAGAAAGGTGGAATATTTCTTAAAATATGGTGCACTTTTGTAATATTGATAGATGATCGACCAATGACTTTGATTCCATGGTTTTTCCCATGATATCTCGATCTGGTTTATCGGGATTTGTTCCGCCACATTTCCTTTGCTATGTACAGGAATGGTTAACCATTTCAATCCTTGTGGGGTTTTAATGCGATTCCGGTTTCGCCAGCCGTGCTTGTCATATTGCACATCGTCATAAAAAACGAAAATGTCGGCTTTTTGTATTTGGTGAAAAAAACCGCGCCAGGGGATATACGAAGGCTGTAAAATGACCACATTCACCAAGTTTAGCTCCATTCTACAGCCAAGTGTTCAAAGTCAGAATGTAGAAGACCCATATATAGAGCCGCCAATCGTTCGCCACGCAATAAGAACTCGTCACGCAAAATGCCTTCAAGAGTAAATCCAAGTTTGTTGTAAACGTTGATTGCCCGAAAATTGCGAGCATGTACTATTAGCCAGATTTTATGGAGAGATAATTCATTAAAGCTATGATTAATCGCCAGATACATTCCGGTCAATCCTATTCCTACACCGCGATGAACCGGCTCCCCGATATAAACTGAGAGGCGGGCTGTTGCCAGGAAATCATCTATCCGATCGATAACCACATTCCCAACATGCGCGTCGTTTAGTAAAATCGCAAACACACGCATATCATTGGCTTTTTGAGCATGTGCAATCCATTCGACAGTCCGTTCCATGGATGGGCTGTTACGCAACCCCAGATTTTCACTGATATCCGAGTCGCACATCCATCGGTACATATTAGCGGCGTATTCTGGCTGTAGCGTTCCTATTGTAACAGCGCTATTCAGGTGTAACAGGCTCATTAACCTTTTTTATATACTCCTTAATTGCATATGTAGGGCGTTCAATAGTACGGGCAAAAATGCGTGCTATGTATTCCCCGATAACTCCTAAGGCAAATAGCTGTGCTCCGGAGAAAATAGTAATAATTGATGCCAGGAAAGGGAAACCCGGCAAACTGCCCTCGATAAGATAGCGCCCCACGATATAAAACAATATAAATATGCCGATAATCGTGAGGAAAAAACCAATCAGGCTGGCTATTCTTAATGGGGCTGTACTGAAGCCAGTGATAATCAACATAGTTTGATTAAACAATTTCAAAAAGTTGTAATTGGATCTTCCGACGAATCGCGGCTGAAGATCAACTTTCACGGCAGTAAATTGGGTCGTTCCCCATGATAGCAATACATCAAACAATACGTTGGGGCTTTGATAATTAGCAAACGCATTCCGGAGATCTGTTCGCAGAGCGCGGAATGCACTGATATCCTTGATACTTTTAATGCCCATTGCATTAGCCATGGCTATTTTAGTAAGGCGCGATAACAGATTTCGCCAGATAGAATGAGGTAGTTTATAGGGTACCCCATAAACTACGTCACTATCTTCAGTGAGTTTTTTTAGCAGATGCGGGATTTCTTTTGGCGGATGTTGTAAATCATCATCCATTGTGATTGTTATGCCATACCTGGCTTCACGCAGCCCGCACAGCAGTGCATTATGCTGCCCATAATTTCTCATCAGGTTAATCCCCAGTATATGTGTATCTAGCTGAGCCATGTTTTGGATCACAGACCAGCTCTGATCTCGGCTGCCATCATTTACAAGGATAATTTCAAATGCAGATGAAATTGCGGGCATTATTTCCAACAGCTGACGTATCAATTCAGGTAAAGATTCCTGGCTGTTATACACTGGGATAACGACTGAACAGGTAGGATTGGTTTGCATGACTATCCTTATTGTGTCTTATTTAACGAAGCAGCAAATTCATAAATCGGACAAACCGTACCCAAGACCAACCCGGGCGACAAAAAATGGGGGATAATATTTTTCGGGGCATGGTTTACTCCTGTCAGGAAGGCTGGCTTATCTCCTTTGCAGGGACTCCACCGACAACTTTTCCTTGTCCGACATCCTTGATCACAACAGCCCCGGCCGCGATAACCGCATGATCACCGATGGTCACCCCGCCCAGAATAGTAGCATTTGCGCCAATCCATACATTATTACCAATGGTAATTGGTTTGCCAAAATACCGTTTATCAACCAATTGACCTCCCGCGCGATATTCATGGTTCCCGGTTACAAGGATAGCGCCCGGACCAATAAGAACATTTTCGCCCATAAAAATACCACCCTGGCCCGAGCTAACCGTGCTATGAATGCCGAACCAACAGTTCGGACCGGCAACAATTCCTTCGCCAGGACGAGAGTCTGATGTGTACGTACAGATATAAGAGCCAAACATCACCCGACAATTGTCACCTAAGAAAATTTCTGCCTGCGAGGCATGCAGGCGGCATTGACGATCTATGTAGACCCCTTTTCCGAAATGGATCTGGCTCATATATAGAAATTGCGTTCCATCCTCAATAAAAACCATTCGATTTGAATGACTTTGCCATAAAATTGAATATCCAAGAGCCCGCCCGACAACGCCTAATGGGGTTGGCAGCCAGGACAACAGGGCTTGAGACGATTGCTCTAGCAGAAGCCGTCCAATGCCAGCCGCACGGCTTTGAACATAGAGAGAAACGAGAGAAGAAAAACGATTATTAAGATAATCCCTCAGCCGGGGTTGTGGTTCAGGATTCATGATATCGCTCTTTCTTCATGGTGGCTAATGCTTTTTGACGAAATATCATGATGTTGTCCGGTTGGGTATTCGATCATACGTTCAATAATAAACATGGGTCTTTTTCGAGTTGCATCAAGGTTACGCCATAAGTATTCTCCCATAATGCCCAGCATAACCAGTTGCACTCCCGATATAATGAGCACTACCGCCATCAATGTTGCCCATCCCTGCACAGTGACCAAATTAAACACTCGCATGATAATGATTATCAGCGCATAAATTCCCCCTAAACCTGCAATCGATAAACCAAGCATGGAAGATATACGCAGCGGCAAGTAAGAAAAAGCGGCAAATGCGTCGATAAAATACTTAACCTTTTTACCAAAGGTCCATCTGGATTGCCCATGCTCTCGCTCGACTCGCTCATATTCAACCAGTTGGTATGGATAGCCTGCCCACAGGATTAATCCTATCAAATGGGGATTTCTCTCTTCGCATTCCAACAGCGTATTCGTTACCCGGCGATCAATCACAAAAAAGCCAATGCCCTGAGGCGAAAACCCTTTAAAAACCAATTTCTTGAACAGCCAATTAAACCATCCCGCAAAAAGACGGGTTAGCCACGGATCGCCATGGCGATCTTTACGTACGGCCAAAACTACCGGAGCGCCTTGTTCCCATAGGCGGATCATATCCGGTAACAATTCCGGCGGGTCCTGCAAATCCGCAGCAATAAATCCGACACAATCCCCTTGGGCATATTTCATCCCAGCTAAAATAGCCACATTTGAGCCAAAGTTTCGCACCAACTTGATCACGCGGATTCTTGCATCCTGAGCTGCCAGAGCACATAAAACATCATAGGATTCATCTTGCGAACCATCATCCACATAAATAAATTCAAAGCGATCTTCAGGCGCTGAATCAGCCAATAAAATCAATCGGCGAGACAGAGCAGGTAGACTGGAAGCGTTGAAATATACCGGGATGATAATAGAAACCAGAGACATTTGAACCATTACGAAACACTGAGAATATGCAGGAACTCATCATAATCACGAATATAGTCATCCGGATCATACACATCTGAAGCAAGAACCAGGAGCACTGCATCCGCAGAATATTTATATTGGATGCCCCAGGTCATAGGTGGAAGATACAAACCCAGGTTGGGCCGGTCAAGGGTGATTTCCTTCCGATTTTGGCCATCATCCACAACAATGGCACAAGAACCTTTCACACAAACCAGGAATTGGTGCAAAGTTTTATGCGCATGTTCGCCTCGCACTTCCTTACCAGGCACATCAAACACCAAAAAATACCGCTTGGGCAGAAATGGCATCGTTTCTGTTTGAGCAAAGCTCAAATTGCCCCTTAGATCTTTAATAAATGGCAGTTGGTAAGCCTTGACCCCGCCTATGCCAACCTCCGAAATGGCTGTTTGCTGATCGGGAACAAAAATCTCTTTAGATATGTGGGCTGGCTCAGAAACATATCCTTTAATCCGGGCCGGGTTCCCAACGACAACTGCATTGGGCGGTACATCCTTGGTAACAACGGCGCCCGCGCCAATCATGGCGTTCCGGCCAATTGTAATTCCCGGCAAGAGGGTCGCGTTTGCGCCTATCGAAGCGCCTCTCTTGACAACTATGCGTGCAGGTTTATCCATATACTGTTTGCTGCGAGGAAATGGATCGTTGGTAAAAGTGGCATTCGGGCCGACAAACACATCGTCTTCAATGGTTATACCATTCCAAAGCTGTACCCCACACTTGATCGTTACACGATCCCCTAGTACAACATCATTCTCGATGAAGGTCTGATCACAAATATTACAGTCTTTACCAATTACTGCGCCAGGCAGGATATGAGCAAATGCCCATACCCGCGTCCCTTCCCCAATATGTTCTGTTTCTACCAAGGCGTTCGAGTGTTTAAAATATCCCATGGCGACCTCTCAGTGACCTCGCCCCAGTGTTGCCAACTCTTGTTGAAGAACATCGGTGACTTGTTCTACCTCAGGCAAAGTCAATTCCGCAAAACATGGCAATGACAATACCTGCTGAGCAGCTTCCTCGGTCCGTGGAAGATATCCTGTTCGGAATCCCAAGTCAGCGCAAGAATGCTGCAAGTGATCAGGGATTGGATAATGGACATCGCAGCCGATACCCTGCTCCTTTAGCGTGTGAAGTAAACGGTCTCGCTCTGGATGGCGCACCACATAAAGATGGGCAACGCTAGCATCTCCTCTTATGACAGGCAAACGTAGATTCGTTCCATGAAGGTTGACTTCATAGGCTTGCGCTACTGCCCGGCGAGCTGCATTCCATTGGTCCAGGAGAGGCAGCTTAGCACGTAATACAGCCGCTTGCATCTCATCCAACCGACTGTTTCGCCCGCCTGCCAGGGATGACTCGTACTTCCGAGTCCAACCATACTGCCTGAGTAAGCGAACTTTTGCAGCCAGGTTGCCATCCGAAGTGACAATTGCTCCCCCATCCCCCACCGCTCCCAAATTCTTGGTAGGATAAAAACTAAAACAACCAATATCTCCCCAGATTCCAGCCTTCTTGCCTTCCCATACTGCTCCATGCGCCTGGGCGCAGTCCTCTATCAGGGGAAGTCCATGTTGTTTGACAATCTTGAGAATCTCTGGGACATTAGCCATAGTCCCATATAGATGCGTTAAAATTACGGCCTGACTGCGCGGTGTAATCGCAGCCTCGAGGCAATGCGGATCCATGAGCAATGAATCCGGCTCGATTTCCACAAAAACCGGACTGGCGCCTATGGAACGGATAGCCGTTGTGCTATACATACCCGCGTTTGCCACCGTGATCACTTCGTCGCCAGGTGCAATCCCCAGGGCACGCAGCCCAATCTCCAGGGCATCCGTCCCATTCGCTAATCCCACACAATATGTTGCACCACAATAAGCTGCAAATTCATATTCAAAAGCCTCTACCTCGGGCCCCAAGATATACCAGGCGCTTTGCATGACGCGCTGCACAGCCTGATTCAAAAGGATCTGATTCTGCAAATACTGGCGCTTGAGGTCATTCAATGGAACTGGCTTATGGTTAGGCATCATTTCCGTCGTCGGGTGTAGCCAGTTCATTTCCGGTTGGAATAAACTTTTCTAGCAGATAAAGTAAGCCGGCTGAGGCGTACATAATGACTATCAAGATCATCGGGATGCCATAGCGCGTCGAGCCATATGTCAGAACAGATGAAAAACTAATTACCAAAGGAATGCCAAGCAGCGGGAAAGCCAATAGCCATTTTTTTCGGAAGATCCACAGGCCAATCAATGCCAGGCTTAAGAATACCAGATAGGGTGGGCCAGCTAGGGCAACCAGCTTCGGGTTTATTCGGCGTTGATCCTGCACTCCCAAGGAAAGTGGAGACCACAAACGGAACAATTTATTTGGCACCAGTCGAAGAAATTTATCTGGATTCTCTTTAATCCAAGTCAGGGCAAGTTGAGTAAATTTCTGGCTACTCTGCACTTCATTCATACCATCCCAACCGAACCACATACGCTCAGGGTAATCATCATCTGGCCAGTTTTTTTTCTCCAGATAAACCCCTCCTCCCCTTGCCAGATCGTTATTCCCGGTCCATAAACCGGCCCCAGCCAGGGAAGATAGAGGCACAAACGAATGGAAAACCATATAGTTTCGTATCACCCAGGGTGTAAGGATGATGCCAATTCCTGCACAAAACAAGGCTGCATTAAGTAATGGTTTTTTGAAAACGCCGAAGAAAAAGATCCATACCACAAACACAGGCGCCCACAAAGCCGAATTGGGATGGGTCAGACTGGTCATACCAAATAGTATCCCCGATACCAGTGTAAGCAACCAGCGATGATCAGTGATCGCTCTATATAGTAATAATACAGAGGCGAACTCCAGGAAAAAGGCTAAAGATTCTGTATAGAATTCACCACTCAGGTAAATGGTCAGGGGGTATATTGCCCAACCAAGGGAAGATATAAAAGCTATCTTCGCATTAAATACTAGCCGAGCGATCCCATATAAACAAAGAACGGTTAGCGCGCTTAGTAAAACTTGCACGATACGGGCAGCTGCCAGGCTATAATTCGTCAAGGCGTAAATCGAAGCCAAAAATAACGGGTAGATCGGTGGACGAAAAGCAGTTGGCTCGCTCCAATCATTCACATACCCTTCGCCTAAAAGCATTCTTTTTGCCAGCAAGTTGTATGAAATACCATCCAATGTGGGCGGCGTGTTGATTCCCAAAATAAAACAAACATAACCTAATCGCAGCGCCAGGGATAACAAAAATATGATCAATAAGTAGGCGCCTGTATGTTTCTCCGTCCAGCCAACGACCCTTACCAGATTCGTCCAAAAAACTTTGTACATTGGGGCCTCGTTTCAATGCCCAACAATCGGGCTAATTGCATTCTCACCGCGATACATAACAACCTTGCTCATATTCCACCACTCTCTTCAACTTGATGAAAAGAACTTCACTACCGGACAAGTTGCGGATAACCATGCGAAAAATCTGTGAAAGAAACAGG